>NZ_JAIUHE010000015.1:0-181985 GCF_020164995.1 Mesorhizobium sp. CO1-1-11
GTCCAGGCGCCGTTGGCGTCGATCGAGAAGTCGCCATAGATGCCGGGCGCATTGGTCTGCGCCACGACATGGGCCTCACCCGTGTCGGGGTCGGTGATCGTCAGCTGGCCGCTGGTGTTCAGCGCCGCAGCCGTGTCGCCTTCGCTCACCGACTTCGCGTCCGAGCTCACCGTCGCGGCATCGTTGGTGCCGGTGATGGTCACCGTCACCGTGCCCGTCGCCGTGCCGTCCTGGCTCGTCACCGTGAAGGTGTCGGTCACGATCTGGCCCGCGATCAGTTCGTTGTGCGCGCCGTTGCCGGCGTAGGTCCAGGCGCCGTTGGCGTCGATCGAGAAGTCGCCATAGATGCCGGGCGCATTGGTCTGCGCCACGACATGGGCCTCACCCGTGTCGGGGTCGGTGATCGTCAGCTGGCCGCTGGTGTTCAGCGCCGCAGCCGTGTCGCCTTCGCTCACCGACTTCGCGTCCGAGCTCACCGTCGCGGCATCGTTGGTGCCGGTGATGGTCACCGTCACCGTCTGCGTGTCGGTGCCGGTATGGCCGTCGTCGGCCTTGATCGTGTAGGTGAGCGTCAGAGTCTCGCCTTGGGCAAGGAAGTCGAAGGCTTGCGGTGTCGAGTTGAACGACCAATTCAGATTGTGCGTGTCGGTCGGATTGGCGGCAAGCGAGGCCGGCGACGCCGTCAGCATGCCGAGCACCGCGGCGCTGTTCAGACCGCCCGTTGTGCCGGCTAGCGAGACTGAGGTCACGCTAGGAGTCACCGTATCGGAGAGGTCGGCATCGTTCACCGTCAGGGTGCCGCTCTTCATCAGGGCTGCATTGGTCTCGGTCAGCGAGGCTGTAGCGCTGTCGCCGGCGCCAACGGTGATGTCCGGCGCGTCATTGGTGCCGTTGATGGTGATCGTCACCGTCTGCATGTCGGTGCCTGTATGGCCGTCGTCGGCCTTGATCGTGTAGGTGAGCGTCAGCGTCTCGCCGACAGCCAGGAAGTCGAAGGCTTGTGGCGCCGAATTGAAGGTCCAGCCCAGATTGTTGGTTTCGCCAGGGTTAGCCGTCAGCGAGGTCGGTGAAACCGTCATCATGCCGATGACGGCGGCGCTGTTCAGGCCGCCAAGGGTACCGGCGAGCGACACTGAGGCGACACTTGCGGTTACTGTGTCGGAGACGTCAGCGTCGTTCACAGTCAGCGTGCCGCTCTTCGTCAGAGCCGAGTTCGTCTCGATCAGCGACGCGGCCGCGCTGTCGGTCGTCACCAGATGGATATCGGGCTTGTCATTCGTGCCGGTGAACTGAACGGTGGCAGTGGCCCAGCTCAGCGTGCCGTTGCCGAGTTGAATAGCGTAGGTCACCTTATCGACGAGAACCTCACCCGCAGAAAGTGCCTGTAGCTGCCCAGCGATACTCGCCGTGTCGTAGTGGATTGTGCCATCGCTGGCCATCCAAATACGCGCTCCAAGCAAACTCGTGTCGGTGGTTCCGGCAAGGCCGGCACTGTCGTTGGAGTATGTGGTGTCGCGCGTGAGCAGGTCTATTGGCGATGGCGTTTTCGTTGCCGTCAACCCGCTCTCTGGGATTGAGTTGTCGATGGAGTAGAGCTGTTTGGCTGCGCCACCCAGATCATTCGCCAAAACGTTCAGGACAAGGACCCCGGTTGCATCTTCCGAATAGAGGAAGGTGTCGTCCTTTGCCTGCGGTGTATTGGAGAATGACGCCGTGGTGCCGCCGGCACCGGTGACCTGAGTAGCCATTTTCAACCCCTGTTTCTGTAGCAGACGCCCCAACGCCTGTTTGTTGATAGTCCTGTACGACCACGCTCTGTCCGAGCACCGATCCCAAAGTCGCCACGCAGCTGGGTTGAAAGCGAGTGCGGCGCATCATCAGCGAGCCTGCCGGACAAGCAGGTGCCGGCTGGAGCTAGCGGATGATGATCGCATGATGGCGGCTGCGACGGCGTTGTCGCAGCGCTGCGTCTCCCAACCCAATTGCATCGCCTAAATCGCCGGTTTCCGATCAAGAGATTTTAGACAATGCTTATATTAGGAGATTATTAACTCTACTGGGGAGGAAGCGTCAACGTCCAACTTGGGCGAACGGTTAATATTCAACATGAAGGAGCTGCAGCCACCCGGATCGGCTTGTGAGATCGAACTAGCGCACGCCTGATATGAGCCAGCGCGGCAGAAGATGCGGGGCAGCGTAACGAGAGCCCGCCAGCGCACTAACGCTGGACCTTGATCGCTGCCACGGGCGAGCCGGACATCCGGAATTTTCACGCTCCAACGCAGATCACTCCAAGGATGACAAGGCGCGAAGCAGATCTTGCCTTTGTGCACGCCGTTTTACGCCGTAGCCCCCCCTTCTTAAAGGTCTCTACCTCGTAAGGGACTTGGGCAGATCGGACTTGCCAGATTGGAGATGAAGAATACCAGTTCAGCGAAAGTGAGACACGACACGAGAACAATTCTCGATGGCGAAAATCGCCGCCGAATCTACGCGATTGCCGCTCCTTCACTCCCACTCGATTGTTTCTAACCCAAGTAGGTCATTGATCTATCTCGGTTTTTCTTATTTGTGACGCGCAACGCCGACCTATAGGCCGCCAAAATGTTACGCTTTTGATTTTAAAGCGAAAATCGCCGCAAAAATATTTGAGGTTGCACCAACTATCGGGACCAATCGGGCGATTTTTTGCTCCTGGCGGAGTCCGAGGGCGGCACCATAGAGCTTCGAAAGTACCGTCACCACTCCAACAAAGGTATTTTCGTTGGAAATCAATGATCACGGGCAGGCTTATAGACGCGGCTACTCTATTGATTTTATTGTTTTTTATGGACAATAATCAGAAACTTTCCCGCTGGCCGGATGCGCGACAGCGGTAGGCTTCGGCTGCGGTAGGGGCGCTTCAGTTCGATTTGGTGTCGAATTCGACCTTGCATCGCTGGCCGGCGGGCAAACGGTTGCCGGCATTGGGCAGCATGATGCGCACGCCGAACGTCCTGCTGGCAGCGTCCAGCACCCTGTCGATCACCTGAACCGTGCCGACCTGGACTTCATCGCGCGGCTCGCTGACGGTCACCTTGACGGCGAGGCCGACGCTGAACTTGCTGTATTCGCTGTCGGCGACGAAGGCTTCTACGCTCAACGGGTCGAGCTGTGCGATCGTGGCCAGTTTCCCGTTCTGGTCGAGGTATTCCCCGGCATATAGCTTGCGCTCCATCACAATACCGTCGATCGGGCTGAAGATAATCTTCTGGCCCAGCACCGTTTTTGCTCGAGCGAGTTCGAGTTCGAGAATGCGCTTGCGCGTTTCGGCGAGGGCCACTTCGCGCTTGGAAACCTCCATTTGCGCGACCGCTTCCTCGACGGCATCCTTCGAGGCGACGTTCAGACTGGCCAACCGCTTGGAGCGGTCCATGCGGCTTAAGGCCAGTTGATAGCGTGCCTGCTGAGCCTCGATTTCTGACGTGTTGGCCGCCTGTTCGGACATCAAGTCAACCGTTGACAGCTCGGTGCTTGCATTCATCCGGGCCAGGATTTGACCCTTCTTGACGATGTCGCCACGATCGATCAGTACCTCCTCCAGAAGGCCAGGTACAGGGCTGCCTACACCCACCACGATCGAAGGGTTGACGACGCAATCGAACGCCGCTGCATGAGTTGCGCCAGCCAGAAACACGGTGCCTATGGAGAAGATAGCTCGCAGCATTTAACGTGGCTCCCTGCCCGCCGCGGCCTCTCCAGCCGCCAGCCCAAGTCTATTCGGATTTGCCGGAGAAGGCGAGCAGCACACCCAGCCGCCGGTCCTGATCGAGAAGGTCCTTGCGCTCCGATGCGTGCGCGCGTTCGGCGCGCATCTGCGCCACCCGAAACAGCGCAAGCGCGGCGCGGCGCCTGAACCAGCCTTGACGCCGGCTGGCCCACTCGACAAGGCGTGGCGGCGCGAGATCGAGGATCGGATCCTCCAGCGAAAGAATGGCCCGCGTTGACCCCCGGTCTCCCTTGCGCGCCGTCCGCCCCTCCATCTGCCGGTCGATCCGACGGGCATCATGGCGCTCGCTCAGCACGACATGAAGCCCTCCCATTGCCAGCGCCTCTGGATCGACCTTGATGTCCACGCCGCGCCCGGCCATGTTGGTCGCGACCGTCACCGTTCCGACACGACCCGCGCCCGCAATGACATTCGCCTCGTCCGCGCTCTGTTCGGCATTCAGCACGGCATGCTCGATGCGGGCGCGGTCGAGACACGCGCTGAGTTCCTGCGACGCCGAGACCGAACGCGTGCCGATCAGTACCGGCCGTCCGAGGGTCCGCATCGTCTCAACCTCCTGCACGATGCGGTTCCATTTCTCCTCGCGCGTCGCACATACAATTGGCGCGAGCTTCGCGCGCCGGGGCGGCACATGGGTCGGCACGGCGAGAACCGACAGCCCGTAGACGGCGCCCAGTTCGCCTTTGACCTCGTAGGCTGTGCCGGACATGCCGGCGAGGCGCAGATAGCGACGAAAGAAGCGCTGATAGGTGATCCGCGCGGCGGTGCGTTTGCGCGGCGTCACCTTGCAGCCCTCCTTGAATTCGATCAACTGATGAAGGCCATCGCTCCAGGTGCGGTCGGCCATGATGCGTCCGGTGAATTCGTCGACGATCTGGACTGTCTCGTCGGCGACCAGATAGTGTTCGCCGCGTCGGAAAAGCAGCAAGGCGGAGAGTGCTTGCCTGGCCGATTCCTCGCGTCGGATGCGGTTGCGCCAGAATCCGTCGGCCGCCTCAGCGCGCGTCCAGAGCCTGTCCTTGCCTGCTTCCGTCAATTCGATACGGCGCCGGTCCGGCAACAGCAAATAGTCGACATCCTGCTGAAGGTCCTCGACCAGACGAAACGTCTTTTCCGCCCAGTCGCGTTCGTCGACGGAGTTGCTTTCTTGGGAGATGATCAGTGGCGTACGCGCCTCATCGACCAGCGCGCTGTCGGCTTCGTCGACGATTGCCAGGTGCAGACCGCGCATGACCGTTTGCGAATTCTCATTGCCGACCTGGCCGAAGCCGCTGAGCTTGCGGTGCAGCAGCCCGGTTCTTTGGCCAAGCGCCATGCGATCGCGCAGGTAGTCGAACGTAACCTCTTTGTTGCTCGCATAAACAATGTCCGACGCATAGATTCGTGGCCGCCCTGCCCTGTCGCCACTCTGGATCAGGCCCGTGGTCAGGCCGAGAAAGTCATAGACGGGCTTGAGCGTCGCAAGGTCGCGTTCCGCCAGATAGTCGTTCACGGTTATGACGTGAACCGGCGTGCCAGCCAGCGCCGCTGCCGATGCGGCGAGACCGGCGGTGATCGTCTTTCCTTCGCCGGTCGCCATTTCCGCCACCCGCCCGTCAAGCATTGCGAGGCCGCCCAGAATTTGAACGTTGTGGTGGCGCAGTCCGAGCTTGCGCCAGGATATCTCGCGCACGATCGCGAAGCATCGTTCGATGTTCGCCTGGGTGAGGCCGCCGCGACGCATCACCCCGCGGAACGCCGCGACCCGCTCGAGAAGCTCAACTTCGGTTATGGCCGCATAGTCACGCCCCAGGACCTCGATGCGAGGCAGTGCGCGATACATCCGCCTGAGCCTCGCTCGCTCCCGTAGCGGCGAGGTCACGCCGACCAGCCACTGATCCAGCCAGTCGAGGAATTTCGGCGCCGGGTCTTCCCGCTCGGCGCCGAGATCGAGGGCGGGAAGCAAGACGCCGGCCGGTTGCCCGGCCGCAGTCAAGCTCCTACTCCACTACGCTCGAGTGATATCCCGGTCGTCACCTGGTCAAGCCTGCTGCCCACTATCCTCGGCCTCGGCCTGCAGCCCGGCATCCGCGCTTCGTCCACCGCCTTTGTGCGCCGGCGATTTGCCGTTTTCCCGTTTCGCTTTGGCGGCCTCTGGTGCCGGTTCCGGTTTGTCCTCCACGTCCAGGGCCGGGGCAGGCATCCGCTCCAGCATGTTGGCGAAGTGCCGCAAGGAGTGGAGGTGAAGATAGGTGCACTCCAATTCGTCATTTCCGAACAAGGCTTGCAGGTCGGCGACATCGATTGCCTTCAGCTTCTCCCGGTCGACCGTCATGAAGCCGGCCAGAGAATGACGCTCGCCGCTGTTCAAATTGAACTGCGCCTGCATCGGCTGCAGCAACCCGAGCGACTTAAGACGATCGCAATATTGCTTGGTGCGCTGAAAGCGCGATTGATAATCCTGAAGGAAGCCAAGCACCTCTTTCAGGTAGCGCGTCTGCTGTCCGTCGCTGTCGAACAGGCGCTCGCCGCGGCCCTCCCGGTTGATGCCTTCAAAGCTCTCGTCGATGTTGAGGATGAACGTTCGGCCGCCGGCATCGGAAGAGAAAACAAACGGATAGCGCCGAACGAACGCCGGAACATACTTGCCGCTCCAGTTGCCGGCATCGTCGACATAAAGGTTTTCGGTCTGCTTCACGCCGAGAATGACCGCCGGCATGATCGAGTGTTCGGTGCCCGCGAAAACGATCGGGTACTCCGCCGCTGCCTGCGCGAATTCGACAGCCGTCACCGGTACCGAATTCACGTTTCGGGCGAAGCTGTAGGAGTGACCCGCCTTGATTGAAACATCTCTGTGGCGGTCTGAGGTCACCGGCTTTGTGTCTTGGTAGAAAAGAAGTTGAACAGTCATGAGAACTCTCCTCGAGGTTAAAACGGCCAATCGTCGTTTATACATTATATATCGGCACTGAATCCGAAGTATTGTCTCTCGTTTATTTGTATAAGTAAACAATTTATCGAATTTTTTGGTGCACTCATCAGGCGATCTAGTTAACTTAATCCAAATATTAACTCCTCCGGTAGCGCAGGTCATACCTTGTAGACCCGCAGGAAAACCTGTCTGATCCAGCGATAGGTCCGTTCGTAAAGCGGGACATTGCCGTGAAAAAAACGGACGTAGATTCGCCCGCCAATGCGGTCGATCTTGCTTGGATTGGCCAGCGCCAGTTCCAGATGCATCAAATTGGCAAGCACCCGCTTCTGCGCATGATCGGTCGGATCGAGTGAGAACTGGCCACCGCCCACCGTGCTCAATGCGGCGTTCGGCAAAGTCGCGGTCAACGACGGCACTTCGCGTATGATCTTGGCGGAATGGGAAACCGACAGGTCTTCGACGAAGCGCACGTCGACGAACTCCGTATGGTTGCGAACCAGGTCGGCGTCGCCCTCCGGGATCACGGCGCGCAATGTCGGCTGGTCGAACCGCGTCACATAGGCCAGCGTCTCGCCACGGCGCACAAACTTGCCTTCGAGATCATTTGAAGAGGGAACGATCAGCGTTCCACTTGCCTGAGCCCGGACTGTCAGCGCCTCGGCACGGTCGCGGGCCAGGACCAGGTCGGCGCGCGCCAGCCTGAGTTCTTCGGCCACCACTTTGGCGTTGACCTTGTCCGAGACGTCGAGCTTTTCGAGGCGGCGCTCAAGCTCCCCGACCCTCAAATCCAGCAGGACGGTCCGCGCCTCCAGCATAGGGTCTTCCAGCCGCAAGATCGGGGCGCCTCGCTCAATCCGGGCGCCGGGCGTCGCGACAATTTCCGCCACAACGCCATCGACACCGGCATTGACGACGCCGTCGCCCGGCAGCCAGACGACTCCCTGCGCGGCGGTCGCGTAGGGTAGCGGGATGACAAAGAACGGCAAGGCTACCAGTGCGAGGCTGGCTGCAACGACGGCGAAGGCCCTCCCCCTCGTTTTTCTCAGGGATGGGCTCGTGAACAGGAACCACAATTGGCGCGCCAGCGGCACGCCAACCATCAGCACCAGCGCCCACCCAGCCATCATCATGCCGACGACAAAGTAACGCTGGCTGACCAACGTGACGATCGCCACCATGACGCCGATCCGGTAGAAGAATGACGTGACGCCGTAGCTGAACAGCCAGAACTCTTCGCCCTGTGCGGTTGCCGGCGTTTCGGCGCTTTCGATACCGAACAGATAGTGCTGAACCAGATAGCCGAGATATTTGGTCGCGCGCTGACCAAGGTTCGGTATCTCGAGAATGTCGCTCAGGACGTAATAGCCGTCGAAGCGCAGCAGTGGATTGCCATTGAACAGCAAGGTCGAGACGCCGCCGATGAGCATCACGTTGAATGCGAAGGCGCGCACCAATCCGGCCTCGGCGTTCAGCCAGACGATCAGCGCCAGACAGGCCAACAACCCCTCGACGACAATGCCTGCCGCACCCACCAGGGCGCGCTGCCACTTGTCCCGGAATGCCAGGCTCTCCGACGCGTCGACGTAGGGCACCGGCATGAATACGAGCAGCATCACGCCGATCTCGTGCACTTCGCCGCCCCAACGTTTGACGGCGTAGGCATGCCCCAGTTCATGCAAGGTCTTGATAAAGGGGTAGGCGATCAGGATCAGGACAATATTCTCGGCCGAGAGAACCCTGTCAGTCACGTCGCCGGTCAGCGCCTGCCAATTCATCGCAGCAAGGAAAATCGAATAGCCAACCAGCGCGAGGAAAGCGATGCCGCCCAACCAGGATAGGAACGGCCGCACCAGCGGATAGGTCGCGTTCAGGAACTCGTTCGGATCGAACAGCCCGACGCGAATAGCCAGCGGATTTGCGAATTTCGACAGAAGTTTACGGTTGTGCTGTTTGCTGGCGCGGTCGGCGATTTCCTCAATGTCGGGTGGAATGTCGCCAAACAGCACATCCGAGGCGTGAAGCTGCCCCAAAAGGCGGATCACCGCGTCTTGTGTTATGATCTTTTCGTGGAGGCGTTCGCAGGCGCTGTCCCACACTTCTTGCATGGTCCGCCGGCCGGTCATCAGGCTGATGATAAAATAGGCCTCCGGCGTGAAGCGATGGAAGCGGCCTGAGGTCCGATCCTGCATTACATACCAGACCTGGTTACGGAAGATCGTGCGGTGGATGCTCACTTGGCTCCGCAGCCGGGGCTTCAATTGCGCGACGCGATACCAAGACGAACTGAAATAGCTCCCGTCCATGGTCAGCCCGCCCAGCGCCAGAGGGTCAGGCGCAGCCAGTCGATCATCTTCTGGGTGTAGACGAAGAACAGCAGCCGTTCATCCACATGGGTCTTGCTGACGCCCTCCATGCCGGGGCGCAGCCGCTCGAGGGATCCGGCGAGCGAAGCTTCGACCATGAACGAGTTGCGGCCGTTGCCCTGTCGCGAGACAGACGTGATCTGTTCAATCTTGTATGGCAGCGGTTCCCTCGGCAACGCGCTGACCCGCAACTGGCCGGTTTGGCCGATCTTGATGTCGTCGATGTCGCTTTCGTCGACTTCCAGGACAACGCGGTAAGAATCGAGCGGCGCGATGTGAAACAATTCCTGGCCACGCTCGACCGCCGCGCCGACCGACTGCGACAGATCGCCGGAGACAATGAATCCATCAAACGGCGCCACCAGCCGGGTGCGCCGCAGCTGTTCGTCAATCAGCGACAGCTGCGCGTCCGCCTGCTTGATCTGAGCCTCGATGATCTGGCTTTCGGCACGCTCGCCACGCGCCAGCGCGCGGTCAAATTCCGTTTCCTTCTGAGCCTTGGTGGTGACCAGCCGCAGCCGCTCGAAATTCAGATCCTGATCGTCAAGCTGCGCCAGCACCTGATCCTTGCGCACCGTTTCGCCTGCCTTGGCGAATTCCGACAGGACATAGCCGCTGAATGGGGCAACGATGGTTCGCTGCACCGAACCTCGAATGACAGCAGGCGCAGTTACCGCATAGGGCGAAGTGGCGACGCTCAGATAGGCCGCTATCGCCACCGCGGCCAGCGTCGCAATCTTGCGCCCGATAAAGCGCGGGCCAAGCAGCCTCTTGATCTGGATCCAGCCCGCTTCGATCGCCTTGGTGAAGATCGTCCGGTCGTTACGGCGTTTTTCCTCGAGCACCGGTCCGACCACGGCCGCGACTGCATCGCAAAGATAGATCGTCTCCTGGTCAAAGCTCGCGTCGGCGGGCCGCAGGAAGGTGAGCGCGCCCGTTATCGTGCCGTTGCTCTGCAGCGGCACGGTCAGGGCAGCGCCGTTCTTGTACTGGCGTGTCAAGGCTTCGTGCGCGATGCTGACCCGATATTCCTGACCCTGGCGCGGTGGCGCGACGACCACGGCGCGCTGGTCGATTGCCTCGTCCATCGCCGCCGCGATGTCGCGCATGAAGCTGACCTTGCCGTCGAATGCCGCCGAATGCGACACCGCCGCAACGCGCGTCCAGCGGCGGCGCATCACGCCGACGGCGACCGGGTCGCAGTTCAGCCGCATGGCAAGTTCGGTGACGAGGGCGGTGCAAGCGCCCTTGTACCGCTTCTTCTCGATCACCGCCGCCAACATATCGAACGCAAAGCGGCTGCGCTGCGCGGCCTGTTCGCTCTGATCGCTCATGCCACGGCGCAGATGCACCTCCACCCAGCCGCAAGCCCACTGGATCTTGCGCATGATGTCGGTGAAGGCAGCGTCGTTTCGCTTCACGGCAACGGCACAGGCTCCGAACAGATGCCCGTCGATGAGGATGGGTGACGCGATGATCTGTGTGTTGTCCGCCGGACCCGATACACTGACGCCCTGACGCTTTCCCGTGGCCATCTCGGCGGCGGCGAGAAGTCCACTGACCGGCGACTGTGAGTTCGGCCATGCAGCGGCCAGCACATAAGGCCCGGTATCGGCTTCCCCGAGCACCAGGGCTGCTGCCGAGGCATCGGCAATCTGGCGGCACAGAAGGCCCAGCCATGCACCGATGAACTCATCCGACGTTCCGGCCGCACGGAAGCGTGTCCACAGCGCCTGGTCCAGAACACTGTAGCTGACGATGCCGGCATCATCCAGCATCCTGTGGGTATCACCTTCAAGGATGCTATCGGCCATGGACACCCGTTTCGAAGCGGCGCGCGCAGTTCGCGAAATGTGTGAACTGCGCCGCCATCATTGTCTCATCGCACTCCAAACAGACTGGACAGGCGCGACAGCAAACCCTTGCGGTTGCTCCATTCGGCGAGACCATTGAGGTCGTCCGAAGTTGCGTCGCCATCGTCCTGATCCGCGTCGGGCGCTGCATCGTGCGGACGGTCCTGCTGCCGACCTTGTGCGGCAACAAAGGTTCCGCTGGCCTCGTCAAACACCCAGTTGAGCGGACCGCTTGGCTGCAGGCCAGAAGGAGCCCCGGTCAGCACGATATCGTCGGTCTTGGCACTTGCATCGGCGTCAGACCTGGAATGCGCCGCCGCCGCACTGCGGGAAGGTCTTGCGCTCGGTATCGTCGAGACCTCACCAACCGCTTCGGCCGGCGCGATACCAGCGCTCTGGAGTAATCCATGCTCCTGCGCGCCGACAAAGACGCCCAGGCCATCATGGAAGAGCTGCGTGTCAGTCAGCTGACCGGCAGATCCGGCCTCCGGCAGTCGGCGCTCGCCGGCGGCCAACTCAGCCGACATCACGCCCGCCTCGCCCTCATCGTGATCCAAGCCCGCCTGATGACCGATTTCGTGGATCAGCACCGACAGAAGGTCCATCCGTCCATCGGCGGCGCCGCCCGGCAACGCCGTCAGGTGCCCGGAGGCATCGAGCTGGAATTCGCTGCTGTCGAGAGGCGACAGGTCGACGAACCAGCCCTGTCCGGCCGCGTTGCGGTCGATCAGCACCGCGCCGAACACCGATTGTGCCAGCGCCGAGCCAGGCAGATCGGTGATCTGGACATCCAGGTTCGACAGCTTGGCAAGTTGTGCCGCGTCGAGTTGGCCGCTGCCCGACCAGATCGCCACCGCCTGCGCCAGCATCGTCTTGGCCTGATCGATGCCGACCGCCGTTACCGTGTCCGCGGCCTGGCCGAGCGAAGCGAGCGCCAGCTGATTGGAGCTGGTGCTGAACGCCGACGCGTTGGTGCGAATCTGCAGCCGGTCGAAAGACGCCCCTGCATTGCCTGTCACCAGACCGAACTCGCCATCGGCAACGGCTGCATTGAAGCCATAACTGCCGACGAATGCGCCGTTGACGGCGATCGAAAGGGCAGCACCCCGTATGGTCAACTGGACGTCATAGTCCGTCGTTGAACTCAGCGTGCGCGCGAAGCTCTGATCGATCACCGTGCCGCCCTTCGACGTCACGTGTCCGACCAAAACCTTCTGGCCGACCACATCCAGGGTGACGAACTTGTAGTTGTTGGCGCCGTAGTAGTCGAAGACGATGCCACCGGTTCCGGCGGTCTTCAACCTCGCCGTCAGTTCCAGATAGGCGTCCGCCCCGATCGCCGGGCCGACATCCAGCAGATTGGTGCCGGCGCCGGCTGCCGCATTGAGCCTGCCGCCCGAGAGCGTCCAGCCTTGAGCCGCGGTCTTCGACATCGGATAGGTCGGCGGCCCGTTGAACTCGGCTGCGTAATCGAGCGTGATCTGCGGCGGCAAGACCTGGACACGGAAGTTGTCCACCGTACCCTTCGAGCCGCTGTTGCCGACACCGACGAGGCCCTTGTTCAGCGCCACCGGCTGGCCATCGACGATGCGCGGCGCGAAGGTGTAGCTGAACCAATTCACGCCGGCCACGGTCAAACTCACGTTCGTGCCGTTGACTGCGAGCAGGACATCGTAAGCCTGGTTCGCTTTGAGTTGCACCGGCTTGTTGGACTTGACCAACTGATGCCAGCCGCTGGCGTCGCGGTAACCCATCTCGATCTGATCGTTCGAGATGTTGATGCCGGCATATTTGAAATCCGTCGGCGAATAATAGTCGAAGATGATGTAGGAGTTGGCCTTCCAGCCGCCGGTCGGCTTGTCGGCCGTCAAGGTCGCCGCGATCTCGTAGTAGATCGGCGTATAGGCGTCGAGATAGAGAACCGCGGCTGCCTGATCCCAGGTGCTTGCCGACTGAACGGTGAGCTTGCCGCTGGTGATGGCGAAATTGCCCTCGTCGACTGCCACGACCTTAGCATTGCCATCATTGAAGTCAGCCGTGCGCAGCACGTCTCGCTTGCCGCCCGGGATGTTGCCGGCCTGGGGATCCGTCGGACCGCCGGTCTGATCCTGCCAGAAGCCATGATCCTTCTGGGTGATCAGGCCGATTTCACCTTCCACGCCGCCCATGAACATATGGACGTGGCTGTACTTGTCGTCTCCGTTGATGCTGCCAGTGTCAGCGGTGCGGGTGATGTCGACGCCGTCGCTGAATGCCTGCGCATAGAGGAAGTCGAACAGTTGCGGCGGCACCTGGCGGCTTACCGTCGCGATGCCGAACGGTGCGAACGGCACCAGGTAGCTGTTGTACTCCCCGACCCAATCGATCAGGCGATCGCCACCGGTGTTGCCGATCAGGATGTCGAGCCCGGCCCCACCGAAAACGCGGTCCTCATACATTGGGTGCGTCTCCGGCTGGTCGTTCAGCCAGTTGTTGGTCGAGAGTACATCGTCGGCGTTCATGAGGTCGTTGCCCCAGCCGCCATAGATATGGTCGCGGCCGGTGCCACCAACGATCCAGTCATTGCCCAGGTCACCGAAGACCGCATCGTTGCCATCGGTATTGCGTTGCGCAAACGCCGTCGGTGTGCCGTTCGGCGCAAAAGCGATCGCACCGTTGACCAGCGGCCCTTCATTGTCGACGAGGTTGAGGAAATACTGGCGCGTGGTAGGTGCCGGGCCGGCCTTCCATACCGAACCATCGTCGTTGAACATGATTGTCCGGCGCGGATCGTACTCGTCATAGAGGAAGAACTCGCCGAGCCGGCTCTGCACAGGCTTCGGTGCGTTCCACGGATCGCTGTCGGGACCGAACCGCAGCACGTCGCCAGGGTTCCATGGCCGCGAGAAGTCGGTGCGCACGATGCCGACGACATTGCCCGCCGCATCGAAGAGCTGCGTGTAGGAATCTGGCAGAGCTTCGCCGCCGCCGACCGCATCGTCGCCGGAACCGCCATGGATGAAGTCGTCACCCTGGCCGCCGAAAATGATGTCGTCGACGACATTGGCGTCGAACAGCGGATTGTCGCCGCCCTGCGCGTTCGGCGTCAGATTGTAAGGGGTCAGGTCGACCGCCTTCTTCATCTTGCCGCCGACATTGATCGTCTCCGTCTGCACCTGTCCGGGCGTGTAGATGAACTCGTTGAGCACATCGCCCTGGCTGGTGCGCGTATCCGGATCGGTCGCCAGCAATGGCAGCACGCCGAACAGGCTTTCGCCGTAGGTCGCGCTGTTGCGGCTGGTGAAGATGCGGCCGTCGTCACCCAGGATGCCGTCCTCACCGGTACCACCTGAGATCCAGTCATTGCCCCAGCCGCCGATCAGATCGTCGTTCTCGGCATCGCCGAAGATCCGGTCATGGCCGCCGCCGCCATAGGCGGTGTCGTCCCCGGTCTCGCCATGGAACTCGTCATGGCCACCGATGTCCTGCTTGGCCCATAGGCCGAACTCGTTGCGATAGGCAGGATTGTTCGGGTTGGTTTTGGAGAACAGGTCTGGACGGAAGTCCGGGCCGCCCGGCGTGTAGTCGAGCAGATGGATGCCACGCACGACGAGGCGTTCGCCACCGGCACGCGCCGGGTCGTTCACGTCGTAATTGTATTGGACATAAAGCTGCTGCCCAACCGTGCCGTTCGGATTGATGTCGGTGTGATTGACGCCGACGATCCGCACGATGTTGCCGTTGTCACCGATCATGGAGTCGGCATCGCGAGCAAAGCGCGAATTGGCGAGCGTGCCGTCATTTGGCAAATTGTCGTCATTGCGGTCGATCTCGATGCCGGCGCCGCCAAAAATGTAATCGTCTCCGTCAGGCCGCGTATTCGGATCCGTGAGGCTGAAGAAGGACGAGGAACCGCCGATCAGATCATCCTGGCCGAGGCCGCCGAATATCTGGTCGTCGCCGCCACCGCCTTCGATATAATCTTGGCCGTCTGTCGCCGCCGCGAAGGAGGCGATCACCGTGAGCGGACCGATCGGATCGGTGACGCCGGCGGATGTGCGCGATGCGCCGACATGCGAGGTGCCGGCAAAGGCAAGCTCGATGCCGCCATCGCCCTGCACGACGTCATGGCCGAGCTGACCGAACAGTTCGTCATGGCCTTCGCTGCCGGCGATGTAGTCGTTGCCGAAGCTGCCGACGCCGGCCGTACCCTCGTCGAAGGCGAAAGTGTGCAGCGCCGCGTAATCGACCGAGTACTCGCTCCACCACGGAGCACCGTCCGGATCGCGATACCGCCGCGCGATGCCGTCGACCAGCAGCAGGCCGCTGTTGTCGGCATTGACCGTGCCGAGGCCGGCCGGCATCGGCCGGTCTGTACGGCTGTACATCAACGTTCCGGCCAGCGTCTGGAAGCGCAGGCTGAACGTGTCATCAAGCAGATTGCCGTCAGCGCCGCCCTGGCGCGACAGGTAGACGTTGTCGCCAAAGACGCGGTCGTCCTGCTGGTCGCCATCGAGCAGATCATGCCCGGCGCCGCCGACGATGACGTCGCGGTCGAGGCCGCCGAACACAACGTCGTCGCCGCCATTCTGCAGTTCGGCCGATTTGATGCCGGTGACCAACACCAGCTCGGTCGTCTGGATGCGCTGCTTCAAGGTCGACGGCAGGTTCGGATCGTCGACGAACATTTCTATCACACCATGATCGGCGAAGATGATGTCGTCGAAGTCGCCGAGCACGCCGGCAGCCGCGACCGAACTCGGCCCATAGCCGAGATGTGAGGCGCCATCGCCGAAGATCACGTCGTCGCCTGCATTCATCAGGTCACGAACCGACGACTTGACCGGCTTGATCGTCGTGCCGTTGGTGTCGGCATTCGGATTGGCCGAAGGCAACGGACTGTTGTCGACCGTGTCGATGAACAGCTGGCGCGTGAAGATGTTCACGTTGACGCCGCTATCGCCATAGATGTGATCCACGCCGCGATTGCCGATGATCAGGTCATCGCCGGAACCGCCGGCGAGGTGATCGCCAGCCTGGCTGCCGTAGATCGTATCGTTGCCCGCACCGCCATAGATCGTCAGGCCGACGCTCGGCAGGTTTGCCGACGGCGTGCCGGCGAACAAGGCGCTGGCGTCGATGATGTCGTTGCCGGCGAGCTTGTAGGGATTGGCGAGCGGGAACACCCACTCGTCATCCTCGTTCTCGCCGTCCTGCAGTTGCGGGAACGGATCGAACGGCTTCTCGCCGAATTCCATACCCAAGACATTGTGCGCCTGGCCGGAATACCAGATTCCGTCCTGGCTGGTGTCGCCATAGATGACCAGTGGCGAGTTCGGCCCGGCGCCGCCGGTGACGATAATATGGTCGCCACCGACACGCGTGCCACCGTCCAGCGTTATGTCGACACCGGAGACGGTCATCGCAACACCGGCTTTCGGCGTCAGCGCAACACTCTGCAGCGTTATCACGCTCGCAGTGAGCGCCTGGATGGTGAACGTGCCGGCAAATCCGCTCAGTCGCACTTTCTGGCCCACATAGAAGCCATCCGCCAGCCAGCTGCCGGCACTGCGTGTCAGGCTGTTGGTGGCGATGTTGACGGTCGCCGTGCCGGTGATGGCGCGCGGCTCCGCGACGTGCAGTGAACGCTCGGCATAGCTGTTGAACGCGTTGGGCGCGAGCACCGTGCCGGCTGGCTGGCCGGTGCGTGTGTTCGGTGCGCTGAGCACCAGCCTGCTGCCGTCACCCCATGTCAGCGCGGAGTTGCTCGGCGCCGGTAGCGTTGCATCGGAGATCGCCAGAATGGTGCGCGTATAGGTTTCGCCCGCAAGCTGGATCACCTGGCCAACCTGATAGCGGTCCTCCGACCAGTCGCGGCCGTCCTGACGGGTGACGATGATCTGTCCACCGGTTCCGGCGGCGATGTTTATCGGGCCGGTGCTTTCCAGATACATGTTGCCGCCGCCATGAACGAGCGTCAGCCCGCCATGCTGGCCTTGCACGTAGAAGCTCTTCACCGCGCCGTTTTGCGTCGCGAGCGGCGCGCCTTCGAGCGTAAGCGAGAAGCCGTCTTCCGATATCTCGATGATGCGGAAGTCACGCTTGCCGTTGGCATCGACCATCGTCACCAGATGTCCGGCGAGGTAGCCTTCAGCGGCCCATTTGACGTTGTCGTGGCGCGTGACGATGCCGCCGGTATAGGTCGGCTCGACATCGACTTCGGCCACCACGGTCTGCAGCACCGCATTGGTCACCGGGTTGATGCGATTGATGGTGCGCGGTGCTTCCGAGACCGGCGCGAGTTGTCCGCCTATGACGCGCATGACAGCGCCCGCGATCGCCACGATCTGATACTCGCCCTTCGCGAAGTCCTGGTTGATCGAGATGAAGTCTCCGACCGCAAAGCCGGCCCAGTTGCCGCCGTCGGTCCGCGTGATGATCCCGCCCGCTGTCGTCGTGGCCACATCCACCGGCTTGTTAAGCGTGATCACATCCTTGTCGAAGGCCGTGACGGTGTGCGCCCCATCCGCCACGCTGGCGAGGCTCGGTCCGCTCAGAACCAGGATCGAGTTGTCGTTGGGATCCGCGCCTTCGGCCGGATTGGCCGGATTGATCAGCGCGTCATTGATAGCGACGATCGTCCAGATGCCCGGCAGGTTATCGATCTTCACCGTCTGGCCGACGAGGAAGCCCATCGCTTTCCAATCGAACCCGGTGCGCACGATGGTGCCGCCATTGACGCCAGATGGCGTTATGTCGAACGTGCTCGTCACCTGCACCGGCGGTGCGGGATTGAGCGTGCCCGAGATGACGAGCTTGTCGTTGCCTTCCCCGAGCATCAGGTTGACCACCTCAATGGTGCTCTTGGTGCTGTCGGTGCCGAAATCGCCGTTCTGGTCGACGCTGATGCGTCCGAAGCTGATGCCACCCGGGAAGAAACCGGATTCACCGAAAGTCGGATCGCCGGTCACACCGAGCCCCAGGCTTAGATTGTCGGCCATGTTGAAGCCGGTGAGCGTCGTCGCCGTCATCACGCCGCCGACATCTTCCTTGCTGGTGTCGTTGAAGATGTTCAGCACGTCGATCTGTTGCGATTCCGGCGGCTGCTGGCCGATCGCGATCAGGAAGTCGTCGGCTTCGCCAGGCAGCTTGAGGCCGTTCTCGAGTGAACGGTCGGCGCCGGTGACGCCGCCCTCGACAGCCAAGGGTCCGCGCAGCTTGGACAGGTAATGGCCGGAAACCGGGAAGACCTTGACGCCTTCGCGGGTGATCGGCACTTCATATTCGGTGTCGGCGCGCAGCTCGACCGTCTGCTGCTGGTAATAGTTGGCCGGCGTGAACACGGCCACGGCCGCAGTGCGAACCACGCGCACATCGTTCAGCGTGTTGCCGAGATGCGGCAGGATCTGCGCGACATTGGTGCCGGTGATCTGGATCGTGGTGTCCTTGGTGTCGTTGTCACCGCGGATGATCGCGATCTTGAAGTCGCCGATCAAATTGTCGGCCGTATCGAACAGGCGGATCCACTGCCCTTCGAGGAAACCGAATGACAGCCAGCCATCATCCTTTTCGCCTAGTCCGGCGATGGTGATCCGGTAGGTCGGGAGACCTTCCTCCATGACCATCTCAAAGCGGATGTTGCCGGTGTACTCACCGTCCCGCGCCAGATCGGACAGGATAACGTCGTCCTTCGCGCCTGTCGCTGCCAACAGCCTGTCGACCTTGAAGAACTTTCCATCCGCATCGATCGAGGTGATGAAATAGTCGCCGCTGCCGGCGCCGGCATTGCCGATGCGTATCTGCTGGCCGACGAAGAAGCCTTCATCGACGAAGCTGCCGAGATCGGCACCGGTGCCACGCGTGATCTTGCCCAAGCCACCTTCGTTGGAGAAGACAAGATTGCCGTCGAATATCTGCGTAGGCCTGAGGCCGCCAATGATGCCGTATCCGGAGCCGGGCGTGACCGCGACGCCATTGACACTAACGACATCCGCCAGACCGTCCGTCAGGACCGCGACGTTGACGTTGGTCGACGGCGCCTTGGTCAGCCGGATCGTATAGTCGTCGGTGTCCGATCCATCGCCGTTGAGCAGCGTATTGCCTTCACTCTCCAGCACAACCGCGCCGGCGCTGTCATTGTCGATCACGTCGATGTCGACATAGCCCGGGCCTGAGCGCAGGTTCGGGAACACGTAGTTGTGGTTGGCGTCGACTGTCAGCGCCTGGTCGAGCTGGAAGAAGATCGCCGCTGTGTGCGGGTCCTCACGCGGGATGTCGTCGCGCGCTTCGATGCCGACGCGCACCGCATCGTCCCAGTTGCCGCTGTCGAAAGTGATGCGCCAGTAGCCGTCGGCACCCTTGAACATGCGATTGTCGAGACCGTTCGGATCGTCGACATCGTAGATCATGATGTTTTCGTCGCTGAACTCATTGACGTACAGCTTGACGACGATCGTGTCGCCCGCGTCGGGCGCCTTGGCGAGTTGCACCAGGAGTTCGTCATTCAGTTTGGTCGTGGCATTGCCTTCGATGACCAGCGAGCGGCCATCCTCGGTGTTCGTGCCGGGCGTCACTTCGGTGACATAGATTCCGGGCGTGTCGTTGTCACGCAGGTCGACCTCGACGTTGCGTACGTCCGCCGCGTCGAAGGGATCGCCGTTCGGATAGGCCGCGGCCAGCAGTGCCGGCGCGACACCGCTGGTGTCGGAGATGACGCTGTGCTGTACGACGACCACCCGGTCGCCCTCGGCGCGCAAATCGTCGGGCGCATAAAGGTACACGTTCTGGGCCGTGTTCCAGTTGGTGCTGTCGAAGGCCAGCACGATCGAGCGATCGTTGATGATCGTCGCAACGCCGTTGATGGTGATGACATGCTGGAATTCGCCGTCGGTTCCGACGAGGCCGGGATCCAGCTTCGAAAGCCAGATCGTGTCGCCGATGCCATTCGGCAACGGTGCCGGATTGATCAGCGTGCCGTCTTCTTCCTGTTGCGGCGAACGTGCCGCCGAGATCGTCATATAGACGATCTGGCCGGCCAGCGGCGCCACCGCCAGCCTGACGGTGTAGCTGTCGACATTGCGCGGTCCGCCTTCCCGAACAGCGGTGAAGCCATCCGTTTCGTCGATGCGGACGATGCCCTCCTGCGGACCCGCCACGTGATAGTCGAAGCCGTCGACAAGCACGCCATCGTATAGTGGATCGCCCGAGGTGACGAGGTGGTCAACAGCGCCGGAGGCGCCTTCGAGTTCGCGCGTGATGATGTCTTCCGTGACATCGCCCGTGACATTGATCGTATCGGAACCCAGACCGCCGATAACGCGATAGGCTACGCCGAAAGCCGTCGATTGAACGAAGAATTCGTCATCGCCTTCAAGTCCGTCGACCTCGACCACTTCGATCGTGGTGTAGCGAACATTGACGCCGGCGCCGAAGATGCCCTTTTCGGTGATGGCGAAATCGTCGGCGAATTCCGTGCCGAGGATAACCAGCTTGTCGAAGCCGGTGCCGCCGTCGACCGAGACCGGCGCGTTGACGTTGTATTGCACTTCGTCCTCGCCGCCGCCGGCGCGGATGTCCGGGGCGCGCGCGACAGAGAAGCCTAGCCCGATGATCGGCTTGGCAACGCCAAAATCGTCGAGCACGATGACGTCGTCGGTATAGTCGTGAGGCGTCGAGTCAGCGTCGGCGAAGTTGATCACGCCATCGCCGTTGGTGTCGAGCGTAACCGCCGGCAGGTCGTCCTGGTCGATCGTGCCGTCACCGTTCCAGTCCTGATTGGCGACCGCCGCGATGGCGAACGCGCGGACGATGAACAGGTCGTTGTTGTCGTCGCCTTCGAGCCGCAGTTCGGCCTGGTTGGCATAGACCCGGAATTCGTCGTTGCCGGTGCCGCCCTGCGCCACCATCGGCGCACTGATGCCGGGGCTCAGCCAGCCGCGTGTGGTGGCCACCATGTCGGGGAACACGTCCTGGTCGAGCAAGCCGCCGCCGAAGAACGGCGTGACGCCGTTTTCCGCATCGCCGGTGCGCTTGGTGCCGAATATCTGGCCGATGTTGAAGGAATCGTCGCCGGCGCCGCCCTGCAGCGAAACAATCGCCGTGGTGTCGTCGGAGTAGAAATTGTCGTTGCCGCCCTGCCCCTCGATGGTGATCCGGCCATTCAGCGCGGTGTCGTAATTGATGCGCGCGACCTCGTTCGAGGGCTCGTTGTCCTCGATCGTGTCGGCATAGGTCTTTGGCTGTCCGTAGACCATGGCGACGTAGGCCGGACGGTCGGCGGCTTCGTGCGGCAGATAGTTGGCGCCGCGCAGCAGGAAGATGTCGTCGATCGGCTTGTTGCCGCCGACCAGACCGTTCTGCGACGAATCGTAGCCGAAGATGGTCAGTTCATCGACACCGTCGATGGAGCGCCCGCTGTCCAGGATGTTGATGACGTAATTGCGCTGGAAGTCGGTGCCTGCGGTGCCCTGCCCCGGATTGTTGGAGCCAAGCGTGTAGATCTCATAGAGATCGGAGCCCGACACGCCGTCAAGCGTGAGCGTATGCTCGGCCGCCGTCTGCATGTTCGGAGAGGTTTGCGTCGCGGTATCCTGGAGGTAGTAGACGCGGAAACGGTCTTCGCCATCGACGTTGTTCACATTGAGGTTCTGACTGCCATAGGCGCGCGTCTTCGAGCCGAGGAAGACATAGCCGGCGCTGCCCTGCGTGTTGGTGCCGCCGGCACCCGAGGCGTCGCCGAAGTTGATCGTGTCGACATCCGTGTTGCCGAAGATTCGGGTCAGCACGGTCGGTCCGGTGACCGAGTTCGCCGTCAATGTCGGCGTTGCCGAGCCAACCGGCGCGCCGATCGTCTTGTTGCCAGGCACCACGGTTGCGTTGGCGATGATGCGGCCACGCAGCACCATCACGGTGCCGAAGGCGACATCCAGATTGACGAGCGCATGGATGACGTCGTTGGTCGCCGACACGTCGCCATAGATGTCGATGCTCTTGGCCGCCAGCGTCTCGCTGTTGGAATCGAGCGTCACGTTATCGCCGACGCGCAGCAGCACGGAACCCTTTTCGGCGAAGATCTGGCCGTGTGCGATCGCACGTGGCGCATCGGGCTGGAAGGTCGGGAAGGTCGCGCCGTCTTCGGCAAAGCGGGCGCTGCCACTGTGCAGCAGGTCGAGGTTCTCGCCCTGAACCGAGGTCTCGCGCACAGTGATGCGGATATCGCCATCGTAGGCGTGAGCCAACACCAGCCGCAGATTGCCGGCGGTGCCGCCGGGAGCCTCCGGCGCTTCGGTTAGGTAAATGTGGGTGCCGGCTTCAAGTGCGACGTCGTCATCGCTGGAACCGCGTGATGAATCGATCTCGAGGTCGTTGGCAAAAGCGCCGATGGAGCCATTGCCATTGGCGTCCAGGTCGATGGTCTGACCCATCACGTTGGCAAAGTCGTCGCCCGCGCCGTTGTTGCGTGAATCCAGGATCGAGCCTGCGACGGTCCTTAGCGACACATCGCGGATCGTGTGCACGGTGTGAACATGCATGTCACCGACGACTTCGTCGAGGAAGATGCCTAACGTCGAATCCGCGCTGGTATCGAAGGCGCGCAGCACACCAAGTCCGCCGACGCCATTGCGGTTGTCAACGTTGATCTCGAGGAAGTTGCTCGGTTCACCAATGCCGCCCAAGGGGGAATTGATGTCAAGCAGTGTGGGGCTGAGCACCTGGGCGGCCACTTGGAAATGGGTCGGATTAAACAGCCCCACTCCAGAGGCCATGGTGATGTTGCGACCGGAGACATCGGCCTCGACCAAGGCCGGGTTGCCGTTGTCATCGCGCGCATCGAGGATGCGCCGCGGCGAATACAAAAGCACATCCGAGGCATTGGAGCGAATGCGCTCGATGCGCATGTCACCGGTCTTTTCCGTCAGCGCGATATAGCCATTGGTCAGCACGTCGATGTCGCCATTGCCGGCGATCTCGGTGATGCCAAGTACGTTGACGGTGGTCGCCGTGGGCGCCGGATTGGCTGCCGCGACGATGATGTCACCGCCCGCAACGACCGAGCCTGCCTGCACCCCGGCCAGCGTGCGCAGGCCGGTTACCGGGTCGAGGCCTCGGAAATCATAGGTCGACGCAATCTCCGTGTTGCCGGTGGCGAAGACGCCGCGGCTCAGCGACGGAATTGCGCCTGCATCCGGCCGGAAGAAATTGTAGTAGGTCTGTCCGCCGGCGGGCAACGCCGGCGCCTTGACCAGCAGGCCGCCTGACAGACCGTCGCCGAACTGTTCAAGGCTGGCTTGCAGCAGCACATCCGCCGTATTGCCGGCGTTGATCCGGTCGATCTCGACGATGTAGAAGCCGCCGGCCGGCGCCTCGCGCAACAGCGCCTTGAGGTCGAGGCTGATGTCGCCGAGCGCGTCGGCGGTGAAGGTTTCAGCCGAAATCAGGCTGTGCAGATCGGTCAGCGCGCCTGCCGGCGCCAGATCGATGGCCGTACCGGCCATCGCGTTTGCCAGCGTGGTCGCCAACTTGACGCTCTGCCCATCGGGCGAAGCGATGACGTAGTAGTAGCCGCCGTCGATGAGCCCGCCGATGGTCGTGGTCACGGCATCGTAGCGCACCAGCTGGCCGGTGTAGAAACGGTTCTCGACTCCAAGGAATATCTGGTTAGTCAAGCCAGCGACACGGCCGGTGTCGAAGCCTATGCCGAGCGGCAGGCCGGAGCTGTCGACGATGTCGATATTCACCCGTGCACCGGTCGCGCCGATGTTTTCGTCGGCGCGAATGTTCAGGATGTGGGTACGGATCAGCGACTGGCGGCCATCACTGCCCGGGACGCCGCGATCGTTGGTGGCGAACACCGATCCGTCAGTATTGACGATCGACGTCGTGCCGATCGGGTTGTCGATCGTGCCGTTGATGTAAATGTCTGAATGGCCACCGGTGTCGGTGATTTCAATCAGCGTCGGCGCGACTTCGCGCACCACGTTGAAGGTCAGTGTCACACTCTGCGACGGATTGAGCCATGCCAGTGGCTGCTCGTCGGTGACGACATCGATATTGTTGATAATGATGTCCTTGTCGGACTCGTTGCGGATCGACACGCGCTGCAACGTATCACGGAACGTCCAGGTACCGCCGGCGCCGATCATCGAGTTCGAGTCGAACACGACGTCGCCGGGACCCGGATTAACGATGTTGTTGACGACAATGTCGTCGCTCTGGATCGTGTTGCCTTGGCCTTCGGTCGCACTGCCGCCGCCTGCGGTGTCGTTGACCGACACTTCGACCGCGACATCGATCTGGCCGTCGAGGCCGATGTTCAGTTGCTTGACGACCAGTTCGGGTGAACGGCCGGAAAGGATCAGCACGTCGGAGCTGAAATTGATCGATTGCGGTCTGTCATCTGGGCTGCTGCCGCTCGATCCGCCGGCGGCGAGCGAGCGCTTGCTGTCATCGGCGTCATCTGTCTGCGAGATCGAGCCGTTCACGGTCGAGGCAAACAAGGCCAGGTGCTCGGCCGAGCTTCCAGGTTCCTGCGGATAATCCGGATGTCCAAGCACGGCATCGCCGTTGTCGCGCGGACCGGCTGTCACCAATGCGCCTGCCGCACCGAAAATCTCGGACGAGACGTCGGTGTCGTTATGCGCGTCGGAATCGACGAAGCCGAACAGGCCGGTCGACCGGGCATAGGATTTCGCATGCGTGTTGACATTGTCGTAGCGGGTGATCAGGTCGACGCCTTCCCAACCCGTCAGGTCGGCGCCCACATTGATCCGCACCTGCGCATCCGGCCGTGCCGTGATCGTGCTTTCGGCCTCGCCTTCGCCATAGAATCCGGCGCCGCGCCCGTCGCTGCCGGAGAAGACATGGAAGTTGTCGACCCGTGCCGCAAGGGAGGTGCGCCGCGCGCTGAGCACGGCATTGGCCGCCAGCGAGACGATCGCGTCGGCCTGGTCGGCGTCCGGATCGGCGTCCGGGGAGCCAATATTGACATGCGTGACGGCGTCGCCGTCACCGCCGAAGCCGATGCCGGAGCCGGTCGACTTGGCCGTCACATCGACGGATGCATTCGCCGTGGCCTTGGCCAGCTGACCGGCCAGAACGATGGCGTTGGAGCCGATTGTCGAAACCGTATTGTATTCGATGCGGACATCGGTGCTCGGGTCGGCCAGGCCGACCGCACCGCCAGCGCTCGCCTGCGAGGAGGCGCTGGCAATGGCATTGCTTGCCGAGGCAAGCGTGAAGTTCTTGCCCGCCACGATGCGCGTGCCATCACTGATCGTCGCCGTGCTCGTGATGTCCTGGAAGCTACTCGCGTCGGCATCACCGACAGCGACGAAGCCGCCCGTGCCGTTGACCGCGTAGCTGGACGTATTGGTCGTCGCCGACGCGCTGACAGTCACGTCGCCCACCGTCGTGATCTGCGTCGCGGAGATCGTCGCCGAGACATTCGGACTGCTGAAAACGTCGGCATCATTGCCGTTGACTCCAACGAACCCGCCGCCGGACCCCTTCGAGTAAGCTGACGATACGCCGTCGCCCGATTGCGGTGCGATTTCGCTGAGCGGAACTTCGCCCGGACCGAACAGGAACTGGCCCGGCGCCGCCGATGTGGCGCTGTCATTGATGTCGATGCGCAGTTGCTGCTCGCTGTCGCCGGCTGCCGAGATGTCGACCGCAAGCGCAGTAAGGCTGTGATTGCCGTAGGGGCCAGCAATTGCCGTCGGCGTCAGAACGATCTGACTGCCGCCGCTCGGCGCATTCCACAGTTCGAACGTGTTGTCGCCGACGCCGCTGACGCCGCGCACATAGTAGGTCTTGCCGTCTTCGAGCCCGCCGATCGGCAGATTCTTGGCATTGACCAGCGAATGCGTATCGCTGGAGCCGACATTGAGCGCCGGATTGGCGCTGAGACCCTTGTTCGGGTTCAGCGCGATGATCGGCTGATCGAAGTCCCTCGTCAGCGTACCTGCTGTGACGATGTTCTTCTCAAGAAGGGTCAGCGTATCACCGGACACGCCGACGATCGTGTACGTGCCGGAATTGACGAGGCCGCCGCTGATGAACAACGTGCCGTTTCCAAAGCCGTTGTCGGCCCAGTTGAGGCCGTCAGTTCGCTTGATCTGGTCGCCAGCGGCATTGCGAATGAATTGCACCTGTTCGGTGATAGCGTCGTTACGCTTGAGCTGGATCGTCGAGGAGTTGACGACATGCACGCGATAGGTCTGGCCGTCGACCAGGCCGCCGATCGCCAGACCGGTTCCTCCGCTCGCATTCTTGACGTCGTAGACAACGTGCTCGCCCTCGGCGAAACCGTGCGCCAGCGCATTTCCGTTATCGTCGAAGAAACGGATGTTGTCGGCGTTGGCATCGGCGATCGGCGATCCGTCGGGATTGAGGCTGCTCGAATTGACGTCGACCTGACGACTGACGAAGGTGCGCGCGTCCGGTGCCTCGTAGGTCACCGCCGTGCCGTTGACGAAGCCATGCCCGGCGATGGTTATGCTGTTGCCCGAGACATCGTCCGGCTGGAAATTCTTGAGGTAATTCTGCGGGTTGACCGCCTTGTCGAAGCTGTTCACCAGCTTGATGTGTGACCCGTCGATAACCAGCACATAATAGAGGTTGCCCTCGGTCAGCCCAAAGCTGTCGACTGTCTCGTCCGGTCCCGGATAGTAGCGGACGGCATCGCCGCTCAGGAAATTATGGCCACCCGCGAACTCGATGATCTCGGTGTTTGGATCGATGTCGGCGGCGTTGAAGACGGAGCCGAAATAGAGCGTGTTGGGATCTGTCACGCCTGCATTGACGACATTGATCACGCTGTACTGACGGTTCACCGCCGGATCGGCCGGATCCGGCCACTTGAGGCCGGGAATAACGGCACCGCCGCTTCCGGCATCATATTCGACCGTATCGCCGGTCACCAGTCCATGCCCGTTCACGGTGATCGTGTTGGCGGTGCCGTCGACATCGACGATTTCGTAGGTCGGTTGCTCGCCGGGGATCGGCGAGGCGGAGGCTTCGACCAGGATATCGCCGGTCGCGTTGATCACCACGCCGGCGCCGATTGAACTCGCGACCGTCGGGTTAACATGGGTTTCCGAATCGGCGTCCCCAACCGCGGCTATGCCGCCTATTGTGGACCCGACTACTTTCGAGTCGCCTTCCGTCTGGGCCTGGGCCTTGAGCCGCACATTGCGTGCCGATTGGATCGACGTGTTGTTGCCGATCGAGGCGCTTACCGAAGACGGGCTCGCGGTCGCGGTCGCGCGATTGACGGTGATCCCTGCCAGAAGGCCTCCGCCGGCTGTTTCGGCTACGGCAAGCGCACCATTTACGGCAAGCGCTTCGATCATGATGTCGGTAACCGAGACGATGTTGGCGTTCATCGCGGCGTTGCTCTGGCCATTGGCCTCGGCTTCAGCCAACGAAGCACCGACCGCAGCCGCCCCGAACGAATTGGCCTCGGCATTGGCGACGGCATAGTTGCGAATGCGCGACTTGATGTTGATGTCACCGGTGATGGTGAATGCGCCGCCGGCGCCGATCGTAGTGTTGGCAACCGCATTGGACCTCGCGGTCGGCACCGAGCCCTGGCCGCTGAACAAGCCACCGCCGGAGGCCTCCGCAAAGGCCTTCGCCCCGCGGTCGGTCGCCGTCTCGCCATCGTAATTGTGCGACGACAGCATGACGATGCCGCCAGCGTGAATCGTCGAATTGCCCCCGATCAATGCGGCCACCGTCGGGACGACATTGACTGTCGCCAGGCTGGTGCCGGCCGCCAGTGCGCCGACCGAAAGTGCGAATATGTCGCCGGTCGCATCGTGCAGCGTCCACGCCTCGACCGTGAGGAGGCCCGTCGCGTTGATGTTGGCGCTGCTGCCAACCGATGCCTCTACATTCGGCTGAACATCGACGAAAGCGAAATTGAAGGTCAGCGCGCCGAGCCCGGCAGCCAGCGCGAAGGTGTCGGAATCCACGTTGATCGTCGAGTCCGCATGGACCGTGATGGCCCCGACAGCGTCGATCTGCCCAATCTGACTGCCCGCGCCGATCGTAGCCAGGACTTCCTTGGTGTTGTCGTCGTCATCGCCGATGGTGACGTCGCTGTAGGACGCACCGACGGCCACCGCGCCGGCTTGTATGCCGGTCGTCAGCACGTCAAACGTCTGGTTGCTGCTCGCCGAGACCGTAAGGCTGGCCGCGCCGTTGACCACTGCGTTGTCGAGCAAGCCGGCCTGAACGCGGCTGGTATCGTTGACCACCGCGACCGATGCACCGAGGCCGACGAAACCGGCCTGCAAGGCGACGGTCGTGACATCGATATTCTGGCCGAAATGGCTTTCAACGCGGATGGCATTGCCAGCCTTGAGGTTTCCGCCGGCCTTCGCTCTCACCTGGCCCGAGACATTGACGACGGAAATCGATGCGCCCAGGCCGACAAGACCGGCGCCCAGGCTGCCGACCAGGATGTTGGCTTTCATCTGTTCACGCGCGTTCACGACGATGTCGTGACCAGCCTCGACCGTCGCACCGCCTTCGACGGAGGCGGTGGTGCCGCGCTCGTCGGTGACGGCGGCGGTCAGCTTGTTGGTCAGGGCGCCTGAGGTCAGTGCGTTGGCGCCGACCTTGTCGCGGGCGCCTTCAACACCGGCCTTGACCCGTGAGTCGGCCGTGTTGCTGTTGGCGCCGCTGCCGAAGCGGCCCAATTCCCCAGTGATGCCTGCGACGCCACCGTCGGCCTGTTCGCCGGCCTCGTCATTGGCGGTCTTGGAGCTTCCGTCGTCCTTCGTCGCGTTGCCGCTGCCACCCTGGTTGTCCTCGTAGGAGTCGGTGAACGCCTCGCCGATCGACCAGACCGATATGGACGCGCCGAGCCCGGCGACGCCGACGCCGCCGCTGAAGGCGAACCCACGCAGAACCTTGATTGCGACCGCATTGACCGAGACGTCACCGCGCGCCCGCACCATGGCGTTGGCGTTGATCGCGGCAACCGTATCGTTCTTGATGCTGCCGAAGTCGATGCCGCCGGCCAGACCGACGAAACCGGCGCCGAGAGCGCCCGCGAAGGACGTGACCCGGACCTCGTTGGCCGCGTTGACATAGACGCCTTGTGCACCCGACACCGTGCCTGGGTGGGCGAGGTAATCTGCAGCGCCCTGATTGATGTCGGCGCCGACGCCGATCAGCGCCTTGGTGTCGGAATTGAGCAGCGTCACGGTGACGGAGCCGGCCAGACCGACGTAAAGGCCGGCGGCACCGGCGACTGTAACGTTGGTGACCTCTTCCGAGGATTCCGCCTGAACGATGACGCCATGCGCCTCGGCCGTGCCGAAGCCGCTCGGATTGCTGCCGCCGACGATCGTGCCGGTCAGCACGCCGCCGATGCCGGTGCCGTTGCCGGACGCGTCGATACTGGCATTGTCGCCGATCGTCGCTTCGGTGAGCTTGTCGACATTGACGACCGCGACCGATCCGGCGGCACCGCCGCCCGACAGGCCGATAGCGACCGCACCGGCGACCACCACCACCTCGGAATCGTCCTTGGCCATGACGGCGACGTCGCCGCCGGCGACAATCGTCGCGTTGGCGCCGACGCGGGCATAGGTCTCGGTGTCGAACGACAGCACCGAGACACCGCCCGCCAGGCTGACCGTGCCGCTGAAGGCAAGGCCGGCGGAGACGACGATGACTTTTTCCTTGGACGTGGCGATCACCGCAACATCATTGTTCGCCTTCACATCCGCGCCGTCATTGATCGTCGCGAACGTGTCAACCTTGATCACCGACACGTCGACGCCGGGCGCGCCCGCGCCCGCGCCGCCGAAGGCCGCACCGGCCCCGACACCGACATGGCTGAAGTCGCTCGCCGCCGCAACCAGGACGGATTGTCCTGCATTTCCGGGGCCGGCCATGTCCTGGTTGATCTGGGCATCGGCCCCGATAAACGCCTTCGTCTTGGTATCGACGACGTTGACCGCCGCACCGACAGCCACGCCGACCGAACCGCCGCCGCCGACGGAAATTGCAAAAGTCTCGACATCATCCTTCGCCGAGGCCGAGACAGCCACGCCACGGAAACCGGTGTCGACCGACGCGGTCGCAACCCGGTTCTGGGTCAAGCCCGGATCCTGCTGGACGTCGTCGCCACCCTCCTGGTCGAGGTTCTTGAACTGGGTGAGGCCCGACGGCGTACCAGCCTCCAGGCTGCTGGCGGTCGGCTTGTTGCCGCCCTGCGGGTCGAAGCTCGACATAGCCTGGCTGCCCGCATAGTCGACGGTGTAGCGGCCGGTTCTCGCCGCGACAGTGCCGTGGCCCTCGCCGGTGACGCGTGCGCCTGCGCCGATGAAGGCATCAGTCACCTTGTCGACAACAGCAACGCCGGCCGCGACGCCGACACCGGCGCTGCCGCCGATCGCCACGCCGCCAACGATCAGGTCCATCTCGGTCTCGTCGATTGCCTGGACGAGTACGCTGCCGCGTGCCCGCACATCCGTCAGGCCGACGATCGGCGCCAGCGGATCCGATCCGATGAAGGCGCGGGTCTTCAGGTTCAGCACGAAGACATCGGCCGTCAGTGTGACGCCCGCGCCGCTGGACGCGCCCGCGGCCACGGAGAACGAACCTATGTCCTCGTTGCCGGTTGCCTCGACCGTCACATTGCCGTCGACGTCGATGTCGGCGCCCGCTTCGATCGATGCAGTCGTCGTCTTTGTAAGCGTCGACACATTGACGCCGGCGCCAACGCCAGCACTGCCGGCGGAAACCGCGAGCGAACCCGCGATTGTCAGGATATCGGTTTCGTCATTTGCAAAGACCGAGACGCCGGGATCGTTGGCGAGCGTCTGGCCGGAAACCTTGCTGTTTGCGCCGATGCGAGCCGTCGTTGTCTCGGTCAGCACTGTCACGGCGACCGAACCGGCGACCGCCGCCTGCGCGGAAGCCGCGCCGGCGGCGGCGATGATCAGCACCCCATCGGTCGAATTCGCCGATACGGAGAGGCCGTTTGCGCCACCGGTGACCACGTCGGCGTCGCCATAGAGCTCCGCCTTCACATCGTCGAGATGGACAAACACCGTTCCGGAAATGCCGATGCCGGCGCTTTGGCCGAACGCCGCCGCGCCAGCAAGCAGGAACACGTCCGCGTCGCCGGTCGCCGTCACGGAGACATCTCCGCCGGCGCCCAGATGCGATTTGTTCAGCGTGCTGCCGGCCTCGACGAAGGCTTGGGTCGATGTGTCGAGGTAAAGCACGCCGACAGACGCAGCGACGCCGGCTGAGCCGCCGGCGCTGCCGCCGAACGTCGCCGCGATCGAAGTGATGTCGTCGAAGGAGTCGGCATTGATGACGATGTTGCCGGCAGTCGTATCCAGATCCGCCCCACCACCCATCCAGGCGCTCGTGTTGCGCGTGATCACCTGCACGTCCAGGCCGATGCCGACGCCGGCATTGCCGTTCAGCGTGAGGCCGATGCCACCCGCCCCGCTGACCACGGTCAGCAGGTCCGTTGCCTCGATCTTGATGCCGGTTCCGGCCTCGAGGTCGGAGTTGTCGTTCACCGAGGCGTGCGTCTCCATGAAGATCACGTTGACGCTGGACGAACCGCCGACGGCAAAGCCGCCGGACGCACCGGCGATGCCGGCGGCGAAGCTGGTGACGGCCAACGAGCCGATGACCGGCAGGTCTTCCGAGATCGGCAGCAGTTCGGCATGCGAGGTGACGTTGATCGCGCCCTGCGCTTCGGCGTCGAGATTGATGCCGGTCTGAGCCTTGGTGTTGAGATCGTTGACGATGTTGACGGTGACCGCGATGCCCACGCCGCCGCCGCCGCTGCCGGTGCTCAAAGCCGCACCGCCGGCCAGGTTCTGCATTTCATTGAGACTGACGGCGCCGATCTCGATATTGCCGGTGTTGGCGTCGAGATCGACATTGTCGCCGACCGATGCCAGCGTGTTGACATCGAGATAGTTGACGCCAACCGAGCCGCCGATCGCAGTGTTCTTCGACACCGCGCCGGAGAGGGCGCGCGCCTGGAACGTGTTTTTCTCTCCATTGCCGGTCGCGGCGCGGACCTCGATCAATCCGGCGGTCAGATCGGCGTTTGAACCGATCATCGCGTTGTTGTCCAGCAGCACGATGTTGAGGCCGATCGCGGCGGCAACGCCGGTGTTGGAACTGGTGTTCGTGGACGTCGCGGTGGCCAATGCCCGCGCGTCGGTCGTGCTGATCGCCTCGACCTTCATCGCGCCTGTACCGGCGATCGTCACATTGCTGGCGATCTGCGCCTGGTTGTCCGCGTCGAGGAAGTTGACGGCGATCGTCGCGGCCACATTGGTGCCACCGGAGCCGTTGCCGCCCTGCGTACCCTTGCCGGTCTGCCCACTGCTGTTGCCATCGGCCTGGCCAAGGCTGCTGCCGCCGCTCTGCGAGGGCGTCTTGGTGCCGCCGCTCTGGTTCTTGGCCATCTCGGTCTGGTTGGTCGTCTCCTGATCGGAGCTGGCACTGTCCGTTGTGCCATCGGACTTCTTGGTGGATTGGCCCTTCGAGCTCGCCTTGGACTCTGCCTTGGTGTCGAGTGTCGAGGTCGCGGTGATCGTCACCGTGCCAACGTTCTGGAAATTGCGGCCGAGGAAAGCGTCGTTGGTGACTTCGCCGATATTCAATGCAATCGACGCGCCAACGCCAACGCTGCTGCCGGCGGCTTCGCCATCGGCAAGCGTGTGAACCGTGCCGGTGTGCGAGGCTTGCGCGGCCAAATTGCCCGTCAGCGTGATCGTTGCGCCGCCGCCGGTGCCGATGTGCGCATCCGTATCGTTATCGAAATAGGCGACAGCGATCGCGCCGCCGATGCCGGTAGCGCCTTCGGCGCCAGCCTTGGCCGTCGTCGTCAGCGTATCATTGGATGTCGCGGTGACGGTGAAATTGCCTGTCGTCCCGCCAACCATCTCGCCGTTCTCGATGCCGGCAAACGTGGTGTTCAAGCCGATGCCGAGCGCAATCGACGCGCCGACGCCGACGCTGCCCGAGCCGCTTCCGGCCCCGGAGGAGGTCGCCGTCGTTGTGGTTACGGTCGTGTTGATCGCCGTAAGCAGAACATTGCCGCCGGTCAATGTAACCGTCGCGGCGCCGCTTGCTGGCTGATCGGCATGGTCGAGACCAATCACGCCAAGCGTGTCGATATCGGCGAAGCTCAGCGCGAACGAACCGGCCACGCCAATATCGCCGCCGCTGGCACCGGAGGTCGACTCGGCGCCGAAACGATGCGTCACGTCACCGCCGACGTTCTTCATCTTGGCTTCGGCTTTCACCCCGTCGGCCGTAATGATGCTGCCAGCCCCAATCGACGCCTCGTTGCGCATCGTCGCGATATTGATCGCCACTGCGACACCGACAGCGGTGCCGCTGTCGCTCGTCTTTGCGGTGCCATCGGCTTTCGCCGTCGCATCCATATTGTTGGACGACTGCAAATTGAGTTCGCCGACGCCAGCGCCCTCACCGGCAACAACCGTGCGCCCGTCATTGATCGACGCCACCGCCAGTGACGACGAGACATTGAGAGCAAGCGCTGCCGCGACGCTGACATCGCCGCCGCCGCTCCCACCTGAACTGTTGGCCGACTTGCTGACGCTGTCGCCATCATTCGACTTGCTGTTGGCCAGACCGACTTCCTTGTCCCGTTGCTCGTCGGCCTTGGTGTTGCCGTCCTCGTCTTTCTCGGCGCCAGCGGCACTCGCAATCGACTCCGCCTTGCTGGAACCGTCATTGGCGGCCGACAGACTGATCGATCCGTTCGAACGAAGATTGCGGTTCGATGTCGAGAACGCACGGTTGTCCACGAAGGCAAGCGCGATCGCCGCGCCGATCGCCGTCGAGCCGATGGCATCGCCATCGGCCAGCGTCGTGCTCACGCCATGATTGCTGGCGCTGGCCGACAAATTGCCGGTGATGTCGAGTTCGCTGCCGGAACCGATGGACGATTCCGTATTGTTGTCGATGACGTCGATCGCCACCGCACCGCCGATGCCAACATCGCCGCCTTCCGCGCCCGCTTCCGCCGTGGTCGAAGCTGTATGGTCGCCGGTCGCAGTCATGGTGACAGCGTCGGCGGCAACGATGGTCGCGTTGTCGCGGATCGATGCCGAGGTGGAATTGTCGACGATGGTCAGGGCGACCGAACCACCGATGCCGAGTTCGCCTGCGGCGCCGCTCGCGTCGTCGGGAACCGCATCGGTCACGACGTTGGTGGTGGAATGGGCGGTGAGCGACAGATCCGCGCCATTCAGATTGATCGAGGCGTTTGCCGCGACGTCGGCGGAAGCCTCGGTGATGACGATATTGATGGCCAGCGAACCCGCGACCTGCGTCTTGGAGCCTTCGCCGGCGCCGGAGGTCGCCTGGGCGATGAAGCTGTCGCCGGCCGCAATCGTGGCGCTCAATGACACCGCACTCGCCGACAGCGACGAGGCGCCGCCGAGATAGCTGCGCGTCGTGACGTCGGCAATGCTCAGCGCCACTGCAACGCCGATGCCGGTTGCGCCATTGGAGGACGAATTCGTGTTGGTGCCGTCCGCCGTCGCCGTCACCTTGTCCGTCGATTGCGCGGTCAGCGTGATCGTGCCACCGGATGTGAGGGTGGAGGCCTGAACGAAGGCTTCGGTGGTCGGCCGATAATCCGACACCGTCACCGCGCCAGCAAAGGTGATATCGCCGCTGCTGGTCGTCGCTTTGTCAGACGTGATGCCGTCCTTATTGGGGTCCTTCAGGCGCTGCTCGGATTCGTTGTCACCGCTTGCACTTTGGTCCGATCCGCCTGCCGTCGACTTGGCGATCGTCGTGATATTGCTGGTCAGCGTTGCGCCGAGCGCGATCGAATTGGGCGTATCGCCGGCATTCGCGCCAATCGTCGAACCGCCCGAGACATTGGCGCGGGTCGTCGCATTGACTTCTGAAACCGCAACGCTTGCGCCCTTGCCGCCGCTACCGCCATCGGCCTCGGTGGTCATCGTCAAATTGCTGGTCGCAGTCAGCGACACCGCGCCCGAGACGCTGAGCACGCTGCCCGCGAGCACTTCGGTGATCGCGTCGCTGATCAGAACGGTGACGGAAACCGCCGCATCCTTCTTTTCATCGTTGTCGGAACCGGCATCGGATTCGTCCTTCGCGGTCAGCGTGACGGTTACGGTGCTCGACGCCGACAGGCTGGCTGCGGTCACATTGGTGCTGCTGAACTTGACCCGCGCTTCGGGCATGATCGTTGCGATGACACCCGCGAGCGGCCCACCTTCGAAAGTCTCAGCCTCGACATTGGCGGTCGCGGTTGCGGTGAATTGAGCCGCGCCCGTCACGATGATCGTGGCGCCGCTCAGGTCGATGATTGCCTCCGGGGTCGCGAGATACGCGCCACCCGTGATTTTTCCATCGTCCGCCGCCGCTGCTGTCAGGGTCACCGAACTGGCATTTATGGTGCTGGAAACGCTGATCTTCTCGGCATTGACGGTAACTGCGCCGGCAGTCAGCGTCCCGGAGATCGTCACCTCGTCCTTGCCGTCCTGGCCGTTAATGATGAGTGCGGTTGAACCGAGGTTCACCGCATTGTTGATGGTCAGGGTATCCTTTGAAAAAATAGGAAAGCCAGAATCATCGCCGAGATTGATGGTCAGGCTGGAGCTGGGCTTGTTGAAAGTGATCGACTCGAATGAACCTAGGAGGCCTGACGACAGCGTCAGTGTCGCGCCATTGTCGATCAGAGTCGCTCCATCGTCGGCATTGCTGGTCGTGATGACACGGTCCGCAACGACACTGTTGTCGGTGATCGGTTCGAGCCCGTCATAGCGGAGCACGACACCGTCACGCGTGATCGTGCCCGACGTCGGCCCAGTGGCTACATACTTCACCGAGGCGAAGGTGCCGCCGTCGAGAACCATGCTGTCGAAGCCGGCATCGCCGCCGGCCATGACGCCACTCAATTTTCCAGCAGCACCAACAAAAAAGGTGTCCTCGTTGCCAGCGGAACCGATCAGGTTCTCGACCGTAACGAAGGACACCCCAGCAACATCACCCGAACCGTCGCCGGTGAGATGCCAGTCGGTGTCCTGCGGAGGCCCGACCACAGCGTCGCTGCCGGCGCCGCCACTCAACACAACCCTGCCAGCCAGAGCGGGGTCGATCTCGCGCAGCACAAAGCTGTCGTCGCCCGCGCCCGCGTCAACGGTCAACGAGACCGTCGGAGTTGTGAATTTGTAGGTGATCAGATTGTTAAATGCTCCAGCGTCAAGCACCGACAGACCGTCACTGGAATCATCTGAACTGCCGATGCAGATCACCCGCGCTTGCCCGGAAGTGTCGGCATAAATGCGCTGGCTGGCCGTCGTATTGTCCTCGACCGCGCCGACGTTTGCCAGGCCAATGCTATGGGTCAACGCCCCGGCTTGCGCGGCAATGCTGCCTGACAGGCCGGTGTCGGTCGCCAGCCGCACGGCGTCGAAGCTGCCGCCGGTCATGGCAAGCGTGTCGTTGCCGGCACCACCGTCGAAACGCACGTCGAGCGCCGCCAGGAAGTCTTCGCCGAAGTCTATGGTGAGCTTGTCGTCGGCAGCGGTGCCGTGCACCACGATATAGTCGATCTCTTGCGCGTTGCGCTGGTCGACCAGCGTACCCGTCTTGTTGTCATAGATCTGGATCGCCTGGATCAGATTGTCATAGCGCAGCGAATAGTCGGCGCCGGCCAAGTCGTTCATGTCGACCGCGAAAGGCAAGATGTCGGCCGACAGCAGATAACGCGGCTCAAGCGCTTCAAGCGCCAGGTTCGGCAGATCTGATGTCTTGCTGGGCCGTCGGGCTCGCCCCGGCGAGCGCCGCAGCAGCGAACTCGCCAACCACCGACCAAATACGCCAGGGATTGGCGTCTCTGCTTTGCTGGCTAATCTCTTCTGAAATGCCTCAAAAAAAGCCGACCTCGACAAAATGTTCATTTTGTCCCCCTGATATATCAGTTTAGGCTAATTTACCGAAATCAAACGTACATCCGAAAATTCTTGAGTGCAAGGCTATCACGAAACCGCGACGAGTCTATGTTTATGTAAAATTTGCGACAATATGAACCATACGCATATATCTCGACAAGACACATGATTATCTATGTATATATTTCCGTCGCCATTAGCATAACTCTCAGTCATCTAATATGCATATCTGATAATATTTTTTTGAACATATTTTAAGGTGATATTGTAGAAGACAAAATTCTCCCACTTGAAGCATTCTAGGCCATAGCCTTGAAATTTCAGCACATGGTTTCCGCAACGGAAGGCAAGAAACCTGGAGAAGGGGCGGGGCACGAATGTCGCACCAAGCCATCATAGCCGCGGCGGGAAGGTCTGATGCACCAGAAGCGGCTTGTCGCACTTGCCGGATACGCGGTTCTGTATCTCGGTTGCGCGACTGCGGCACATGGACAAACGGCCGATAGTCTTTATGCGCAAGGCGTCAAGGCCCGGCAGGAACAGTATTTCGAAGAAGCCGCCGGGTTGCTGAAGCGTGTCCTTGCTCTTCAGCCTGCAAATACCGACGCGCTGGTTCAGCTGGGTTTCACCGAACTGGGTCTCAATGACCGCCGGCCGCGCGGAGCGCCTTTTCGCAAGCGCTGTCCATAGCGCCTGCTTACACCGACGCAACGTTTGGACAGGCCCAGGTCGAGTTCAGAGCTGGCAATCTGTCCAAACCCGCCTATCTGCACGCCTTTGTACGCCAAGGCTCTACACAGATCAGAGGACGCTTTGCATCCGCGCACAGCCACATTTCAGTGCCGTCAGACTGTTTTGGAAAGGCGACCCTACGTGCCGAAACTACGCGATTGCCGCTCCCTCATTCCCACTCGATTGTGCCAGGCGGCTTCGACGTGACGTCATACACCACGCGGTTGATGCCGCGGACTTCATTGATGATGCGCGTAGCGGCGGCGCCCAGGAAGGCCATGTCGTAGTGATAGAAATCAGCCGTCATGCCGTCGACGGAGGTCACGGCGCGTAGCGCACAGACGAATTCGTAGGTGCGGCCGTCGCCCATGACGCCGACAGTCTGCACCGGCAGCAGCACGGCGAAGGCCTGCCAGATCGCGTCATAGAGGCCGGCCTTGCGGATTTCGTCGAGATAGATTGCATCGGCCTCGCGCAGGATCTCCAGCTTTTCCCGCGTGATGCCGCCCGGGCAGCGGATGGCGAGGCCGGGGCCAGGGAACGGATGGCGTCCGATGAAGCTTTCGGGCAGGCCGAGTTCCTTGCCCAGCGCCCTCACCTCGTCCTTGAACAGTTCGCGCAACGGCTCGACCAGTTGCATGTTCATGCGCTCGGGCAGGCCGCCGACATTGTGGTGGGACTTGATGGTGACCGAGGGGCCGCCGGTGAAGGAGACGCTCTCGATCACGTCGGGATAGAGCGTGCCTTGCGCCAGGAAATCGGCGCCGCCGAGCTTCTTGGCCTGGTCCTCGAACACTTCGATGAACAACCGGCCAATGGTCTTGCGCTTCTTTTCCGGGTCGGACTCGCCTTCCAGCGCAGAGATGAATTTTTCCGAGGCGTCGACCAGGATCAAAGGCAGATTGTAGTGCTGGCGGAACATCGCCACCACACCAGCGGCCTCGTCCTTGCGCATCAGGCCATGGTCGACGAGGATGCAGGTCAGCTGGTCGCCGACCGCCTCGTGGATGAGCAGCGCCGCCACCGAGGAATCCACGCCGCCCGACAGCGCGCAGATGACCTTGCCCTTGCCGACCTGCTTGCGGATCGCCTCGACCGCGTGCTCGCGATAGGCGCGCATCGTCCAGTCGCCTTCGATGCCGGCGATGTTGTGGACGAAGTTCCTGAGCAGCCTCGCACCATCCGGCGTATGCACCACCTCGGGGTGGAACATGATGCCGTACATCCTGCGTTCGACATTGCCGAAGATGGCGAAGGGCGAGCTTTCCGATTTGCCGAACACCTCGAAGCCAGGCGGCAGGGCGATGACGCGATCGCCATGACTCATCCACACCTGATGGCGCTGGCCTGTGGCCCACAGGCCCTCGAATAGCGGGCTGTCCTTCTCGATCTCGACAAAGGCGCGGCCGAATTCGCGATGGTTGGAGCTTTCGGCGACGCCACCCATCTGCACGCACATGGCCATCTGGCCATAGCAGATGCCAAGCACAGGCACGCCGGCATCGAAGACGATCTGCGGCGCGCGCGGGCTGCCGATATCGGACGTCGAAGCCGGGCCGCCGGACAGGATGACCGCTTTTGGGTTGATGCGCTTGAATGCCGCCTCGGCCGACTGGAACGGCACGATCTCGGAAAACACGCCGGCCTCGCGGATGCGGCGGGCGATGAGCTGCGTAAACTGGCTGCCGAAATCGACAATCAGGACGGTGTCGGTGTGATTGGCTGTCGTCATGGCGAGCCTTTAGAGAAAGAAACGAGTCTGCGCAATGGGTTGCGTCGCCTGACTTTCAGAGCGGTATCGCCTCGTCACGAGGTGAATCCGGCCGGAGCAAGCCCGAACCAATCGCCTGTTCGAGCCGCATGACGGCGTCGGCCAGCTTTTCATCGATGACGTGCAGATATTCGGTCCAGTCGCCGACGTGCCTGAGATCAGCCGCGCCGTCGGAAATGCCGCGCAGCCCGATGAGCGGGATGTCGAAAAGCTGACAGGCGCGCAGGCAGGCGAAGGTCTCCATATCGACCATGTCGGCGGCGATCACTTCGTACGCCGCGCCGGTAATGACGGCGCCGCCGGTCGACAGTGTCGCCTCCTTGATTTCGGGAATACGCAACGGCAACGGTGCGATCACCGGCAGGTCGAGAAACGGCGTCGCGCCTTTTTCGAAGCCCAGCGGCGAGGCATCGATGTCGCGATAGCTGACGGAGACGGCCTGGTAGATTTCGGTCTGCTCCAGGGTCCGGCTACCAGCAGAGCCGAGCGATACCACCAGATCGGGCAATGCCTTGTCCGATTTCAACCAGGAGAGCTCAGCGCCCAGCCGCACGCCGGCCTCGACCGGGCCCACACCCGTCATCAGCGGCGTGAACAGCCGCTGCAGATGCGGGCCATATTCGGCCCGCGCCGCCATGACGAAGAGGACATCCTTGCCGCCAATGCGCACGACGTTGCCAGCCATGGCGATCCTCCTGCTTGCGCTACATTATGACCAACGGCATGGCCGCTGCCGGCGGCAGCTCCGTGCCACCGGCACGATTAAATTCGCCCGCGGCGAACCGGCCACTCACCCAGCGATACCATCGCGGCCTAGCACCGTCATCATCGTCCCGGTCATGGTGGCGATCAGCTTGGCCTCGCCATCGGCGGCGAAGGCATAGGCCTGGCCGTCGGCAACGATGATGGTACGGCCGGGTTTGGTCACCGAACCGCGGAACAGAAAACGCTCGCCCCGGCCCGGCGCCAGAAGGTTGACCTTGAATTCGATGGTCAGCACGCCGGAATTCTCCGGCATGAGCGAGAACGCCGCATAGCCGCAAGCCGAGTCCAGCGCCGTCGAAATGACGCCGGCATGCAGGAACCCATGCTGCTGGGTCAGCGCCGCCGAATAAGGCATCTCGATCTCGATGATGCCGGGGGTCACCAATGTCAGTTCGGCGCCGATCGTCGCCATCGCCTGCTGGCGGGCGAAGGACGCCCTGACGCGATCCTCATAGTCCGGAGCCGGTACGATCTTTGCTGCCATCGCCGTTGCCTTCACGTTTGCCGGGAAAGCTTATCGCAGAGGCATGAGCGGCAGGCAAATGCTTTTGCTGCACTGCAGCAAACCGCATCGAACGCCACCTAGTTCAGCCAAAGAAGCGAGGCGTTGAGCAAGGTGGCGAACGCCACCCACGCCGCGTAGGGCACGAAAAGCCAGGCGGCGAGCCGATCGCGGGTCCAGACGCTTGCGATAAACAGGGCGATGACGGCCAGAAGAAGCACGATGATGACCAGAGCAGGCCCCATCATTTTTGCGCCGAAGAAGATTGGCGACCACAGGAAATTCAGGACGAGCTGAGCGCCCCAGATCTTCATCGCGGTGCCGGCCGGGTCCCGCAACCATGTCCGCCAGCCGGCCACGGCGATCAGCACATAGAGCAGTGTCCAGGCAGGCGCGAAAATCCAGTTGGGCGGATTGAAGGAAGGCTTGGCCAGCGATGCATACCAGGCACCTGGCAAGGTGGCGAAACCGATCAGCAGGCCTCCGCCCAGCACCAGGACAAGGAACAGCAGAAGCGACAGATATCTTTGCAAGCACTCACCCCGTGGCGGCGCAACGCCGCGCATCTGCAATTGGGGCGCTGCGGGAAGCTGTCAACGACAGCGTCAGTACGCCCGGCGCATGGCGCAAAAATAAAATCCGTCTGTGCCGCTCAGCGCCGGCGAGAGCGAAATGCCACCCAGGGCACCGATCCGCATCGCGGCGGGATGGCCGGGAAAACGGCTGTCCCAGAGCTGGCGATGATCGACCGGGGCAAAGCCGCCGTGCCGCTCGCGAAACGCGGCGATTTGTTCACCGTTCTCCTCGTCGAACACGGAGCAGGTTACGTAGACCAGCAGGCCACCGGGTTTGACGTAGGTTCTGGCGGCATCGAGGATCGTCGCCTGCTCGCCCTTGCGGGCATCAAGCTGTCTCTGCGTCAGCCGCCATTTGGCGTCGGGACGCCGCCGCCAGGTGCCGCTGCCGGTGCAGGGCGCGTCGACCAGCACGATGTCCATGTGGCCGGTCAATGGGGCAAGCTCGGCCGGCTTGGTGGTGACCTGCACATTGCGGTTTTCCGAGCGGCGAATGCGGTCGAAGATTGGCGCCAGCCGCGCCTTTTCGGCATCGTGAGCGAAGATTTGACCGTGGTTGTCCATCGCCGCCGACAACGCCAGCGTCTTGCCGCCTGCGCCGGCGCAGAAATCGAGCACCTGCATGCCAGCCGTCGCGCCGGCAAGCGCCGCCGCAATTTGCGACCCCTCGTCCTGGACCTCGAACCAGCCTTTCTGAAAGGCCGGCTCGGCTTGCACGTTCGGATGCCGGCCGTCACCGTCGATCGGCGGGATGCGGATGCCGTAGGGTGCGATCCGTGCGGCACTGGCACCGGTCTGCGCGAGTTCGGCCAACACCTTGGCGCGATTGGCCTGCAGCGTGTTGACCCGGATGTCGAGCGGCGGACGTGTGGCGAGCGCCGCGCCCTCCTCGACCCATGTCTCGCCGAAGGCCCGCTCGAAAAGCGGTTCGCACCAATCGGGAATGTCGGCGCGAACAGCGGGCGGCGCGTCGGCAAGCCGGCGTTCCGCCATTGCCTGGAGTTCCGTGGCGCTCAGCAGCGGCGGCGCGAATTTGTCACCTTCGAGCGCTGCGTTGAGCGACTGCGCCGTCTGGCTCCATTCGAGCAGCAGCGCCCCGAAGCCGATGGCACGCGGCGTGTCTTCGCCCAGCAACCAGCCGGCGGAGCGCTTGCGGCGCAGCGCGTCGTAGACGATGTTGCCGATCGCGGCGCGATCCCCACCGCCGGCGAAGCGATGGGACAGGCCCCAATCCTTCAGCGCGTCGGCCACCGGCCGGTGACGCCGACCAATGTCCTCCAGCACTTCAATGGCCGCAGCCAGCCGTCCGCCCAGTCGCATTCGTCATTCCATCAATCGAGCACATTATCCGGTCTGCTCTTAGAGCCTTTCACGTCCGGATTGAACCCCGCCCGGCCTCGCCGCGAGCGCAAGCTGGCGATGGTCGGCTAAACCTGTCCGACCGGTAAATCTTCGCGGCGGTTAGAAGCAGGCGGACTAGTAGATACAAGATCTCTAATGTTCTTAACTGGCGGCCGGAAGGACGGCGTGTGGCGCTACAGCTCTGCTTTCCAAGTTTTTCGGTTGGGAATACTCTTGCCGTCATGATTCGCGGCGCGGAAAACGTGGACCGGCGGATCGTCACGAGGAGAGGGCAATGAAGATTTATCTGGCGGAAGTTCTAGGCACATTTCTGTTGGTGTTCATCGGTACGGCGTCCGTGGTGACGGGGGGCTTCGGCGGCGCGCTGCCACTTGGCCAGGAAGGCATCGGTCTGGCATTCGGCATCGGCCTCATCGCGGCGGCCTATGCGATCGGCCCGATTTCGGGCGCGCATCTCAATCCGGCGGTGACGCTCGGCGTGTTCCTGGCTGGCCGGCTGCCGGCCAAGGACGTCATCCCCTATTGGATCGCGCAGATCATCGGTGCCATCATCGCCTCGCTGGCGTTGTGGATCATCGTTTCCGGCCAGACCGGCGGCCATACCGGCGGCTTCGGCGCCAATGGCTGGGACGAGACGAAATGGGGCATGAGCTCGGCGTTCCTGTGGGAGCTGATCGGCACCTTCACCTTCGTCACGGTGATCCTTGGCGTTACCGCTGAAAAACACTCGACGGCGTTTGCCGGCCTGGTCATCGGCCTGACGCTAGCGGGCATTCACTTCGCCATGATCCCGGTCACCGGTACCTCGGTCAATCCGGCGCGCTCGATCGGCCCGGCGCTGTTTACCGGCGGTGCCGCACTCAGCCAGCTCTGGTTGTTCATCGTCGCACCGCTGATCGGCGGCGCCATTGCCGGCGTCGTCGCCAAGGCGCGTGTCTTCGAGAAGGATTGATTCCAGAGCCTGAATGCAAGAGGCGGGGGGGGGGGGCCGGGGCCCCGCGCCTCTTTCGTAGGTCCTCAAGCTCGGGTCAGGCCGCGATGTCAAAGCGGTCAGCGTTCATCACCTTGGTCCATGCCGCAACGAAATCCCGGGCGAATTTCTGCCCGGCGTCCGCCGATCCGTAGACCTCGGCCAATGCCCGCAGCTGCGCATGCGAACCGAAGATCAGGTCGGCACGGGTGCCGGTCCACCTGACTGCCTTGGTTTTGCGGTCGCGCGCTTCGTACACTTCTTCCGAACCCGGAACAGAACCGGCAGCCGGATCCCAGACCGTGCTCATGCTGAGCAGGTTGACGAAAAAGTCGTTGGTCAGCCTACCCGGCCTGTCGGTGAACACGCCGTGCTTTGAGTGCCCGGTGTTGGCGCCGAGCACCCGCAAGCCCCCAACAAGCACCGTCAGTTCCGGCGCCGTCAGGCCCAGCAACTGCGCGCGGTCGACCAGCATGGCTTCAACCGACATGGGCTGCTTGCCCCTGACATAGTTGCGGAAGCCGTCGACTTTCGGCTCGAGCGCGGCAAAGGAGTGGACGTCCGTCTGCTCCTGCGATGCATCCATGCGGCCGGGCGTGAACGGCACCTTCACGTCGTTGCCGCCATCCTTGGCGGCCTTCTCGACCGCGGCGACACCGCCGAGCACGATCAGGTCGGCCAGCGAGACCTTCTTGTCGCCGGTCTGCGCGGTGTTGAACTCCGTCTGGATGCCTTCGAGCCTGGCAAGCACCTTCGACAGTTCGGCCGGCTGATTGACTTCCCAGTCCTTCTGCGGCGCCAGCCGGATGCGTGCGCCATTGGCGCCGCCGCGCTTGTCGGAGTTGCGGAAGGTCGAAGCCGAGGCCCAGGCCGTCGAGACCAGTTCGGAAACCGACAGGCCGGAGGCCAGGATCTTGGCCTTCAGCGATGCGATGTCCTGCTCGTTGACCAGTTCATGGTCGAGCGCCGGGATCGGGTCCTGCCAGATCAGCTCTTCCTTGGGCACCAACGGGCCGAGATAGCGCACCGCCGGACCCATGTCGCGATGGGTCAGCTTGAACCAGGCGCGGGCGAAGGCATCGGCGAACTGATCCGGATGTTCATGGAAACGCCGCGAGACCTTCTCATAGGCCGGGTCGGCCCGCAGCGCGAGGTCGGTGGTCAGCATGGCCGGCGCGTGATGCTTCGATGGGTTGTGCGCATCCGGCACCGTGCCGGCACCGGCGCCACCCTTCGGCGTCCACTGATGGGCGCCCGCCGGGCTCTTCGTCAGCTCCCATTCGAAATTGAACAGATTGTCGAAGAAGTTGTTGCTCCACTTGGTCGGCGTCGTGGTCCAGGTGACTTCGAGACCCGAGGTGATGGCGTCGCCGGCAATGCCTGACGCATGTTTGCTCGACCAGCCGAGGCCCTGCGCCTCGATGCCGGCACCTTCCGGCTCCGCGCCCACCAGCGAGGCATCGCCGGCGCCGTGGGTCTTGCCGAAAGTGTGGCCGCCGGCAATCAGCGCCACGGTTTCTTCGTCGTTCATCGCCATGCGCGCGAAGGTTTCCCGGATATCACGGGCCGAGGCCAGCGGATCGGGCTTGCCGTTCGGCCCTTCCGGATTGACGTAGATCAGGCCCATCTGCACGGCGCCGAGATGGCCGCGAAGCTCACGATCGCCCGAGTAGCGCTCGTCGCCCAGCCACTTGGTTTCCGAACCCCAGTCCACGTCCTGCTCGGGCTCCCAGACGTCGGCGCGGCCGCCGGCAAAGCCGAAGGTCTTGAAGCCCATCGATTCCAGCGCGACGTTGCCGGTGAGGATCAACAGGTCGGCCCAGGAAATCTTGCGGCCATATTTCTGCTTGACCGGCCAGAGCAGGCGGCGCGCCTTGTCGAGATTGGCGTTGTCAGGCCAGCTGTTGAGCGGCGCGAAACGCTGCTGGCCGGCTCCGGCACCGCCGCGGCCATCACCGATGCGGTAGGTGCCGGCGCTGTGCCAGGCCATGCGGATGAACAGCGGCCCGTAATGGCCGAAGTCGGCGGGCCACCAATCCTGCGAATCCGTCATCACTTGGTGCAGGTCCTTGATGACCGCATCGAGATCGAGGCTGGCGAATTCCTTGGCATAGTCGAAGTCCTCGCCCATCGGGTCCGACAGGTTCGACTGCTGATGGAGAACCCCAAGGTCAAGCTGGTTCGGCCACCAGTCACGGTTGGTCCGGCCGGCGGATCCATGCGCGACAGGGCATTTGCCCGCGCTGCTGTCGTCGGTTTTCGCGTCCATCTCTCACTCCAATTTGCCGAGGTTTGATTTGCCGAGGTTGATTTTTGCCGAGATTTTGGGGGCGGCCAGCGGCCCGCGCCAATCTGGAACCATTCCAGCCTAGGCCAGACCGTCGATAAAAACAAATTGTCTTTCCTGTTTATTTCGATAGGATTTTCTTATGATGGCCTTGACCGCATGATCGGACTGCTTGACCGCATGATCGGACTGACAGTTCGCCAGATGCATTATTTCGACGCGCTGGCGCAGACGCTGCATTTCGGGCGTGCGGCGAAACTTGCCGGTGTCAGCCAGCCGGCGCTGTCCTCGCAGATCGCCGAAATGGAGCAACGGCTGAACTGCCGGCTGTTCGAACGCGGCGGCAAGTCGGTGCGCATGACGGACGAGGCGATCGCCCTGTTGCCGCGTATCGAGCGCATCCTGGCTGACATACGTGACGTGGAAACGACGGCCCGGCGCGGCCGCACGGCTATGGAGGGACGCTTCCGGCTGGGCATCATCCCGACTGTCGCGCCCTATCTTCTGCCACGCGCCTTGCCCGAACTGAAGAAGCATTTCCCGGCCTTGCTGCTCGAATTGCGCGAGGCGGTCACCACCTCCCTGGTCGAAGACACCGCATCGCGAAAACTCGACGCCTTCATCGCGGCACTTCCGCTCGACCATCCAGGACTGATCACCGAGGCGCTCTTTCCCGACCGGTTCTTCCTGGCCGTGCCGTCGGACGATCCGGCCTTTGCCTCGCCGCCGGTTCCACCCGAGAGCCCGGCGCTGGAAAGACTGATGCTGCTGGAAGAAGGCCATTGCCTGCGCGAACAGGCGCTGGCCGTCTGCGGCAATGTGCGGCCGGTGGCGATGGCAAGCTATGGCGCGACCAGCCTGACCACGCTCCTGCAGATGGTGGCGCACGGGCTCGGCGTCACGCTCATCCCCGAAATGGCGACCGGCCCCGCCGGCACCATCCCCGACCTCAAGATCGTGCCGTTCCAGGAACCGATGCCGCAGCGCATGATCTGCCTGGCCTGGCGACGCAACAATGCGCGGCACGGGGAATGCGTCGAGCTAGCCAAGATTATACGGGGGCTAGGCCCGGCGCTGTTGGCGGCCTGAGAGGTGGCCCTAACGCTCGTTACAGCACCCGCGACAGGAACTCGCGGGTGCGCGGCGACACCGGGTTGGCGATCATCTCGCGCGGCGCGCCGCGTTCGACGATCACGCCGCCGTCCATGAACACGAGCTGGTCGCCGATCTCGCGGGCAAAGCCGACCTCGTGGGTGACGACGACCATCGTCATGCCGCTCTCGGCAAGGTCGCGCATAACCTGCAGGACTTCGCCGACCAGTTCCGGATCGAGCGCCGAGGTCGGCTCGTCGAAGAGCAGCACCTTGGGCTTCATCGCCAGGGCGCGCGCGATCGCGACACGCTGCTGCTGGCCCCCGGACAGTTCGCGGGGATAGCGGTCGACCTTGTCGGCCAGGCCGACACGCCGCAGCAGCACCTCCGCCTCGGTCTTTGCCTGGTCGACTGGAATGCGCCGCACCTGCGTCGGCGCCTCGATCAGGTTCTCCATCACCGTCATGTGCGAGAACAGGTTGAACGACTGGAACAGCATGCCGATCTCGGCGCGGCGCCGGCACAGAAGATCGTCCTTCACCTCATAGAGCTTTTCGCCCTGGAGGTCGTAGCCGACGAACTGGCTGTCGACGAGCAGGATGCCGCCGCTGAGTTTTTCCAAATGGTTGATGCAACGCAGGAACGTGCTCTTGCCCGATCCCGACGGGCCGATGATGCAGGCGACCGATCCCTCCGGTACATCGAGGTCGACACCTTTGAGAACTTCAAGCTGGCCATAGGTTTTGCGCACGGCGCGCGCGAACACCATGGAGTTGGCGGGCACGCCGAAGCGGGCACGATTTTCGGACTTCACATCACTCATCGGGCAACGCCGCGCAGGCTGATCAAGTTGCGCAAGGTGCGCATCGTCAGGGGGTCGCGTCTGACATCGCTGCGGCCGAAATGGCGCTCCAGGAAATGCTGCCCCACCGACATGATGCTGACCACCGCGAGATACCAGAAGGCGACCACGATCAGCAGCGGAATGGTCTCGAAGGTGCGCGCATAGATGCTCTGCGCGGTGTAGAATAGATCATCAACGGCGATGAACGTCACCAGCGACGTCATCTTCAGGAGGTTGATGGCCTCATTGCCGGTCGGCGGCAGGACGAAGCGCATGGCCTGCGGCAAGGTGATGCGCTTCAGGATCATGCGGTAGGGCATGCCGAGCGCGCTCGCCGCCTCCGACTGGCCAGACGGCACCGACTTGATGCCGGCCCGGATGATCTCGGCCATGTAGCCGGCCTCGCACAGCGAAAGCGCCACCACGGCGGAGAAGAACGGCGTCATGAAATCATTGGTGCGCACGGAAAACAGCGTGCCTATGAACGGCAAAGTCAGCGAGATTTCGCGCACCAGCAGCGACAGGTTGAACCAGAAGATCAGCTGGATCAGGGCTGGGACACCCCGGAAGAACCAGACATAGACGCCGGAAAAGGCGCGCAGCACCGGGCTCGGCGACACCCGCATGATGGCGATGACGGTGCCGACGATGATCGCCAGCACCATGATGATGACGGTGAGCATCAGCGTGTTGCCAAGGCCTCGCATGATCGAGGGATGGAACAGGTATCCGGCTGCCGTGCCCCAGGCAAAGGCCGGGTTGCTGGCGAAAGCACGAATGATGAGGAAGGCCAGCAGCAGGGCGAACGCCGTACCGACCCAGATGCCATAGCGGCGCTGCGGCACGACGGTCAGTCGTGACACGGCGGCGGAAACGCTTGGCTCGACGCCGATGTCGGTCGGGAGGGCAACGCCCATCGGATGTCTCCAGCTTGCGGGCCGGCGCCTGATGTTCATCAGGCGCCGGATGGTCTCTATTCGACGCGAAGCGCGTCCATGGTGCCGACGAAGTAGGGTTCCTTGATCGCATAGGCGCCCATGCCGTACTTCTCCAGGATAGCCTTGTACGTGCCGTTCTTGAACAGTTCGGCAAGTGCCGCCACCATCATGTCGGCGGTCTGCTTGTCGTCCTTGGCGATCGCCATGCCAAGCGGCGCGACCTCGTAAAGCGTCGGCAGGACCACCAACTGGCCCTTGCTCGTGACCTCGAAATAGCTCGATGCGGTGGCATCGTCCATACGCGCGTCGACGCGGTCCGAAAGCACGGCCTGGACGATATCGGTGGAGGAGTTGAACACCGATTTCTCGATGGCTTTCTGGCCCTTGTCGGTGCAATCCTTACCGAGCTTGTCGACCAGGAAATCTGAGGCGCTGCCAGCCGAGACGCCGATGCGCTTGCCACAGAGCGGCATGTCGCCACTGAAGCTCGCCTTCTTGTCAGGCGATGTCGAGACGGCGAGGCCGGCCTTCAGGAACATGACGAAATCGACCTGTTTCAGCCGCTCCGGCGTCGCCGAGAAGGTCTCCCAGGCGATCTTGAAGCGGCCCGCCGCAAGACCCGGGATCATCGACGGGAACGGCGTGCGCTGGATATCGAGCTTGGCGTCGACGAGCTTGGCCACCTCGCCGGCGAGTTCGACGATGATGCCGGTCTGCTTGCCGTCGGCGTCGAGATATTCGAACGGCGCGAAGTCCAGAGTGTTGGCGACGGCGAGCGTTCCGCTCTCTTTCACCTCAGCCGATTTCGGCACGTCGGCGGCTTTGGAAACCCCGCCCCCGACGGTGGTGGAGAGCGCCAGTGCAAGGCTGGTCATTCGCAGATATCTGTTCATTGCTGTTCCCCTTTTCTTGTCCTTGTTTGCAGTCTTTCCGGCAGAGCCCGGGCCAGTGGCCGGCAGGGGCTCGGTGTCCCTTAGGAAGCGGCTGCTTCGGCCGCCTTCTTCTTTCGATAATGATAATTCTTGTCGATGCGCTCCATCAGGTAATCGCCATAGAGCACTGGCTCGTATTTCGGCTGTGTGCCGGCCGGCACACAGACCGAAAGTGCGGCGATCGTCTCGTCCATTGAGGGATCGAAGAAGAAGGGCTGCGAATAGCGCTCGCGTCCGGAGCGGTTGATGACGCGGTGCGGCGTCGAGACGAACTGGTCATTCGACCAACGCGCCAGGATGTCGCCGACATTCATGACGAAGGAATCCGGAACCGGCGGCGCGGGAACCCAGTCGCCCGCCTTGTTCTTGACCTCGAGGCCGCCGACATTGTCCTGGGCTAGCAGCGTGATGAAGCCGTAGTCGGTGTGCGGCGCCGAACCGAAAAGCCCCTCTTCTTGGGGCTGCGTCGGATAGTGCAGCAGCCGCAGGAAAGTCGTCGGCTGCTCGAAATAGCGGTCGAGACTGTCGGAGGGCAGCCCGAGCGAAAGCGCGATAGCGCGCACCATCTTGCGGGCGAGCGTGCTCATCTCCTGGACATAGCGCTCGATGGTCTCCCTGAAGCCGGCAAGGGCGGCCTCGTCAGGCCACTGGTTGGGGCCTTGCAGCGGCTTGCCGGCCAAGGCCCGGGGGTCGTCGGCGCCGACCTCGTGCATGAAGAAGATCGATTCGCTCTGGTTCGGCTTGCTGACGGCCGCCACGGACGAGGTCACGATGGTCGAGCCGGCAAAGGGCAAGTAGCCGCGGAAATTCTTGTCGATCTTCAGCTTCGCCTTCTCCTCCTCGGGCAAGGCGAAGAAACGCTTGGAGGCCTCGCGGACCGCTTCGACATCGGTGCGCGGAATGGGGTGGCCGGTGACATAGAGGAAGCCGATCGTCTCGAGATAGCGGCGCAGTGTCGCTGCCGTTTCCCTGATCGCGCCTTCGTCGTCGCCATAGAGCGGCGAAACGTCGAGGATCGGAATTTCGGAAAAATCGCCGCGCTCTTGTGCATCCATTTCGAACACCCTGTCTTGAACATAAGATACAGTACTGTATTTCTACACATCCGAACGGCCTCATCAATAGGCTTTCGATCGCAAAAGGAAGGACGCGGCATCATGGCACCACGCAAGATCATCATCGATACCGATCCGGGCCAGGACGACGCCTTCGCCATCCTCTTCGCACTGGGGTCGCCTGATGAACTCGACGTGGTCGGCATCACCACGGTCGGCGGCAACGTGCCGCTTGCCCTGACCTCGAAGAATGCGCTGAAAGTCGTCGAACTCGCCGGGCGGCCCGATGTGCCCGTTTATGCCGGCTGCCCGGCGCCGATGGTGCGCAAGCTGATCACCGCCGAATATGTCCATGGGGAAACCGGCCTCGACGGCGCCGACCTTGCCGAACCGGTGACGCCGCTGCGGGGCGAACACGCGGTGAACTACATGGTGCGCACCATCATGGACGCGCCGGAAGGCGAATTGACCGTTTGCACGCTCGGGCCAATGACGAATCTGGCCATGGCCATGACCATGGAGCCGAGGATCGTGCCCCGTCTGCGCGAAGTGGTGCTGATGGGCGGCGGCTTCTTCCAGGGTGGCAACGCGACGCCGGCCGCTGAGTTCAACATCTTCGTCGACCCGCATGCCGCGCACAAGGTGTTCGACAGCGGCGCGCCGGTGACCATGGCGGGCATCGATTGCACCTACACGGCGCTGATGACGCCTGAGTGGCTCGACCGCCTGCGCGCAAGCGGCAGCCGCGCGGCGATCGAGGCCGCGAACCTGGCCGACTTCTACCGCCAGTATGGCACCCACAAATTCGAGACGCCGGCACGCCCCATCCACGATGCCTGCGTCACCGGTTATCTCCTGGCACCGCAAATCTATGAACAGCGCCAGTGCGCGGTGACGGTCGACATTGTCTCGCCTGAGACAATCGGCATGACCGTCGTCGACTGGTGGCACGTCACCGGCCGGCGCAAGAACTGCAACGTCCTGCGGCGCATCGATCCCGCGCCGTTCTTCGAACTCATGCTGGAGCGGATCAGCGCATTGCCCTGAGTTGCGCCTTCCGCGATAGATGGACACTTGATGAGTCGCGAAGCGCATCGGAGCCGGCGAACGGTTTTGTGGGCGTTGCGTGTGCGATGAAGGTCTTGATCGGATGAAATCGGACAGCGCCCCGGCCAAAGGCAAGAGACCAGCCAAAGCCGCGGGACCTGGGAAGACGGCGCGGCAGACGCTGAGTCGCGAGGCCTGGATCGCAGCGGCGCGCAAGGTGCTGGAGAAGCACGGCATTGGCGAGGTCAAGATCGACCGCCTCGCCAAGCAATTCAAGGTGACGCGCGGCAGCTTCTATTTCCATTTCACCAGCCTGGCCGATCTTCGCGACGGCCTGCTGCAAGAATGGCGAGATATCAATTGCGAGCCCTTCTGGGCTATGCGCGAGATGCAGAATATAGACGGCCTGCAGTTCTTCACCGACATCGTGCATGTTTGGGTCGACGAGGCGCCGTTTAGTCCCCTGCTCGACCTCGCCGTGCGCGACTGGTCACGAACGTCGAAAAAGCTGGCGCAGGAGGTCAAGGATATCGATGACCTGCGCATCGAACTCCTGACCCGCTCCTTCCGCGCCATGGGTTATCCCGAGGACGAAAGCCTGGTCAGGGCCCGCATCACCTATTTCCACCAGATCGGGCAATATGCGCTGTCCTTCAAGGAGGACCCGGCGGTGCGCCGCAGCTACCAGCCACTGTTCGGCGAGGTGCTGCTGGGGCCGCTGGTGCAGGAGCCGGGTTCGGCGCCACGGCCGGCGGAAATACGGCGCGGGCGGCGTTAGCGGACGAGGCATCCCGTCAACCCGTTAGGGGTATCGCGATGCCGGCATGGTGACTTCCCAACTGCCAGAAGGGTAGCTGGAACCGCTCGCGCTGCGCTTCGACGATATGAAAGCCCGCCGTCCGGATCAGGTGCAATGGATCGCGATTGAGGTGGCAGCCGCCGGCGAGCCGGCCCCATATCAGGTTCAGACGCTCTTGCCACCGGCGGCAACGCGGCCCTTCGGCCTGGCCGTGCTCGATGAAGATCAGCCGGCCCGTGGGCTTGAGGATGCGCCGGATCTCGGTCAGCGCCGCCTCGGGGTCCGGAATGGTGCAGAAGGCATAGGTGACGACCACCGTGTCGGCGAAGCTGTCGGCCAAGGGCAGCCTTTCACCGCTGGCCCTGATGCAGTCGACATCGAATGGCAGGGAACGGCTCTTCGGTTCGGCAAGGCCCAGCATCGTGCCGTCGGGATCGACGCCGACCAGCCGCTTCACCCTGGCGGCGTCGTAATGGGGAAGGTTCAGGCCGGAGCCGAAGCCGACTTCGACGACGACGCCCCCTGCCCGCGGGATCAGACGCCTTCGCATGTCCGTGAAAGCGTTGGCCGAACAGCCGGCGTGGACGAGGTAGGGAGCAATGCAGCGCGCGTACCAGGAGAGACAGGATTGGCACATGTCTCAGCCTCCTTGCCGTGTGTTGGCGGCACCGACAGGGCGGGTGAGAGTATTGACCAGTGACATTTCTCGCTCCAAGGGAGTCCCGTGATCGGGCCCGATCGGCCCGACGTCGTGGGAATGGATAGAAGGCCGGCGTCCCCTCAACGTCCCTGCATGGCCGTGGTCGGATCGATGGAGCGATTGGAATTCCGATTTCTGGGCTTTCCGGAGTTCCGGTTGAACGGCCGGCGGGTGGAACTCGCCCTGCGCAAGGCGGCAGCCCTTCTCATCTATCTCGCCGAGGCCAGCGGGCCGGTGGCGCGCGAGGTCGCCGCCACGCTATTGTGGCCGGAAGCCGACGAGCAGGCCGCACGCGCCCGCCTTCGGCGCACGCTGTACAAAATCCGCATCGCGTTCGGCAACGAGATCATCGCCGCCACAGGCGTCTCGCTAAGCCTGCACCCGGCGTTGTCCGCCGAGATCGACACCAGGATTTTCGAGCAGGCCTGCAATTCCGGCGCTCTCGACAAGGCAGCCGAGATCTACAAAGACGATTATCTCGCCGGCTTCTTGCTGCCGGACTGTCCGCAATTCGAGGAATGGGTCTTCTTTCGGCGAGAGACGTTGCGTGGCCGGCTGGTGCAGGCGCTGGAGCGGCTCATCGACGCCAAGATCGCCGACAGCCAGCCTCGTGGCGCGGTCGTTCACGCGACACGGCTGGCGGCACTCGACCCCTTGAGCGAAAGCGCGCACCGACATCTGATCCGTGCCCATCTGGCGGCCGGGGACAGGGCGGCGGCCGAGCGGCAGATCGACACGTGCATCCGGCTCTTGCGGGACGAACTCGGCGTAGTGCCGGACCCCGCCACGCTTGCCTTGCTGAGCCAGCCAACTCAGGACGCCGCCCTGGATGTGCCCAGGACGCGCTATGTCGCGGTGGGCGGCATCCACATCGCGTACCAGATCTTTGGCAGCGGCCCGACGGACATCGTGCTTGTTCCCGGCTTCATTTCACATGTCGAGCGTATCTGGGAAGACCCGGGTTGCCGCGCCTGGCTGACCGCGGTTTCGCGCCTGGGTCGCCTGATCCTCTTCGACCGGCGCGGCATGGGGCTTTCCGACCGCGTCGGTGCCCGCCCCACGGTCGAGGCGACGGCGCAGGATATTCTGGCGGTCATGAACGCGGCCGGCAGCCGCAGGGCCTTGCTGGTCGGCGCGTCGGAGGGTGGGCCGGGCTGTATCCGTTTTGCGGTCCAGCATCCAGATCGGCTGACGGGCCTTGTCTTGTGGGGCTCGCTCGCCAAAGGCAGCCGTGCACCTGACTATCCCCACGCCTTGACCATCGCGCAGTATGATCTGTGGAAGCAACGGCTGCTGGCGGGCTGGGGTGGCGCGGCGGAAATCGACACCTTCGCACCGAGCCTCGCTGGCGACCGCCAGGCGAGGACCTGGTGGGCCGGATTGCTCAGGGCAGCCTCCAGCCCGGGTGCGGTCGCCGGGCTGCTCGACGCGTTGCGGGACACCGATGTCCGTCACCTCCTGGCAAACGTCTCCGCCCCGACGATGATCCTACACCGTTCCGGCGACCGCGCCGTGCGCATCGAGGCGGGGCGGTTCCTAGCGACCAAGATTCCAGGCGCGCGGTTTATGGAGGTCGATGGCGACGACCACTGGTTCTGGGTCGGCGACCAGCAGGCGCTGCTCGACGGTATCGGCGCGCTTGTGCGACACGGCTGATCCGGCCTCACGCCGTCTTCTGCGCCACCAGCCCGAGTTCCTCGGCCATCGCCTGACGCATCAGGAATTTCTGCGGTTTGCCGGTCACCGTCATCGGCAATTCCGTGCGGAAGCGAATATGGCGCGGCACCTTGTAGTGGGCGATCTGGCCCGCGCAGAACGCCTTGATCTCCTGCTCGGTGGCGACCTGGCCGGGTTTGAGCACGATCCAGGCGCACAGCTCCTCGCCATATTTGGCGTCCGGGATGCCGAAGACCTGCACTTCCCGCACCTTGGGATGGCGGTAGAGGAATTCCTCGACCTCTCTGGGATAGACGTTCTCACCGCCGCGAATGACCATGTCCTTGACGCGGCCGACAATGTTGCAATAGCCCTCGGCGTCGATGGTGGCGAGGTCGCCGGTGTGCATCCAGCCATCGCTATCGATCGCCTCGCGAGTCTTTTCGTCGTCGTCCCAATAGCCCTTCATCACCGAATAGCCGCGCGTACAAAGCTCGCCCGGCGCGCCGACCGCAACGGTGGCGCCGTCGACGGCGATCGCCTTGACCTCGACATGCGGGTGGATGCGCCCGACAGTCGAGACACGCTTTTCCAACGGATCGTCGGTGCTGCTCTGGAACGAGACCGGACTGGTCTCGGTCATGCCGTAGGCGATGGTCACTTCAGCCATGTGCATGAGCGAGACCACCTTCTTCATCACCTCGATCGGGCAGGGCGAACCGGCCATGATGCCGGTGCGCAGGCTGGAGAGATCGAAGGTCGGGAAATCCGGATGATCGAGCATGCCGACGAACATGGTCGGCACGCCGTAGAGGCCGGTGCAGCGCTCCCGCGCGATCGCCTTCAGCGTCAGGCCCGGATCGAACCCCTCGCACGGGAAAACCATGGTCGCGCCCTTCGACACACAACCCATGGTGCCCATCGACATGCCGAAGCAGTGATAGAGCGGCACCGGGATGCAGAGCCGATCGTCGACGGTGAGCTTGATAGCCGAGGTGACGAAATTGCCGTTGTTGACGATGTTGAGATGGGTGAGCGTCGCGCCCTTGGGTGCGCCCGTCGTGCCTGAGGTGAACTGGATGTTGATCGCATCGCCAGGCTTCAGCCCTTCCGAGATGCGGTCGAGGCTATCATGCTCGTCGCGACCGGCCATGGCCAGCACGTCGCCGAAATTGAACATGCCTGGCGAGTTCTCCTCGCCCATACGGATGACGATCCTGAGCGCCGGCAATTTCGCAGCCTTCAGCTTGCCGGGTGTCGCCGTCGCGATCTCCGGCGCCAGAGTCTCGATCATGCCGAGATAGTCCGATGTCTTGAAGCTCGCCGCCGTCACCAGTGCCTTGCAGCCAACCTTGTTCAGGGCATATTCCAGCTCGGTCAGCCGGTAGGCCGGATTGATGTTGACCAGGATCAGGCCGATGCGGGCGGTGGCGAATTGCGTCACCAGCCATTCCCAGCGGTTGGGCGACCAGATGCCGACCCGGTCGCCCTTCCGGAGGCCGAGCGCCAGAAAGCCGGCGGCCAGTGCATCCACCGTGTCCGACAGTTCGCTCCACGTGAAGCGCTTGTCCTGGCCGACGAACACGGCGGCATCGAGCGTGCCGTATTTGCCGACGGTGTCGGAGAACAGCGCGGGAATGGTCTTGTCGAGCAGCGGCACTTTGCGGTCGCCCGAGACATGCGCCCTGCCATCGACCGGTGCAATAAAGACGCTGCCGGCGCGCGCGCCGCGTCCGCGCAGATTGGTGGCATTCTTCAGCTCGTCGAGATTGACCGGCATCGCTGTCTCCTCCCAAGACTGGCCGAACCTATCAGCCTGCCGGGACGCTGGAAATCCCGTCGATGGTACTGGAGCCCCTTCCCTGGAGGTCGCTATGCGACCGCTGCCGCCATTTTCGCGACGATGTCGCGCAAAACGGCGTCGTCGGCCGCTGCACGTGTCTTCCTCGACGCGACCAGACAGGCCTGCGACTTCAGCACGACGCCGTCGGCCAGCACCTTGAGATGGTTGGCGCGCAGCGTCGAGCCCGTGCTGGTGATGTCGACGATGACGTCGGCGAGGCCGGCCGCCGGCGCGCCCTCGGTGGCGCCGAGGCTCTCGACGATGCGATAGACCTGAATGCCGTGCTTTTGGGAGAAGAACTGCTGCGTCAGCCGCCAATATTTGGTGGCAATCCGCAGCCTGCGGCCATGGCGCTGGCGGAAATCGGCGGCGACATCGTCGAGATCGGCCATGGTGTCGACATCGAGCCAGATCTCGGGCACCGCGACCACCACATCGGCATGGCCGAAGCCGAGGCGGGCGACGATCTCGGCCCGCGCTTCCCAGTCAGCGAGATTTTCCCGCACCAGGTCCTCGCCGGTGATGCCGAGATCGACCGCGCCTTGGCCTATTTCGCCCGATATTTCGGAAGCCGACAGGAAGAGCACTTCGACATTGTCCAGGCCCTCGACGCGGGCATGATACTTACGCTCGTCGCCGGGCAGGCTGACGGCGAGGCCGGCCTTGGCCAACACCTCCAGCGCCTGCTCCTTGAGCCTACCCTTCGAGGGAACGGCGAGCGTGATCATGATGCCGCCCCCCGCAAAGCCTCGATGCGGTCGAGCCACACCGAAAAGCCGACGCCGGGGATCGCGGTCTTGGCGCCGAGCAGCGTCAGCAACCGGTCGTAGCGCCCGCCACCGGCCAAGGGGCGCTCGCCGCTGGCGGCCGCGATTTCGAAGACGACACCGGTGTAGTAGTCGAGCGGACGGCCGAAAGCGGCGTCGTAGCGGATTTTTTCGGAGGGCAAGCCATGCGCCTCGATCGCCTTGGCGCGGGCCGAGAATTTTTCCAGCGCCGCACCCAGCGAAAGTCCGGCGCCGGCCGCGAAGGTTTCCAATGCCTGGGCCGCGCCATCGAGCGGCACGTCGATCGCCAGAAAATCTTTCAGCGCCGCGAAAGCCTCGTTCGACAGCCGCACGCTGCGCAACTCGGCTTTCTCGATCAGCCGTCGCGCGATATCCGACGGCGCGCGCCCGGCCGATGCCGACAAGCCGGCTTCCTCCATGCCGCCGGCAATATGCTGGGAAAGACGGTCCAGATCGCCATCGAGGACAAGCGCCGCGACCGGCCCGGAGAGCTGGCTGTTGCGCGGCGGGTTGGCGAGATCGGCGAGTGCTGTCTCCAGCATAGGCGCCGAGCCGAAGGCGCGGGCCAGCCGCATGCGCCAGCCGCGCGGCAAGCCGAGCGCCGCCAGCACCGCCTCGAAAATCGCCTGGTCGCCAAGCGTGACCGCCAGCGGCTGGCCGGGCAGCACCAGCGACAGCAGCGCATGCGCGTCGGCGACCGAGCGGGCATCGGCTTCGGCCGCGTCGCGGTCGCCGAGATCCTCGATGCCGGCCTGGAAGAACTCATTGCCGCCCTCGCGGCGCTGGCGAAACACTTCGCCCAGATAGGAATAGCGGCGTGGCGTGCCGGCCTGGCTGGCTATGTGGTCGAGGCAGACAGGAATGGTGAATTCGGGCCGCAGGCAGAGCGTCTGCCCGGTTTCGCTTTCGGTCAGGAAAATGCGGCGGCGCAGATCCTCGCCGGCCATGTCGAGGAAGGGATCGGCCGGCTGCAGCACCGCGACTTCGACGGCATGTGTGTTGCGGTTGGCGAAGAGGGTGATGATGTCGGTGGCGATGGCGGGGCGGGAGGTCATAGACAGGTTGGGCGCGAGGCACCCCCCTCTGGCCTGCCGGCCATCTCCCCCGCAAGGGGGGAGATCAGCAGCTTCGGGCTCGGCACGTTTTTCCCAACATCGGAGATTGGCGAAAACCTACGCGACATCCCATCTCCCCCCTTTCGGGGGAGATGGCCGGCAGGCCAGAGGGGGGTGCTCAAGCGCCACCCTTGGCGCGATCAGCGGCCTGCGCCGCCAAAATCTTCTTCACTTCGGCGACCAGTTCGCTTTCCGCTACTGTCACCTGGGCCGGACGCGCGGCGCGCCATTCCGCATTGTCGGTGATCTCCGCCGACATGCGCGCGCCTTCGATCAGGTCCTTGATCTGCAATTCGCCCTTGGCCCGCTCGTCGCCGCCCTGGATGACGGCGATGGGACAACCGCGCCGGTCGGCATATTTGAGCTGCGCCTTCATGCCGGCGCCGCCGAGATACATTTCGGAGCGAATGCCGGCGGCGCGCAATTCCGAGACCATCTTCTGATAGCGGCCGAGGCTTTCAGTGTCCTTGTCCATGACCAGCACGACGACCGGCGCGATCACTTCCGATACGTCTAGCTTGCCGAGGTTCTTCAGCGCCGTCATCAGTCGCGAGACGCCGATGGAAAAACCGGTCGCCGGCACCGGCTCGCCGCGAAAGCGCGAGACCAGCCCATCATAGCGGCCACCGCCGCCGACCGAGCCGAAGCGCACGATTTGGCCGTCCTCGTTGGGGATTTCGGCCAGGAGTTCGGCCTCGAAGACGGGGCCGGTGTAGTATTCGAGGCCACGCACGACGGAAGGATCGATGCGGATGCGATTGCTTCCGTACCCGGCAGCGCGAACCATTTCATTGATGGCGGTTAGTTCGTTGATGCCGTCCAAAGCCAGCGGCTGTTCTGAGAAAGCCAGGCGCAATTCGTTTATTGCAAACCGGTTGCTCAAGACAGAAGTCTGTCCATTGTCTTCAGTCGTCCGCCGGTCGTCGGAAATGACACCTTCGGTGCTCATATTGTAGTCCCAAAACCCACCGGGAGCCCCGAAGACTTCCATCATTCGGCCAATCGATTGTTCGCTTAGTCCAGCTCCTTTGGTGAAGTCGCCACTCTCGTCCAATCGTCCCTTTCCAAGAAGCGCGCGGACGCCGTCTGTCCCAACCTTATCAAGCTTGTCGATTGCCCTCAGCACGGTCAGCCGGCGCCCTGCGTTCTCATCGCCACCGAGCCCAATCGCCTCCAGCACACCATCGAGCACCTTGCGGTTGTTGACGCGGATGACGTAGTCGCCGCGCTTGATACCGAGCGCTTCCATGACGTCGGCCATCATCATCGCCATCTCGGCGTCCGCCGCGACGCCCGGCGTGCCGATCGTGTCGGCGTCGAACTGCATGAACTGGCGGAAGCGGCCGGGCCCGGGCTTTTCGTTGCGGAACACCCAGCCGGAACGGTAGCTGCGGTAGGGTTTTGGCAGGCGTTCGAAATTCTCGGCGACGAAGCGCGCGGTCGGCGCGGTCAGGTCGTAGCGCAGCGACAGCCACTGGTCGTCGTCGTCCTGGAAAGAGAACACGCCTTCGTTCGGCCGGTCCTGGTCGGGCAGGAATTTGCCCAACGCATCGGTATATTCGATCAGCGGCTGGTCGGCCGGTTCGAAGCCATAGAGCTCATAAACCGAGCGGATCGTCGCCATCATCTTCTCGACGGCGCGGATATCCTCGGCGCCGCGGTCGGCAAACCCGCGCGGCAGCCGCGCTTTCGTCTTTTCCGATTTGTCGGCCATAATCTGGGCACCCGATGTTCATGACTTCGTGACGCGGCAAATCTAGCGCGTTCACAGCGCGCGTTCCTAACCGATGAAGCCGGGAGCAGCAAGGGTTGGCGCCCGGCAGCGCACCCGACGAGATCAGGAAGAATCGAACCCCCCTGAAACAAAACACGCCGGAAATGAAACAATGCCGCCACGGGCGCGGCATCGTGCCGACACAATCGCGGCCGATATAGCGCACCGAAACGAAGAGGTTCGGGACATGACCAGCGCAACGGAATTTGAGGCCAACAGCGAGGCCGGCGAAGTGCCGACGCGCCTGCGCCCGGCGGGCACCCATGCACCGCAAATGGTTGGCCAGGCTGCCGGGCCGTTCGATGTGCCGGCAGGCACCAGCAAGGATCCTTCCTTGCGCGACGCGTTGGTGACCGGTCTGCTGGTGATCTATCCGACGGTCGCCACGGTGGCCGCAATCGTCGCCGGGCTGTTCCTGGCCAGCGCCAACGGCACCTGAGCTGCCCCCGGCTATTTCGGCCGCTGGAAAGCCTTCCGCTGCTTCTCGACCTCCTTACGGCACACGCAGCCTTCGAGATGGTCGTTGACCAGGCCCATGGCTTGCATGAAGGCGTACACGGTGGTCGGGCCGACGAAAGTCCAGCCGCGCTTTTTCAGGTCCTTCGAAATCCGAACGGAAACCGCGGTGGTCGGGTTGGCGCGCAGATGGGCGAGGTCGACGATCTTCGGCCGCTCCTCCTTGCCGGGTTCGAACTTCCAGAACCAGGCGGCCAGCGAGCCGAACTCATCCACCATCTCGCGGGCGCGTTTGGCGTTGTTGATGGTCGAGACGATCTTGCCGCGATGGCGGATTATGCCGGCGTTGCCGAGCAGGCGCTCGACATCCCTTTCGTTGAAGGCGGCGACCTTGTCGAAGTCGAAGCCAGCGAAGGCTTCGCGAAAATTCTCCCGCTTGCGCAAAATGGTCAGCCAGGACAGGCCCGACTGAAACCCTTCCAAGCAGATCTTCTCGAACAGCCTGCGGTCGTCGGCCACCGGCCGGCCCCATTCATGGTCATGGTAATGCAGATAATCGGGCAGATTGCCGTGCCAGAAGCAGCGCACGACACCGTCAGGACCGGCAAGCAGGCCGGTGTTTTCATTGCTCATCCCAAGAAATCCATCCGTTAACGCGCTTGCGCGCTGTCTTTACCGTGGCTTTACCAGATTCCTGAACCGGGCGGTAACCACACCAAAGAGTTTACTGACAGAACCGCATTTTACGCATTCCGATTCATGTTTCGGTTGCTGCTCGCCGCCAATGATCGCGCAAGCCGGGAGCGTTCTTGCCCGGCGTATTAGACGATCAAGGTGCGTTCCCGATGAAGAGAGTTCTGTTTCCCTTGCTCGGCGCCGTGGCTGTGTTTGCCGCCGGCGTCACACCCTCAACCGCCAACGACCGTTATGCCGACAGGCCGCCGGTGATGGTGAGCCCCGACCTTTCCGCGCCCTGGGTGCTGCAGCTCGGCCATGCGCCCGGAATCGTGCGGCAGAACCGACAGGCCGTGCAGCAGCAGCCGCGCCAGCGCACCGCGCAGCCGGCACAGCCCGACCGAGTGCAAACGGCCGCCGTGCAGGCGCCGGCCAAACGCATGGTCATGCGCCGGCAGATCAACCCCGTCTACCTGCCGCAGGAAGTCGCCTATGACGGCGCCCAGAAGCCGGGCACCATCGTCATCGATACCACGCAGAATTTCCTCTATCTGGTCGAGAAGAACGGCAAAGCGCGGCGCTACGGCGTCGGCACCGGCAAGCCCGGTTTCGAATGGTCGGGCACCCACAAGATCACCAACAAGCGCGTCTGGCCGGACTGGCGTCCACCGGCCGAGATGATCAAGCGCGAAGCGGCCAAGGGCCGCTACCTGCCGACCTATCTGGCTGGCGGCATGGAAAACCCGCTCGGCGCGCGCGCTCTCTATCTCGGCACGACCGAGTACCGCATCCATGGCACCAATCAGCCCTGGACGATCGGCGGCGCGGTATCATCGGGCTGCATCCGGATGCGCAACGAGGACGTGGTCGACCTTTATGAGCGGGTCAATGTCGGAACCACCGTCGAGGTGATATAGTGGCAGCGAATCAGCCGGTTAAGCAGTGCTGAGCAGGTTTTGGCGCGCTGTTGCCCTTAAGTCATAGCGCACTTTTGGAAGACGTGCTTAGACTGGCAACGAGTTAACGGGGGACGGGCCGTGTGGGGATACGGCCAGTCACGAGAGGGCAGCACGGGTAACCGGGCTGCCCTTTTCGTTTCACGGTGCGACAGGTCGCCCCGGAGGCACGGTGTTTCGTTTTCAGGGCTGATTTCCGGGCCGTGCTCTGCTATTGCAGTGCGCAATTTCCCCACCAAAGGTTCGAACCATGTCCCTGTCCGACGACAGCCGCTATCTCAGGGGCGGCCCGGTTGCCCAGCGCATCATCGCCGCCGTGCGCGAGGACGCGACCATTGCCAAGGCCGAGGGCTTTCCGCCCAAGCTGATCTCGATCACCGTCGGCGATACCGACGCCGTCGACGTCTATGTGCGCAACCAGCGTGCCAAGGCTCAACTCGCCGGCATCGATTTCGAGGAACGGCGCTTTCCCGCGACGATCACCTCAGGTGAACTCGAAGCAGCCATCCATGGGCTGAATGCCGATCCGCGTGTCACCGGCATCATCATCCAGCGGCCGGTGCCGGCGCATATCCCGATCAAAATGCTGCAGGCGGCTGTGCATCCGCTAAAGGACGTCGAGGGCATGCATCCGGCCTCGATCGGCAACATCGTCTACAACCAGCTCGATCTCGCGCCTTGCACGGCGGCCGCCTCGGTCGAACTGCTTAAGGAAACCGGCCTCGACCTCAAGGGGCTGGAAGTGGTGATCGTCGGCCATTCGGAAATCGTCGGCAAGCCAATCGCCTTCCTGCTGATGAGCGAAGGCGCGACGGTGACGGTCTGCCATCATATGACACGGTCGGTCGCCGCCCATGCGCGGCGCGCCGATGCGCTGTTCGTCGCCGTTGGCAAGCCACGGCTGATCAAGGCCGACATGGTCAAGCCGGGTGCCGCCGTCATCGACATCGGCATCAATTCGGAGGTCGGACCGGACGGCACGAGCCGCATCGTCGGCGACGTCGACACCGACAGCGTCAAGGAAGTGGCCTCGTGGATCACGCCGGTGCCGGGAGGCGTCGGTCCGCTGACGGTGGCGATCCTGCTGCGCAATACCATGGTCGCGCTCAGCCGCCAGCGCGCGCTCTACGAGGCGACCTACGGCACGGCCGACAGGCTTGCGGCGGAATAGCGCCCGGCCTACTCCGCCGCGACCGGGCTCCCATCCAAAATGCCATCCGGCCTCGGCCCGCCATAGGCCCAGTCGAGCAGTTTGATCGTGTGCACCACCGGCATGCTGGCGGCGGATGCGATCTGCGTGATGCAACCGATATTGCCGGTGGCGACGATCGAGGCGCCCGTCGCCTCGATGTTTTTCACCTTACGATCGCGCAGCCTGGCCGAAATCTCGGGCTGCAGGATGTTGTAGGTGCCGGCCGAGCCGCAGCAGAGATGGCCCTCGCGCGGCTCGCGCACAATGAAACCGGCCTTGGCGAGCAGCTCCTTCGGCTGCCGGGTGATCTTCTGGCCGTGCTGCATCGAGCAGGCCGAGTGATACGCAACGACAGTGCCGGGCTTGCGCACCGGTTCAGGGAGCTTGAGACTTGCCAGGTATTCGGTGATGTCCTTGGCCAGCGCCGACACGCGCGCGGCCTTGTCGGCATAGGCCGGATCGAGCCGCAGCATGAAGCCGTAGTCCTTGATCGTCGTGCCGCAACCCGATGCGGTGATGACAATGGCGTCGAGCCCGCCCTGCTCGATGGAGCGTGTCCAAGCATCGATATTTTGCCTGGCCGAGGCAAGGGCGGCTTCTTCCCGCCCCATGTGATGAACCAGGGCGCCGCAGCAGCCCTCGCCCGGTGGCACCACGACCTCGACACCGAGCCGCGTCAGCAGCGAGATGGTGGTGTCGTTGATGGCGGGGTCAAGCACCGATTGCGCGCAGCCGGTCAGGATGGCGACACGGCCCTTTTTTGCCCCTTGCCCGGCATGGATACCCGGTAAAGCCATCGGCGAGGCCGCCGGGATCGATGCAGGCGCGAGCTTGAGCATCGCGGCGAGCGGCTTCAGTGCAGGAATCTTCTCGAACAGGCCAATGAAAGGCTTGCCCAGCCTCGCAAGCTTGAGCGCGGCGCGGAAGCGTTGGGGATAGGGCAGCACGAAAGCCAGCATGGCACGGGTCAGCCGGTCGAGCAGCGGCCGCTTGTAGGTTTCCTGGATATGGGCACGAGCATGGTCGACCAGATGCATGTAATTAACGCCTGATGGACAGGTGGTCATGCAGGCCAGGCAGGAGAGGCAGCGGTCGATATGGGTGACGATTTCCTTGTCGGCGGGGCGGCCGTTTTCCAGCATGTCCTTGATCAGGTAGATGCGCCCGCGCGGCGAATCGAGCTCGTTGCCAAGCGTTACATAAGTCGGGCAGGTGGCGGTGCAGAAACCGCAATGCACGCATTTGCGCAGGATCTTTTCGGACTCGGCGACATCAGGGTCGGCAAGCTGGGCGGGCGAAAAATTGGTCTGCATCTCTGATGTCCTAGGCCATGCGGCCGGGATTGAGGATGTTCTTCGGGTCGAATTCCTGTTTCAGGCGCTGGCTGAGCGCCGCCAATGTCGGCGCCTGCGGCTCGAACACTGGCAGCGCGACACGATGGGCGGGAGCGGCGCGCACCAACGTCGCGTGGCCGCCGCCATGTTTCCGCAACAGCCCACGAAGCAGGGTGGCTTCGGGATCGCCCTCCTCCATGCGCAGCCACACCAGCCCGCCCTGCCAGTCGTAGAAGGCACTGACGGCGGCCTGCATGCGTAGGGTCAGAACCATCAGGTGCCCCTGTGCGGGCGTCATCGAGACCCGCCAGACCGGCTTCTCGCTGCCGTCAACGAAGGGCCTGATATCGCGCACGTCGCGCCAGATTGCCTTGGAGGTCTCACCGGAAATCTCTTCCAGCGGCCCGGCTTTGCCGAGCAGGGTCTTCAGCGCGGTGATGCGATAGGCAACCGACGGGCCAAAGCCCTCGACGCGCAGCAGCGTGGCGGCTTCACTGCCGAGCGTCCCGCCGGCCACGCGGGCGGCGACGCGCTCCGGCAGATGGGCAGCGCTCGACACTTCCGCGCTGGAACCAAGGGCCAAGGCCATGGCGGCGCAGGCTGCATCATCGAGCAGGCCACGGACAGCGAGCGTGACTTCGGTCTCGGCCACAGGCAGCACCTTGAAAGTAACGTCGGTAAAGACGGACAGGGTGCCCCAGCTGTTGGCCATCAGCTTCGACATATCGTAGCCGGTGACGTTCTTGACCACGCGGCCACCCGACTTGAAGGCCTCGCCGCGACCGGAGACGACATTGATGCCCAGGATATGATCGCGCGCGGCGCCCGCCTTCAGCCGACGCGGACCGGACAGGTTGGCGCCAAGCACGCCGCCGATGGTGCCTTTGCCCGGCTCGCCACCGAGCAGCGGGCCGTAGTCCATCGGCTCGAAGGCAAGCTGCTGGCCGTTTTCAGCCAGCAGCCTTTCGATCTCGGCCAGCGGCGTGCCTGACTTGGCCGACAGCACCAGTTCGGCGGGTTCATAGAGGATCACGCCCGAGAGTTTCGACAGGTCGAGCGTATGCTCGGTCTGCAACGGACGGCCGATGCCGCGCTTGGAGCCGTGGCCGAGAATTTCGAGCGATGCTTCTTCTGCCGTCGCCCAGGCAACAGTGGAGAGGACTTCGGCTGAGGTGGTGGGGGTGAAGATGGTCATGCACGCGTGCCCTTCCTCTGCCCCGCAAAGCGGGCGAGAAGTGATAGGTCGCGTTTCTTCACACCCCCCTCTGTCCTGCCGGACATCTCCCCCGCAAGGGGGGAGATCAGATGCCGCATCGGATTTCGCCAACATCCAATGTCTGTTGAACGGCGAGACGCCGGAACTGCTAATCTCCCCCCTTGCGGGGGAGATGTCCGGCAGGACAGAGGGGGGTGTTTAAGCGCCAACATGTCCCTCAAAACCTCGGAATGTCGGGAAAGGCCACCTGCCCGCGATGCACATGCATGCGCCCCAGTTCGGCGCAGCGGCGCAGTTGCGGGAACACCTTTCCGGGATTGAGCAGATGGTTGGGATCGAAGGCGCACTTGACGCGCATTTGCTGGTCGAGGTCGACCTGGCTGAACATTTCCGGCATCAGGTCGCGCTTCTCGACCCCGACGCCATGTTCGCCGGTGAGCACGCCACCGACCTTGACGCAAAGCCTCAGAATGTCAGCGCCAAAGCTTTCGGCCTTGTCGATTTCACCAGGCACGTTGGCGTCATAAAGGATCAGGGGATGCAGATTGCCGTCGCCGGCGTGAAAGACATTGGCGACTCCGAGACCGTATTTTTGCGACAGCTCGCGCATGCCGGCCAGCACGCGCGGCAGCTCCTTGCGTGGGATCGTGCCGTCCATGCAGTAGTAATCGGGCGAGATGCGGCCAACGGCGGGGAAGGCCGCCTTGCGCCCGGCCCAAAAACTCAGCCGCTCCTGCTCGGACTGCGAGATGCGGCAGGTGGTCGAGCCGTTGCGAATGGCGATCGCCTCGACCGCGGTGATGAGATGATCGACCTCGACGCCCGGCCCGTCGAGTTCGACGATCAGCAGCGCCTCGACGTCAAGGGGATAACCGGCATGGACGAAATCTTCCGCCGCATGGATCGCCGGCCGGTCCATCATTTCCATGCCGCCCGGAATGATGCCGGCGCCGATGATGTCGGCCACGCATTGGCCGCCCTGCTCGCTGGTCGGAAAGCCGATCAGCAGCGCGCGTGCCGTCTCCGGCTTCTTCAAAATGCGCACTGTGACTTCGGTGACGACGCCCAGCAGGCCTTCGGAGCCGGTCATGACGCCGAGCAGGTCGTAGCCTTCCGCGTCCAGATGCCTGCCGCCGAGCCGCACCACCTCGCCGCTCATCAGCACCATCTCGATGCCGAGCACATTGTTGGCGGTCAGGCCGTATTTGAGGCAGTGCACGCCGCCGGAATTTTCGGCGACATTGCCGCCGATCGAGCAGGCGATCTGGGATGATGGGTCGGGGGCGTAGTAGAAATCCTCCTGCTCGACGGCGGTGGTGATGCCGAGATTGGTGACGCCCGGCTGGGCGACGACGATGCGATTGGGGAAATCGATCTCGATGATGCGGTTGAAGCGGCTCATGACCAGGAGCACCGCGTCTTCCAGCGGCAGCGCGCCGCCCGACAGCGAGGTGCCGGAGCCGCGCGGCACGACGCGGATGTTGCGGTCGTTGCAGTATTTCAGCAGACGGGAAACCTGCGCCACCGTCTCGGGCAGGACCACGACCAGCGGCACTTGCCGGTAGGCAGTCAGGCCATCACTCTCGAAGGCCCGCATTTCATTGGCCGCGTCGACCACGCCCTCGCCCGGCACGATGATGCGCATGTCGGCGACGATTTCGCTGCGCCGGCGCAGCGTCTCGGCGTCTGGCTTGGGCATGGCAAGGCCGGACATCGGCGCTTCCTCCACTCAACTGGTAAAAATGATTTACCAGCTAGGGACATTTGTTGCAAACCTTGCTTTGATGGCATCCGGGGCGGATGCAGGCAAGGATTCCGCAGCGGCAATCTGCCGCTGCACATCCATCGCGCTTCGAAGCTTGGCGCGGTCTATTCGGCCGGATGCTTCGCCGGCTCGGAATGCATCTGTCGCACCCTGCGCACGCCCCACCAGACCAGCAGGATGGCGACAGGCACCGATGCGGCGGTAACGACCTCCGGCGCGAAGGCGTGGCCAAAGACCGACGCGCCCTTGGCGACATAGCCGATGAGGCCCACCACATAGTAGGAGACGGCGGCGACCGAGAGCCCTTCGACGGTCTGCTGCAGGCGCAGTTGCAGCCGGGCGCGGTTGTTCATCGAGGCGAGCAGATCGCGGTTCTGCTTCTCGACCTCGACATCCACCCAGGTGCGCAACAGCGTGGTGGCACGGGTCAGCTTTCGCGACAGATTGGCCTGGCGCTCCTCGACCGAGCGGCAGGTGCGCATGGCTGGCGCCATGCGCCGCAGCAGAAAGCCCGCCCAGGTGTCGTAGCCCAGCACTGGCTCCTCATCCAGTGCCTTGAGCCTTTCAGTGACGATGCCGTCATAAGCGCGACTGGCGCCGAAGCGGTAAAGGCTGGAAGCGGCATCAGCCTCCAGTTCGGCGGCAAGCTCCGTCAGGTCGGCGAGCAGCGTCTGGCTGTCGCGGGTCTCGGCAACTTTCATTTCCAGGGTCGTCTGTGCCAAGCGATCCTCGATGCGGCGGGCGCGGCTGGACAAGGTGAGCGCCAGCGGCAAGCCGAGCATGGCAAGCGTGCGGTAGGTCTCGATGTCGATCAGCCGCTGCGACAGCGCGCCGGTGCTGGCCGGGGTCAGACCACGATCAAGCACCAGCATGCGGGTCATGCCATCGCCGTCCTGGCGGAAGTCGGTGACAATAGCCGCGCTGCCGCGCTCGACGAGCGAGTGACAGAGGCTGGTCGGGTCGAAGCCGGCGATCAGCCTCTCGTTCGCCTGCGTCCACTTGCGGATCTCGAGCCGGATGCCCGAGATGACGGTTCCCGGCGGCGAAAAGCCATTGCCGAACGGCGAATCCTCTTGCCCCCGGTCATTCTCGGCCAGCGGTCCTTCCCAGAGATAGGTCGAGAACTCCGTATGCCGCTCCCAGCGCAGCGTGCCCTTGCCCCATTTCATGGCGTGGTGGCGGGCATGACGCTCGGGGGCGGCGATGCCGAGGCGGCGCGACAGTTCCGAAAGCACGGCATGGTCGACCGCGGAGCCTCCTTCGGTCATGAAGGAGAGCTGGACGAGGACGCGCGGCTTCTCGACGAGTGGATGCGGACGGGCATGAACCTCGCCGAGCGCGCCGGGCCGGCCTTCATGCGCCGGAAAGCCCATGACGCTGCCTTGGCTGCGCGACTGGAATTCAAGATTGGACGTCTCGTCAGACACGTCTGGTCCCCCTGGTTTCGACCCTTCGTGCAATGGTGCCGTCTTGCGGCAATCGACAAGGGACGTAAACAGCAAAGTTTAGCGCGAGGCGACGTGCCGGCGCGATGCGAAAATCGACCGAACCAGGCGAATTGGATAAATAATTTGACCAGTTGGCGACAGACGCTTTAATCTGCGCGACATTCATTCCGTCCCCAGGCGCTTCCTTTGAGCGATATTTTCTCCAGGATCGAGCATTCGCGCACCGCCGACGAAGTCGTGCAGCAGATCGAAAGCCTCATCCTCGAAGGCGTGCTGCGCACTGGCGACCGGCTGCCGGGCGAGCGCGAACTGGCGCGTCAGTTCGATGTGTCGCGGCCCATCCTGCGCGATGCGCTGAAGGCGCTCGAAGGACGTGGGTTGCTGACGACCAAGGCCGGCGGCGGCACGCATGTCGCCGACATTATCGGCCAGTTGTTTACCAAGCCGGTGGCGGACCTGATCTCGACGCATCGCAAGGCGGTGACGGACTATCTGGAGTATCGCCGCGAGGTCGAGGGCATAGCCGCCGAATACGCGGCACGGCGTGCCACACCCGAAGACCTCGCCCTGCTCGACCGCATCATGGCGCGCATGGATGAGGCGCATCGCACCGGCGACTTCGACGACGAGGCGGAAATCGACGTTGAATTCCACCACGCGATCTGCGAATGCGCGCACAACATCCTGCTCTTGCACACGCTGCGCTCCTGCTACCGCCTCTTATCGGAAGGCGTGTTCCAGAACCGGCTGCTGGTGTTCACCGTGCCGGGCGCGCGAGAGGCGCTGCTGGCGCAGCACCGGGCGATCCACACCGCGGTCAGGGCTGGCGATCCGGCCGCCGCCCGCCAGGCGGCGATGGACCACATGACCTATGTCGAGCGCTCGATGGCGGAAGCCGAGCGCAGCGGCGACTGGCAACGCGTGTCGCGGCTGAGGCTAAGGCAGCGCTCGGAAACCGGCGGCAGCGAACCAGCGCGCAGCCGCTCCTAGTTAATTCGATCAAGCGGGGACCATCATGAGCGACATTCTCACCATCGCAGACCTCAAGGATCTCGCGCGCCGGCGCGTGCCCAAGATGTTCTTCGACTATGCCGACTCCGGCGCCTGGACCGAGAGCACCTACCGGGCAAACGAGGAAGACTTCCAGAAGATCAAGTTCCGCCAGCGCGTGCTGGTCGACATGAGCAACCGCTCGCTGGAATCGACCATGATCGGCCAGAAAGTGTCGATGCCGGTGGCGCTTGCGCCGACAGGCCTGACCGGCATGCAGCACGCCGACGGCGAGATGCTGGCAGCGCAGGCGGCTGAGGAATTCGGCGTGCCGTTCACGCTTTCGACGATGAGCATCTGCTCGATCGAGGATGTCGCGTCGGTGACGAAGAAACCGTTCTGGTTCCAGCTCTATGTGCTGCGCGACAAGGATTTCGTCCTCAATTTGATCGACCGGGCGAAGGCGGCGAAGTGCTCGGCGCTGGTGCTGACGCTCGACCTGCAGGTCCTCGGCCAGCGCCACAAGGACGTCCGCAATGGGCTTTCGGCGCCGCCCAAGATGACGCTCGCCAACATCGCCAACATCGCTGTGCGGCCTGGCTGGTGGATGGGCATGGCTGGCACGAAGCGCCGTACCTTCCGTAACATCGTCGGCCATGCCAAGGGCGTCGGCGATGTGGCTTCGTTGTCGTCATGGACGACCGAACAGTTCGATCCGCACCTGTCGTGGAAGGACGTCGCCTGGATCAAGGAGCGCTGGGGCGGCAAACTGATCCTCAAGGGCATCCTCGACAAGGAGGACGCGCTGATGGCGGCCAACACCGGCGCCGATGCCATCATCGTTTCCAATCATGGCGGCCGCCAGCTCGACGGCGCATCGTCCTCCATCATGGCGCTGGAAGAGATCGCGGATGCGGTCGGCGACAGAATAGAAGTGCATATGGACGGTGGCATCCGCTCCGGCCAGGATGTGTTGAAAGCACTCTGCCTGGGCGCCAAAGGCACTTATATCGGCCGGCCGTTTCTTTACGGCCTGGGCGCGCTCGGCAAGGAAGGGGTTACCAAGGCGTTGGAAATCATCCGCAAGGAGATGGACATCACGCTGGCGCTGTGCGGAAAACGTCTGGTCACCGACATGGGCAAGGACCAACTCCGGCGCTAAGGCCGTGACATCTGACCACGGAGATATCAGAACCTTGGCGGAACCCGGCATCCATTTCCTCGACGCACGCGGGCCGGACGGCGTGCGTCTCTACGCGATCGGCGACGTGCATGGCCGGCTCGACCTGCTGGCCGCCATGCACGGACAGATCGAGGCCGAGATCGCCAGGGACCTGGTCGCGGACTGGCGCATCATCCATCTTGGCGACTATGTCGATCGAGGGCCCGACTCCAAGGGCGTCATCGACTTCCTGATCGAGGCGCGCGAACGCGATCAGCGAAACATGATGCTGGCCGGCAACCACGACCTCGGCTTTCTCGACTTTCTCGAGACACCCGACCCCGAAGGGCTCTTCATCCGTTTTGGCGGCATCCAGACCGCGCAATCCTATGGGGTGACGATCAACAACGGCAGCGGCATTTGGTTCGGCAAGGCCGAGTCAGCCATGCGCAAGGGCCACCAAGCCCTGCTCGCAGCCGTGCCGCAAAGTCATATCGACTTCCTGCGGTCGCTGCCGTTCTCGGTGACGTCAGGCGACTTCTTCTTCTGCCATGCCGGCATAAGGCCAGGCATTGCGCTGGAAAAACAGAATATCCAGGACCTGATCTGGATCCGTGACGTCTTCCACGATCACACCGGTCTCCTCCCGAAGATCGTGGTGCATGGCCACACGCCGGTCCCCGAGGCGGAAGTGATGGCCAACCGCGTCAATGTCGACACGCTTGCCTGGCAGTCAGGCATGCTTACCGCGCTCGTCGTGGACGGCGCGGACAAACGCATCCTGGAAATGTCGATAAAGGAACCTTGAGGCTCCGGCGCCCAAGGGCGCGAGGATACTGGCGCGAGGGATACTGGCGCGAGGAATGCCTGGGCTTTAGCGCAGGGAGGCGGTGACACCGTAGCCGTCGACCGCATTGTGGTTGTTGGCGGCATCGGCGGCATAGATGCCAAGGCCGCAAAGCACGATGGCGGACAGCATGGCAAAGGACAGAAGAGCTGCTTTCACGGAGGTCATCTCTTGTTGAGCTTTCTGCATCTGTGCACGAGGCGGTTACCAATGCGTTGAAACGGAAAAATCGCTTCAAAGTTTCGACGATTTCGCGCTTCTAGGCGTGTTCTGTATCGATGGTGTGTCGCACGGGTCACACAAAAGGTTCATCCCGGTTGCACAGCCGACATAGCGCGCGCCTTCTAGGATAGCGGGTGGACACAAGCCAAGGATGAAAGGGTTTTCCCCAGACGGATTCCGTCCCACGTGCCAATTATGTCACGCGGTAGGACGCGGAAGCGAATGCTCAGATCGTCGCCACCCAGGCACGGGCGATGGCGAGGCCGGCAGCATCGGCGTCAGGGCCATTGCGGGCCATTTCGTCCTCGAGCTCGCCGGCCCAGTCGGGATGGCGCGCGGCAATGGTCGGGGCGAAGGAGGAACTCCAGTCCTTCACCAGCGGCCGGTCGGCCTCGAAATGGAACTGGAAGCCGTAGACGGCGCGGCCGACGCGAAACGCCTGGTTTTCGGCGACATCGTTGCCGGCGAGCCGCACGGCGTCTTTCGGCAGCTCGAATGTATCGTCGTGCCACTGGAAGATCGGGAATGTTTCCGGCAGTGCAGACAGCACTGGGTCGGCCTTGGCATCCGGGGTCAACGACACGCCGCGCCAGCCGAATTCATTGGCGCCGCCAATGCGGTTTTCGCCGCCAAAGGCGCGGGCGACGAGTTGACCCCCGAGACAGATGCCGAGCACCGCGCGGTCCTTGCCGGCAAAATCGCGGGTCAGTTCCAGCAGCGCCGGGAAATAGGGATAGTCTTCGTCGTCCAGTGCATTCTGGCCACCGCCGAGCACCACCATGGCATCATGGCCGGTTGCGTCCCGTGGCAGCGCATCACCCTTGTAGGGAAGGCGCACATCGAGATCGGCACCCGCTTCCGCGAGCGCCGCGCCAACCTGGCCAAGGCCGGTATTGTCGAAGTTCTGGACCACCAGCACCCGCATGGCAAACCCTGCTGACATGAAAATGAGGAAACCAGCGATATCATGCCGCCAGTATCGCAGCCAAGATGCGTATCCCAGGAGAAAACCATGCCACTGCAGAACCGGGTCGATCCGTTCGGCGCCATTCATGCCGTGCCGGAGCGCGGCCTGTTCACCGGCAATCGCGGCATCATCCACGACCCCGCGACAAAGACGCTCCTGAAAAAGCGCTGGGCGCTTCAGGCCTGGATCATCTGCGTGTGCCAATTCCGCAATGTGCGGCGCGAGCCGATGGGCCGCAACCGGGCCGATGGCAAGGCCGGCTGGACCGAACTGTTCTTCCTCGACGAGGTGACGGCGCTCGCCGCCGGGCATCGTCCCTGCTTCTTTTGCCAGCGCGAACGAGCCAGGGATTTTGTCAGGCGCTTCGGCCAAGCCTTCGTCATTGCCGAGCCGCGCGCGCCGCAGGTGGACAAACGGCTGCACAAGGAGCGGTTGGCGTCGGGTGGCAAACGGCCTGCGGTCGCGATGGACGCGCTTGCCCGCCTGCCCGACGGCGCGATGATCGCAACCGGCGGCAGCACCTACGCCTTGTGCCACGGCAAGGCGTTGCCATGGTCTTTTGCCGGATACGGCCCGCCTACCAGCCTGGGTCGGTTCGAGGACGAGACGCTGGTGCTGCTGACCCCGGAAACGACGGTTGCCATCCTGCGTCACGGCTTTCAGCCTGTGTGGCATCCCTCCGCCAAGGCTTGACGCCGGCGGCCGCCTCGCCCATTCCTCGGCCATGCGCGCCAACTACAAGATGCAACGTCTGTTCGTGCCCGACGACCTCGGACTGGACATCGAGGTCGAACCCGGCCAGCAGCAGAGCCATTATCTCCTGCATGTGCTGCGGCTCGCCGAAGGCGCCGAGATCCTTGTCTTCAATGGCCGCGACGGCGAGTGGTCGGCCGCGATATCAGCGAAATCGAAGCGCTCGGTGCGGCTGAAAGTGCTGGCGCTGCAAAGGCCGCAGCCGCCTTTGCCTGACCTGGTCTATTGCTTCGCACCGCTGAAGCAGGGCCGGCTGGATTATCTCGTGCAGAAGGCGGTCGAGATGGGCGCCGGCGTCCTGCAGCCGGTCATCACCCAGCACACGCAGGTGGCCAAGCCGTCGCTCGATCGCCTGCGCGCCAATGTCGTCGAGGCCGCCGAACAATGCGGCATCCTGGCGGTGCCGGAGGTTCGCGACGCGGAAAAATTCGAGCGCCTGCTGACCGGCTGGGACAAGGAACGCCGGTTGATCTTCTGCGACGAGGACGCCTCGACCAACAACCCACTGCCAGCATTGCAGACGGTGAAGGAGAAGAAGCTCGCCCTGCTGGTCGGGCCCGAGGGCGGCTTTTCCGACGAGGAGCGCAAGATGCTGCGCGCGCTTCCCTTCGTGACCGCCATTCCGCTCGGGCCGCGTATCCTGCGTGCCGACACGGCGGCCGTGGCAGCGCTTGCGGTGATGCAGGCAACAATCGGCGACTGGTAGTGCTCTGTCTCTTGCAAGAGGTGCTTGCTGGGCGTGGCCTTCAATTCCTCTTGACCTGTGGCTCAGGATTTTTCGCTTGATCGGCTACTGACATTTCGTCCATTTAGCGCCGGCGGTGGTCCAACCGCCTTTGAGGGCTTGAGAATGGCGCGCGACACAACCGATTTCCGGCCCATCGAAGGCATAGACGAGCTTGTCGAGCACCTGGCCGAAGGCAACAAGCCGCGCGAAAAATGGCGCATCGGCACCGAGCACGAGAAATTCCCGTTCTATGTCGATGGCAACGCACCGGTGCCCTATGGTGGTGAACGCGGCATCCGCGCCATCCTTGAAGGCATGCAGAATAAGCTTGGCTGGGATCCGATCATGGATGACGGCCGCATCATCGGCTTGGTCGAACCGACGGGCCAGGGGGCAATTTCGCTCGAGCCCGGCGGCCAGTTCGAGCTTTCCGGCGCGCCGCTGGAGACGATCCACCAGACCTGCCGCGAGGGCAACGCCCATCTGGCGCAGGTGCGCGAGATCGCCGAGCCGATGGGCATCCGCTTCCTCGGCCTCGGCGGCAGCCCGAAATGGTCGTTGGCCGAGACACCGAAAATGCCGAAGTCGCGCTATGAGATCATGACGCGCTACATGCCCAAGGTCGGCACCAAGGGCCTCGACATGATGTACCGCACCTGCACGATCCAGGTGAACCTCGACTTCGAGAGCGAGGCCGACATGCGCCGCAAGATGCAGGTGTCGCTGAAGCTGCAGCCGCTGTCGACCGCACTGTTCGCCAACTCGCCCTTCACCGACAGCCGGCCGAACGGGCTGCAGAGCTGGCGCGGCGACATCTGGCGCGACACCGACAACCAGCGCTCGGGCCTGCTCGAATTCTGCTTCTCGCCCGATTTCGGTTTCGCCAACTATGTCGAATGGGCACTCGACGTGCCGATGTATTTCGTCATTCGCGATGGCCGTTATCACGACATGACGCATATCACCTTCCGCCAGTTCATGGCCGGGGCCGCGCGCAATGAAGTGCCGGACGGGCTGCCGACGATGGGCGACTGGGCCAACCATCTGTCGACGCTGTTCCCGGACGTGCGGCTCAAGCGTTTCCTTGAAATGCGCGGCGCCGATGGCGGTCCCTGGCGGCGCATCTGCGCGCTGCCGGCCTTCTGGGTCGGGCTGCTCTACGACGAGGCGGCACTCGACGCGGCCGAGGCATTGACGTCGAGCTGGACCTACAAGGAAGTGCTGGCCATGCGCAACGCCGTGCCGGAACTCGGCATCGCCGCGCCCTTCCGCAACACGACGTTGCGCGAGGTCGCCCGCGACGTCATGGCCATTTCGCGCACCGGGTTGAAGAACCGCGGCAAGAAGAACCGTGACGGCTACGACGAAACCTCGTTCCTCAACACGCTCGACGAGGTCGTGGCGCGCGGCACCACCAGTGCGGAGGAGATGCTGTCGGCCTACCACACGCGCTGGGGCGGCTCGATCGAGCCGGTGTTCATGGAGTATGCCTATTAACCGCGAGCCATGGCGGGTGGCAAAAGTAACTTCAATCGGGCGCTGAAACGAATTAGGCTCTCTTTCGAGGATTTCCCGGAGGAGAAGCCGATGCCTACCTTGTTCGACATGCTGGCGCAGGCCCAGAACGGCAACGGCATGCAGGCACTTGCCCAGCAATACGGGCTTTCGCTGCAGCAGACGCAGGCGGCGGTCGCCGCACTGCTGCCAGCCTTTTCACAAGGGTTGCAACGCAACACCGCCGATCCCTATGGGCTCGGCGCCTTCATGACGGCGATGGCAAGCGGCCAGCACGCCAAATATTTCGAGGACGCCACGCGCGCCTTCTCGCCGCAAGGCGTCGACGAGGGCAACGGCATTCTGGGACATCTGTTTGGTTCGAAAGACCTGTCGCGCGCCGTGGCCAGCCAGGCCGCGCAGGCGAGCGGCGTCAGCCAGCAGATCTTGCAGCAGATGCTGCCTGCTATCGCCTCGATGGTAATGGGCGGACTGTTCAAGCAGACGACAAACCAGATGCAGGCAGCGGCTGGTCTTGGCGGCGGCGGCAACAATCCACTGGGCGAGATCATCGAGCAGATGATGCGACAAGGCGGCACGCCGGCGCCGCAACAGCGCCAGGCGCCACCGCCTCAGAACCCCATGGATAACCCGCTCGGCAAGGTCTTGCAGGACATGTTCGGTGGCGGCTCACCGCAGCCGCAAAGCCAGCCGCAGCCGGCGCCCAACCCCTATGGCGACAATCCGCTCGGCAAGGTGCTGCAGGACATGTTCGGTGGCGGCGCGCCGCAGCAACCACAAAGCCGGCCCCAGTCCCAGCAGACACAGAGCCCCTACGGCGACAACCCGCTGGGGAAAATCTTCGAGGAGATGCTGCGGCAAGGTGGAGGCGGCGGCCTCGGGATGCCCGGCGGGCAGCCGGCGCCGCAACCGCAGCAGAGCCAGGCACCACAGCCCCAAGCCAATCCGAGCGGACGGCCACGGAACCCGTTCGACGACATTTTCGGCAAGATGTTCCAGACCGGAGCCCAGCAGCGCGACGAATACCAGAAGGGCGTGGAAACGATCTTCGACCAGTTCAAGCGAGACATGGACCGGCGGTAGTCGCCCGGCCTTCGGTAAACCTTAAAGGAAAAGCCCGGTCCTTGGGAGGACCGGGCAGCGTGCAGGCAGGCCGGCGGGGAGCCGGCAGGGAGTGGGGAGCCTGCAGAACCTTGGTCGCGCTGAACCGTGAAAGGGTTCAACGCAACCGAAGCTGAACCAATCAGGCCACCTTGCGGGCGATTTCCTCGATCGTTTCGACGCGATCGCTGGTAATTTCACGCAGGATTACCGTGGGATCGCGGCCAAACGGCACGTCGATGGCGACACAAAGGTCGGCGCGCGTCAGGCCGATATCGGCGAGTTCTGCATCCGACATCTCGCCAAGGCGGTAGAAGGCGCGGCGGTTTTTCCAGGCGCGGTAGGTGTTGGAGACAATGTTGGCCACGCGCGTCGCAACAGCCGGACGCGAGGTGATGCGCGAGGTCTCGGTGGCGAAATCGATCGTGGTCATGTCGGTCTCCTTCAGACTCGAACGGACGAAACCCGACGATCGGCGCTGGCGACAGCGGCCGTTCCGGTCTCAAATACAATTTTAGAAATGCATGTCGTCGTCTCAAAACCGGTGTCCACTTTTGGGCGACATGCATGGCTTTCATTTGGACAATGCCAATTTGCCATCGACCGATTGATTAATCCAACGAATGTTTCTAATCTTTAATATCAACAGCAGTGATGGATTGGACCGATGAAAGCGCCGCTCGATCTCGATCAATTGCAGACCTTCATCTCGATTGCCGATACCGGCAGCTTCACCCGCGCTGCGGAAGAAGTGCACCGCACCCAGTCGGCGGTGTCGATGCAGATGCGCCGGCTGGAGGAGCGGATCGGCAAGCCGCTGTTCGAGAAGGAGGGGCGCTCGAACAGGCTGACGGAGGAAGGCGACAAACTGCTCTCCTACGCAAGGCGATTGCTCTATCTCAACCGCGAAACGCTCGCCGCCTTCGACGACCAGCGGCTCGAAGGTACCATCCGCATCGGCACCCCTGACGACTATGCCGACCGTTTCCTGCCCGAGATCATGGCACGGTTCACGCGCTCCAATCCGCGCGTCGAACTGACCGTCATCTGCGAACCGACCCCGGGGCTGGTCGAGCACATCAAGCGCGGCAATCTCGACCTGGCGCTGGTGACGCACAATGATGTGCGCGGCCAGTCGGAGGTGGTGCGGCGTGAACCGCTGCTCTGGGTCTCCTCGGCCAACCATGCGACGCATGAACAGGAGACGCTGCCGATGGCCTTCGGCCGGCCGAACTGCATCTGGAGGCGCGCCGCGGTCGACGTGTTGGACCAGCAGAACCGCGACTACCGGATCCTGTTCACCAGTTTCTCGGCGACCGTGATCACCGCCGCCGTGCTGTCGGGGCTGGCGATCTCGGTGCTGCCGGAATGCGCGCTCAGGCCCGGCATGCGGGTGCTGGGCGAGGCGGACGGCTTCGGCGCCCTGCCCGACTGCCGCATCGGCATCATGCGCGGCCAGACCTCGCGGCCGGAGATCGTCGATGCGCTTGCCCGCCACATCTCGGAAAGCCTGGACAACATCTCCGTGCCGCTCGGCGAGGAGACGGGAACGTTCGATTTCGCGGCCCTCGCCTTCGCCAAGATGAAGCGAAGCAAGCCGAACCAGATCCTGCCGGGCTGGTAAAAACCGGGTCATGACTATCGGGCCTGACACGGCCGCCTTGACGTCGGCGTCCAACCGGCCCCCAATCGACCGATGAGCGAAGCAGCATCCGAATCACGCACCAACGCCACCGAATACACGGTGAGCGAAATATCAGGCGCGCTGAAGCGCACGGTCGAGGACGTCTTCGGCAATGTGCGCGTGCGCGGCGAAATCTCAGGTTATCGTGGGCCGCATTCCTCCGGCCATGCTTATTTCGCGCTCAAGGACGACCGTGCGCGGCTCGACGCCGTGGTCTGGAAAGGCACGATGAGCCGGCTGAAATTTCGTCCCGAGGAAGGGATGGAGGTGATCGCCACCGGCAAGCTCACCACCTATCCCGGCAAGTCCAATTACCAGATCGTCATCGACAATCTCGAGCCGGCCGGCGCCGGGGCGCTGATGGCGCTGCTGGAGGAGCGCAAACGCCGGCTGCAGGCGGAGGGGCTTTTCGATGCGGTGCGCAAACGCCGGCTGCCGTTCATGCCACGCGTCATCGGCGTGGTCACCTCGCCGACCGGCTCGGTCATCCGCGACATCATCCATCGCATCAAGGACCGCTTTCCACTGCATGTGCTGGTCTGGCCCGTGCGGGTTCAAGGTGACACGGCGAGTGCGGAAGTGACCAGTGCCGTCACCGGTTTCAACGCGCTGGCATGGGACAGCCCCATTCAGCGCCCCGATCTGCTGATCGTGGCGCGCGGCGGCGGCAGCCTGGAAGATCTGTGGGGCTTCAACGACGAGGCACTCGCCCGCGCGGTCGCCGCCTCGGGCATTCCGGTGATTTCGGCTGTCGGCCACGAAACCGACTGGACGCTGATCGACCTTGTCGCGGATGTGCGGGCGCCGACACCGACGGGCGCGGCCGAAATCGCCGTGCCGGTGAAGGCTGACCTCGAAGCGACGCTGGCCAGCCTCGGCGCGCGGCTCAAGGCCGCCGTCTTGCGCAATTTCGAGCGCAAGCGGCAGGCAGCCCGTGCGGCGGCGCGTGCGATGCCCTCGCCCGATCAATTGCTGGCGCTGCCGCGCCGGCGCCTGGACGAGGCGACATCGAGGCTCGGTCGTGGCCTGATGGTTTCCACCGAGCGCAAGCGGGCGCGATTCTTCGCTGTAAAATTGACGCCGGCAATGCTGTCGCAGCGGATTGCCGAAGCGCGGCGCACCAACGACCGTAGCCTTTTGCGGGCGCAAGGGGCGCTGCGCGCTCTGGCCAGAAGCCGGCGCGCGGAGCTCAATCGTGCCGCGGATCAGTTGCCAAAATGCGCCAAGGCATCGCTGCAGCGGCACAGACAGCAATTGGCTTTGCTGCAGGGCCGCATCACGATCGAGCCGACAGCCCGGCGCCAACGTGTGCAGAGGGATCTTCTGACGGCTTTGACGAGACGCGGCGGCCAGGCGATGCTGCTCAGGCTGGAGCGGTTGCGCGGCCGCATCGTCCAGGCCGACCGGCTGATGGCGACGCTTTCGCACAAGGCCGTCCTGGCGCGCGGCTTCGCGCTGGTGAAGGACGCCGACGGCGCGGTCATCAAGCAGGCCGCCGACGTGGTGTCGGGGATGGCGCTGTCGCTGGAGTTCGCCGATGGCACGGCGGATGCGGTGGCAACCAGTGGCGCGGCGCGGCCAAAGCCCGTAGCCAGACCGGCGGCAAAGGCGAAGGAACCCGGCAATCAGGGATCCTTGTTCTAAGAGCATGATCGACAATCCGCACCATCTGGCAACGCCGTCCGGCAAGCCGCGCGCGCGAAGCTTCGCTATCGGCTTCGACGGAACGCCCGGGCCGTTCAACGCGATCACCGACGTGCCCGGCATCGCTGTAGGCTATGCGACGCTGATATCGGGCGATGGTCCGCTTATCGTCGGCAAGGGGCCGGTGCGCACCGGCGTGACCGCAATCCTGCCGAGGCCGCGCGCCGAATTGGCCACCCCGGTCTTCGCCGGCATTTTCAGCCAGAACGGCAATGGCGAGATGACCGGCTCGCACATCATCGAGGAAACCGGCGCCTTCAACTTCCCGATTACCATCACCAACACGCATTCCTGCGGTGTTTCGCGTGACGGCACGCTGCGCTGGATGAACCGGGTGCTGCCGGCCGCGATCGACAGCGCCTGGGGGCTGCCGGTGGCGGCGGAGACTTATGACGGATTTCTCAACGACATCAACGGCCACCATCTAACGTCGGAGCACGTCGCCGACGCCCTTGACGGCGCCGCCGGCGGACCGGTCGAGGAAGGCAGCGTCGGCGGCGGCACCGGCATGATCACCTTCGGCTTCAAGGCAGGGTCCGGCACGGCCTCGCGCATCGTCGCATGGCAGGGGCGCACCTACACGGTCGGCGCCTTCGTGCAGTCGAATTTCGGCAAGCGGCATAATTTCACCATTCGCGGCCTGCGCGCCGGGCCCGAACTCACCGAACCGGCGATCCGCGAAGCCACGTCGCGCGCGGAAAAGGGCTCAATCATCGCCGTCATCGCGACCGACGCGCCTTTCCTGCCGCATCAGATGAAGCGATTGGCGCGCCGTGTGCCGCTCGGCGTCGCCTTGACGGGCGGCTTCGGCTATCACAGTTCGGGCGATATCTTCCTCGCCTTCTCGACGGCCAATCCCGCCGCGGCGCTGGGGCTGTCCGGCCGCATCGCCAGCGCCGATTTCATCCCCGATACAGACATCGACCCGTTCTTCGATGCGGTGATTCAGACGGTGGAGGAATCCATCCTCAACGCTCTTATCGCCAATGACGACATGACCGGGCGCGACGGCAATTTCGTGCCGGCGCTGCCAAAGGCCTGGCTGGAAGAAAAGTTTGGCTGAGAGGAATGGCTGAGACGAAAACGCGGGCCGAAGCCCGCGCGTTTCGAACAGGTTTGACCCGCAGTTATTCCGCGGCTTTGCTTGAGGCCTGCTGGTTTTCGTCGGCCTCGGCCGCTTCCTCGAGCCGGGAAGCGATCAATTCCTGGATGTCGCCGACTTCCTCCTGGATGTCCTCCAAGGGTATGCCGACCTCGGCCGCCTTGGCGGCGCATTCGCGGGCCAACGTCTCGGCCTGCTTCTCGATCCTGGCGTGGGACTGGCAATGGACCTTTTCGCCGATCCATCCCCGCAAGAACTCGATCGCGTGTTCACTCATACTGCTGTTCCCTGGCGGCAAAGCCGGTTGGTAATCATAAGCGTCGGCATCCCGCGAAGGATGCATATTCCCATTCGAGCCGAGTCGCGGCCAGCCGGCAAGCCGAAGCCGTCCAGGGTCCACAGAGCCGAAGGAAATCGAGGGGTGAAGAACATTTTCTGATTCTGAAGGACTGTACCGTTGGCGGGGTCTTCCCGCTCCGAGTAATTGCTTCTACCTTTTACGGCTTCCAGTCCGCTTCTTAATCTCAATGGCTGTCGCTACAGCCGCCTTATGACGTTGCGCTTCAAGGCGTGAGCCCGCGAAGCCGCCGCTATATAGTGACATCCTCATCCGATGTCGACTCTCCTCAAGGTCCGTGCAGACGAGCCATGCAAAAGTCGCATGGATCGCTGATCCAGTCAGAAATTTTCGACCCACGGCCTGAGTTCCATTTCCCAGGTCCAGGCGCTGCGGTGCTGGCGGTGGATGGCGAGATAGGCCTCTGCGATCGCATCCGGAGACAGCCGGCGATCCTGCGGCCCAGGCTCCTGTCCGGAAGCGGCCGAAGCAATGGCGCCGTCGATGATGAAATGCGCAACGTGGATGTTCTTGGGCGCCAGTTCGCGGGCCATGGATTGCGCCAGCCCGCGCAATCCGAATTTGGGCATCGCAAAGCCGGCGGAGCCGGCGAACCCCTTCACACTTGCTGTCGCTCCGGTGAAGAGGATCGACCCCGCCCCTTGAGCGATCAGCCGGCGGGCCGCCTGTTGAGCTACCAGGAACCCGCCATAGGCCCCGACCAGCAAAGCCTGTCGGACAGCCTCGGGATCGAGTTCGGCTATTGGACCGCGAGCGCGGCCGCCGGCGTTGAAAATCACAAGGGAAAGCGGGCCAGCCTTGTCCGCGATATCGAACAGATGCTCGACCGATGCCGGATCCGAGACATCCGTCGCCACGGCTTGCGCGCCGGCTTGCGCTTGCAAGGCATCGAGCTTCTCGATGTTTCGGGCGGCCAGGACGACATGGAACCCTTCCCTGGCGAGAAGACGCGCGAGCGAGGCGCTCAATCCGGAGCCCGCTCCGGCAATCACGGCGACGTTGGATGTCATGAGACCCTCTCCTCTTCCAGTGATTGCAACGGTCGGCGCGTGTTGAACTCTGCCGGATCGGCGCCGCACCGGCAACACGCAGGGCGAAAAGAAAAATGGCCGGGCGCGAAACGGCCCGGCCAAAAAAAGAAGGTCATAACCTTCAGAGGGGAACACCGCTCAGTGAAATGGGAGGAAAACACCGAACGGTTGTTCCTTTTTGAGCCGATTCCCCGAGGGATACGACGAATGATTTTCTAAGAATCGGTCCGAACGGCAAAATCCCGTTCTTTCTCGTCCAAGACTCAGCCGGCCCGGCTTTCCGGCTCGAGCAGATCCACATAGTGGCGCCGAGCGACGTCGGGATGCGAGCGCAGCCGGCTTTTCAGCACATTGGTTCCGACATCGCGAAACAGCGGATTGTCCGGATCGCTGGCCGGCCCGCGCGCCTGCGCCGCCAGATCCTCGGAAAGGCTAAGCATCGGTATCGTCGCATCGAGCCTGGCGCTGAAGAAGAACGGCACCGAAATGCGTTCAATGCCGGCCGCCGGCGTCACGACACGATGCACGGTCGCCCGCAAATAGCCGTTTGAGGCCAGTTCGAGCAATTCGCCGATGTTGACGACGAGCGTACCGGGAATGGGGTCCACATCCACCCAGCTTCCGTCATAGTCGACCTGCAGCCCCTTATTGTCATCCTGAAGCAACAACGTCAGGAAACCGCCATCCTTGTGCGCGCCGACACCCTGGTCATCGCCGGTCGCCTCTCGGCCGGGATAGCGCACGATTTTCATGCGGTGGTTTGGCTGCTCGCGGTAGATCGGGTCGAAAGCGTCCTCGGGTTGATCGAGCGACAGCGCGAAGGCTTTCAACAGCCTGATGGCCACTGCTGTTGCCTTGGCCTGCCATGCCAGCAGGGCGGGTTTGAGTTCCGGCAACGCAGCGGGCCACTGGTTCGGCCCCTGCAGCCGCGTCCAGGCGGGAATTCCTGGCCCTTGCGCTATGGGCTGACGCTCGACGCCGATGTCGAGCTGTTCGCGCCAATCGGCCTTGCCCTTGGTCAGCTCGCCGCCGGCGCGGGTATAGCCACGGAACTGCGGGGATTTCACCATTTCGATCGCGAGCTTGTCGGCCTCGGCCAAGGCAAAGAAGCGGCGCGACGCGGTGAGCACTTCACTGATTTCCGCCCACGAAATGCCATGTCCGGCCAGGTAGAAAAAGCCGATGTCGCGCGACGCGGAACGCAGATCCGCCAGAAATGTCCGGCGTTCCGACGCGCCTTGTTCAAAGCGGCTCAAGTCGAGCACGGGTACTATTCTGGGCATATCAGGCTCCTTTCCCGGCTTTGTGCGGATGTTACCGTCCGCAAACCAGGACTGTTGGACAGGCGTGCACTTTTCGGCGGTCACACCCGCCGGCAATGCCTGCAAGTGTCATCGACTCCAGATTGCCAAGAAAGAAACGATCGGCCCTTCGAGACCGCCGCGATGAACAATTTTTGCGCGCGCGCCGGCAAGCTGACAATGACCGCGATCATTCGCGCAGATACGGACCGCCAGCAGGCGCGCGACCTCCACGCTATTGGGCTGCCCTGAGCAGCATGCCGAACAGGTCGCGTGGCTCGTCGGGGTCGGCGAGCATATCGAGCTCCTGGTACAGGCCGGTCGACCTCAGTTGATCCCTGACATAGCGCAACGCCGAAAAGTCCTCGATAGCGAAACCCACCGAATCGAACAGCGTGATCTGGCCGGCGTCGCGCCGGCCCTCAACGGCGCCGGTGACCACCTGCCACAGCTCAGTCACCCGATGATCCGGCGCGAGCTGCTGGATCTCGCCTTCGATGCGGGTCTGCGGCGGGTATTCGACGAAAATGTCGGAGCGCAGCAGGATGTCGCGGTGCAGTTCGGTCTTGCCGGGGCAGTCGCCGCCAACGGCGTTGATATGTACGCCCGAGCCGATCATGTTGTCGGTCAGGATGGTGGCGTACTGCTTGTCGGCGGTGACGGTGGTGATGATGTCCGCACCCTCAACCGCTTCCTGCGCGCTCGTGCAGGCCGTCATGTCGAAGCCGAGGCCGGCGAGATTGCGAATGCATTTCTGTGTTGCCGAACGGTCGATGTCGTAAAGCCGCAGCCTGTCGACGCCGAGCAGTGCCTTGAAGGCCAGCGCCTGGAACTCAGCCTGGGCGCCGTTGCCTATCAGCGCCATGCAGCGGGACTCGGCCGGCGCCAAGTGCTTCGCGGCAAGGGCCGACATGGCCGCCGTGCGCAGTGCGGTCAGAATGGTCATCTCGGACAGCAACACGGGATAGCCGTTGTGGACGTCGGCCAGCATGCCGAAGGCAGTCACGGTCTGGCGGCCCTCGCGCATGTTCTTGGGATGACCATTGACATATTTGAAACCATAGACCTCGCCGTCGCTGGTCGGCATCAACTCGATAACGCCCTCGGCGCTGTGCGAAGCGACGCGCGGGGTCTTGTCGAACAGCTCCCAGCGGCGGAAGTCGTCCTCGATATAGCCGGCGAGCTCAACCAGGAACCGCTCGACGCCGATCCTGAGCACGAGCTTCATCATATTGTCGACGCTGACGAACGGCACGATGTTGAGATTGGGTATCATTTGTTCCTTGCCGGTACACCAGTCAGCCCTGGCGATGCGGGTTGTAAACCTTCATCATCGTCGGCAGTCTCGGAAAATATGTCAATACCTCTTCATTATTGACCATAATTAAAATATCTGAAATAGACTCGACACAGCATATATTTCAGGGGAGGCCTATGGCGATACGCGATGTTCTGATGCGCGGGGATCTGGCGCTGACGCCGTCGGAAGAGAAGATCGTCAGGCTGCTGCTGACGGACTATCCGACGTCGGGCCTCGGTACCGCATCGTCGCTTGCGCGACGCGCCGGCGTCAGCGATCCCACTGTTGTCCGGCTGGTCGTCAAGCTCGGCTATGAAGGGTTCCCGGACTTTCAGGCAAAGCTGCTCGCCGAGGTCGAGGCCAGGCTGCATTCGCCGCTGTTGATGATGGAGACCAAGCGGCAAAGCGGTTCCAGCGACAGCGCGGTGCTTGCCTATCTCGATTCCGTTACCACGGCCCTGCAGAAAGCCACCGCGGCGACACCGGTCCAGACCTACGAGCGTGCCGCCCGCCTTTTGATGGAGGCCAAGGGCGAAATCTTGCTGGTCGGCGGCCGGTTCAGCCGCCACATCGCCGGGATGCTGGCTGGATATCTCGTGCAGTTCCGCACCGGGGTCCGCGATCTCGGCGTGCTCTCTCCGCAGTCGTTCGACACGCTGGCCGACCTCGGTCGTCGCGACGTGCTCGTCGTCTTCGACTATCGCCGCTACCAGTTCGACGTGATGGCCTATGCGCGCCAAGCCGCCGCGCTCGATGTACGCATTCTTCTGTTCACCGACCAATGGCTGTCGCCGATATCGGACCTTGCCGAAGTCACGATCGTCAGCCCGCTCGAAGTCGCCTCGCCCTATGACACGCTGGCGCCGGCGATCGCACAGATGGAGGCGCTGACGGCCCAGATCGTTTCGACGCTGGGCGACGACGCTCGGGCTCGCATCGAGAGGATCGAGAAAGTGCGGCACGCCAATGCGGTGACGCTCGACAGCGATGCGGAAGGGAGCGGCATGCGCAAGACATCAGGACCGCGCAAGATACCTGGACCCAAAGCAGCAAAGCAGGACGAGAAGGCATGACCCAAGCCCTACCCAAGCGAGACGAAGCTTTTCGTACTGGCGAGACAGCGCTGCTGCTGGTCGACATGCAACGCATCTGGTTGGAGCCGGGTGCCGATCCTTCGCATCCAGAACGCGGACCCGATCATTATTTCTACCGGCAGACATGCTCGCAGACGATCCCCAACCAGGAGCGCCTGCTGGCGGCGGCGAGGGCCAATGGCGTCGAAGTGCTGCACACCATCATCCAGAGCCTGACCGAAGACGGCCGCGACCGCTCGCTCGACCACAAGCTGACACCGATCCATGTTGCGCCCAGCCTCCCCGAAGGCCTGCCAGTGCCATCGCTGGGGCCGGTCGGCGACGAGATCATGCTGCCGAAAACCTCGTCGGGCATCTTCAACTCGACCAATGTCGACTACCTGCTGAAAAACCTTGGCATCCGCTATCTCGTCGTGGTCGGCGTGCTGACCGACCAGTGCGTCGACATGACAGTGCGCGACGGCGCCGACCGCGGCTATCTCGTCACCTGCGTATCGGATGCCTGCGCCACCATTACCCAGGAGCGCCACGACATCGCGCTGAAGGCCTTTGGCGGCTATTGCTGGGTCACGGACACCGACACCGTCGTCGACCGCTTCAACGCTCTGGGAAAAAAGGCATGACATCTGCCGTCGAGCCTCTCGTCGCCGTCGTCACCACGGATCTCTCCGCCATTACGCGGGGCCGCTTCGTGGTCGAAAGTAGATTGCAAAAGACCGCCGCGACAGGGGTCGGCTGGCTGCAGGCCAATCTGTCGATGACGCCGTTCAATTCGATCGTCGATCCCAATCCCTGGGGTTCGTCCGGTGACCTTCGGCTGATCCCGGATCTCAAGGCGCGCTTCCGCACCGAGCGGACGGGATCGGCGACGCCCTTCGACATGGTGGCCGGCGACATCGTCGAGCTCGATGGCAGCCCGTGGCTTGGCTGCACGCGGACCATGCTCCGGGATGCGCTGGCGGAATTGAAGGCGGCCACCGGCCTTTCCGTCATCGCCGCCTTCGAGCACGAATTCAACATTGCCGGCGGCAGCTTCGCGCCGGCACATTCGATGTCCTTTGCCGCCCTGCGCCGCACCGACCCGTTCGCCCCCAATCTGATGGCGGCACTCGAAGAGGCAGGTGTCGGCCCCGAAGTGGTCATCGCCGAATTCGGCAGTGAGCAATTCGAAGTGACGCACGAGCCGGCCGATGCGCTCACGGCAGCAGATCGCGCCGTCGCCATCCGCGAAATCACGCGCGAAGTGGCACGCAATGCCGGCTGGCGCGCGAGCTTCGCGCCCAAGGTCGCCCCGGATGCCGTCGGCAACGGCGTGCACATCCATTTCAGCTTCGTCGACGAAGCCGGCAAGCCGGCAACTTACGATCCGGCGCGTCCCGGCGGCCTGTCCGCCAAGGCTGGCGCCTTCTGCGCCGGCGTGCTGCGCCATCTGCCCGCGATGACCGCCGTGACGGCGTCGAGCGTGTCGTCCTTCTATCGCCTTAAGCCGCACAGTTGGAGTTCGTCCTACACCTGGCTCGCCGACCGCGACCGCGAGGCGTCGCTCCGCATTTGTCCGACGGTAACGATCGGCGGACGCGATCCGGCACGGCAGTACAATGTCGAGTATCGGGCGGCCGACGCAACCGGCAATCCCTATCTGTCGCTGGCGGCGATCATCCGCGCCGGGCTGGAGGGGCTGAAGGCGGACTTGCCATCACCGCCGCTGGTCACTGGCGACCCGACGCTGATGAGCGAGACGGAACGGGCGGAACTCGGTCTGGTGCGGCTTCCCGAGACCTTGCCGGCGGCACTGGATGCGCTCCTGGCCGACAAGACCGTTACGGGATGGTTCGCCCCGATCTTCATCGAGACCTTCGTCGGGTTGAAGCAGCATGAAGCCGAGCGCCTGGCAGGCCTTGATCCAGCTGCCATCTGCGATCTCTACCGGACGCTTTATTGATGACTGCGCAGGCCGAAAAAAGCTCGCGCCCCCAAGAAGATTGGCCCGAAGCCGTCGAGGTGCTCAACGAGCATGGCCGTTGCGAGATCGTGCTGCTGTGCGAGCATGCGTCCAACCATATGCCGGCGGAGTACCGCCGGCTCGGGCTCGATGCCAGCCATCTGCAGCGCCACATCGCTTGGGACATCGGCGCTGCGGAGGTCACGCGCCTGTTATCGGCCCGGCTCGATGCTGCGGCCTTTCTCAGCGGCTATTCCCGACTGCTGATCGATCTCAACCGGCCACTGGGCAGCACGGGCAGCATTCCGGTGCTGTCGGAAGACACTGACATTCCCGGCAATGCCGGCGTCGACAGAACGGAACGAGACCGGCGCGCGGAAATCATGTTTTCGCCGTTCCATGAGCGTGTGGCCGCGCACCTCGATCGCCGTGTGGCCGAGGGCCGGCCGACGCGGATCGTGACGATCCATTCCTTCACGCCGGTGTTCCTGGGTGTCGCCAGGCCTTGGCATGCGGGTGTGCTGCATGGTCATGCAGCCGATCTCGCCGCGGCGATCCTTTCGGGCCTGCGCACCGACGCGGCACTCGATGTCGCGGCCAACGTACCCTATGTGATCAGCCGCGATGCCGACTACGCCGTACCCATCCATGGCGATGATCGCGGCATCCCCGCCGTGCTTGTCGAGATCAGGCAGGACTTGTTGTCGACACGGTCGGGCATCGAGGAATGGGCGGACCGGCTGGCGGCGGCGCTGCCCGTGCACGAGACGGAGGCATCTCAGCCGGTGCGGACGTGACGCCGCGACCATCGCGCAGGTCGGCAAGCCGCGCTTCTCGCCATCAGCGCGGCGCTCGCATGATGGGGATGGTCCGATCCGAATGTACAACTTCCCGAAAGCTCACAATCAGGTCGCCCGACCTGACCTGCCGCCCCAACCGGCGTCAGGGCAATTTCGCCTAAAGCGATGGTCCCATCCGGATAGGGCTGCCGTCGCTGAACCGGGATTGACGGAACCTGTGAAGGTTGTGCCCAGTCTCGTTGCCCTGGATCAAGTCGGACAGGACGCGGCCCATGCCGGGCCCTATGCCGAAGCCATGGCCGCTCATCCCGGTGGCGATGACGAGGCCATCGACCGTTGCGGCGCGATCGACCACAGGCACGACATCCGGCATCGAATCGATCATGCCGGCCCAGCTTGCCCTGAGCGGCACCGCCTCGAATTGCGGAAAAAGCGCCTTGAACCCATGATCGATGGCGCGAAGGGCCCTGGGTTCCGGGGCAGGATTGAGAACGCGCATGCGTTCGAACGGGCTTTCCTTGTCGGCATCCCATTTGCGCGGGGTGGACCAGCTGTCCGGATATGCACGCGGCGCCGCCGGCAGGTAGCGCGTGCCGAAAGGATTTGCCTTCAGGGCAGGCAGGTATTTCGGTGCGTGACGCAGTGCATCCGGCCCGACATAGAGCAGGTGGCTGCCTCCCGCCGCGAGCGTGTACCCGCCGTCCTTTCTACGCCGGAAGGCGATGCGTTCGTCCGCGGCAGCGCCGGCATGGATTTCCGGCATAGGCGCGGTCGCAGCGACGGTCGTGCGGACACTGAGCTGCGGGATCGAGACGCCATGCGCGCGTAGGAACAGCGACGTCCAGGCACCGCTGGCGACAAGCACGTTCGAGGTGGCGATGCGGCCTCGCTCAGTCCAGACACCGCTGATACGCCCTGCGGAGATGTCGAGCATGCGTGCCGCACAGTTCTCGATGATTGTGACACCCTGGCGAGCGGCCAGGCGGGCAAGCGCCGGCACGGCGACCCAGGGCTCGGCACGCATGTCCGACGGCGTGGTCATGGCGCCCTTGAAGGGGCGTGACATGGCCGGGATCAGCTTGGCGGTCTCGCCCCGGTCGAGGAGGCGCGTGTCGACGCCATGGGCCTCGGCGATCTTCAGGAACTTGGCGAAACCGGCCATCTCCTTGTCGGTCCGCGCAAGATAGGTCACGCCCGTCTGCGTCAAGCCTATGTCCTCGCCGCACTCCTCGGCCAGTTGGCGCCAGAGACGCTGCGCTTCGATGACGATGGGCAATTCGTCCGCGTCGCGGCCCTGCTGGCGAATCCAGCCCCAGTTGCGCGAGGACTGCTCCGCGGCGATGCGTCCCTTCTCCAGCAAGGTCACCGGTATGTTGCGACGGGCCAGGAACAAGGCCGCGGTCACGCCGATGATGCCACCGCCGACAATGACCACATCCGACGTCTTCGGCAGCGGCGCCTGGAACTGGATCGGACTGGCTTCGGTGAAAGGGAAGATCGTCAAAGGACTGTCCTTTTCTCATAAGCGTGCCCCGCGCCGATGGCTGGTCCCAGTGGCGCGAAAGTCGCCCGCTTTCGTCGGACACTGGCCAAGCGTGAAGTGCGCCGACGAGCACTACACGACCGGCCTCGAAAATTTGCGTGCCAGCTCGATGAAATTGTTGACCACCCGTCGAGGCCGCTTCTCGTCGCAGGGCAGCCCTGGCTTCATCGACAATCGGGTGGCTAGGGCACGCGAATGCCGGACGAAGCGAAGCGCTCGCTCAGACCTGTCGCGACATTCCGGCGAAAGATCGCAAACGATAGCTTGCCGCCCGATGACTTCAGGCCAGCCCGAACCGCTCCACCGCACGCATGATGCCGCGCAGTTCCGCGAGGCCTTTCAGCCGGCCGATGAGCGAATAGCCGGGGTTGATCTTCTTCTTGCCGATGTCGTCGGCAAGCAGATGGCCATGATCGGGCCGCATCGGAATTTGCCAGTCGGCTCGGCCTTCTCCGCGACGGCGCTTCTCTTCCTGCATCAAAGCGAGGATGACATGCGCCATGTCCGTGCCGCCCTCGAGATGCTCGGCCTCGTAGAACGAACCGTCCTCCTCGATGGTGATGTTGCGCAGATGGACGAAATGGATGCGGTCGGCGAATTCCTTGACCATGGCGACAATGTCGTTGTCGGCGCGCGTACCGTAGGAGCCGGTGCAGAACGTCAAACCATTGGCCGGGCTGTCGACCGTCTCGAGGATGAAACGCGCATCCTCGGCCGTCGAAACGACGCGCGGCAGGCCATAAAGCGAGAAGGGCGGATCGTCCGGGTGGATGCACATACGCACACCCGCTTCTTCGGCCGCCGGGATGATCTCGCGCAGGAACCAGGCAAGATTGTCGCGCAGTTCCTTAGGCCCAATCGCGTCGTATTCCGCCAGCGCCTCGCGGAAACTGTCCCTGTTATAGCTACGCTCCGTAGCCGGCAGGCCGGCGATCAGATTGCGCTCGATCTGGCCGATCTGCTCCGGTGTCAGCGCCTTCAGGCGCTCCTCGGCCTGGGCAATACGTGACGGCGTATAGCTTGCCGCGCCGTTCTTGCGCTGCAAGACAAAGAGATCATAGGCAGCGAAGTCGATGGCGTCGAAGCGCAAGGCATAACCGGTCGTCGGCAGCCGGTAGGCCAGGTCGGTGCGAGTCCAGTCGACCACAGGCATGAAATTATAGCAGATCGTCTGGATTCCGGCCTTCGCGAGCGCGCGGATGCTGTCGCGATAATAGCCGGCATAGCGCTCGCGCTCCGGCGCGCCGATCTTGAAGGAATTGTGAACCGGAATGCTCTCGACGACCGACCAGGTCAACCCAGCCGCCTCGATGATGCGCTTGCGTTCGAGCACATCGGCCTCAGGCCAGGCCCTGCCATCATAGATATGGTGAAGCGCTGAAACCACGCCGGTGGCGCCAGCCTGTTTGACATGTTCAAGCGTCACCGGATCATCGGGACCGTACCAACGCCAACACTGTTCCATTGCCACTTCCTTTCTGCGAGAGACCGGCAACCTATTGTTTGACCACGATGAGTGTCAAACTAAGAGCCGGTTTCGATAGCAATGAAGGAGCTTCCGCAATGAAGGATTTTGACGGCAAGGTGGCATTGGTGACAGGAACGACCGGTATCGGCCTGGCAGCCGCCAAACGCCTGGCGGCTGGGGGCGCCGCGATCGTCGCCTGCGGGATCGACAGCGCGGCCAACGCCGCCATGCAGGAAAGCCTCGCCAAGTCCGGAGCCGATGCGCTGGTGCAAACGGTTGACGTCTCCGTTTCCGAGCAGGTTCGCGACGCGGTCGTGGCCGGCGTGGCGAAATTCGGCGGCATAGACGTCATCGTCAATTCGGCGGCGGTGCATCCCTACGGAGCGGCGACGACAACCGACTGGGAAACGTGGAACCGCGCTATGACGGTCAATGTCGGCTCGATCTATCTGACCGCCCATTTCGGCATCCCGGAAATGATCAAGCGTGGCGGCGGCGCCATCGTCAACGTCGCTTCGGTGCAGGGCTTCGCCTGTCAGCAGAACGTTGCCGCCTATGCCACGACCAAGGGCGCCATTCATACGCTGACGCGTTCGCTGGCACTCGACTATGCCGCGTCCGGCATAAGGGTCAATTCGGTCAGCCCGGGCTCGATCCGCACACCGATCCTCGAAAAGGCCGCGCGTGGCGACGGCGGCAGCGATGCCGACGTGGAAGAGGCCTACAGGCGCTTCGGCGCGGCCCATCCGCTCGGCCGCATCGGCGAACCGGAGGAAGTGGCGGAACTCATCGCTTTCCTGTGCTCGTCGAAGGCCGGCTTCTGCACAGGCGCCGACTACAAGATAGATGGCGGCCTCACCGCCGGTATCGGCGTGAAGTAAGACCGTGAAGATCGATCTCGGGGTCCCATCGGGAGCGGTGCATTAACGCAGCCAGTTCGGAACAATCTTTTTTGGCCGAAGTTTTACCTCTTGAAGGGACGAACTCTCCGAAGGAGATTTCCTATGAAACATGTTCTCATTACCAGCATGCTGGCGATCGGGCTAGGCTGCGGGACAGCGATGGCTCAGACGCAGCAGCCCGCCGATAGCCAATCAGGAGCGGACACAAATTGCGCTTCGGGCACGACCAACTGCCAGAAGGGCTCGAAGATGAAGGAGCAGGCACAGGGCACCAAGTCCCAGACTGATCAGCAGGTTCAGGACAAGACCAAGGCCAAGACAGAGGAGCAGGCCCAGGGCAAGGCCAAGGCCAACACGGACGAGCAGGCCCAGGGCAAGGCCGGCACCACCACGGACCAGCAGGCCCAGGGCAAGACGAAGATCCAGACGGACCAGCAGGCGCAGGGCAAGGCTGGCACCAAGACCGACCAGCAGGCCCAGGACAAAACCAAGGTCCAGACCGACCAGCAGGCACAGGGTAAGGCCGGCACCGCAACGGATCAGCAGGCTCAGGACAAGACAAAGGTCCAGACCGATCAGCAGGCACAGGGCAAGGCCGGCACTACCACCGATCAGCAGGCTCAGGACAAGACAAAGGTCCAGACCGATCAGCAGGCCCAAGGCAAGGCCTCCACGCAGGACAAGACCTCGACCGCTTCCATCAACAATGTGACGGTTGAACAGAAGACCCAGATCACTCATGTGATCAGGGAAACCAAGGTCGAGCCGGTCACGAACGTCGACTTCGACGTCTCCGTCGGCATCGAAGTTCCGCGGCACAAGGTCAGGCTGCATCGCTTGCCGGCTCGCATCGTCAAGATCGTTCCGGCCTACGAGGCGTACGAGTATTTCGTTCTCGCCGACGGCCGGATCGTCATCGTCGATCCGGATACATACAAAATCGTGCTGGTGCTGACCTAGGGCAATTCCAGGGAAAAGTGCGTAGCGGTTTTCCGTTCGGAATTGCGTAAAAACAAAGAGTTAGAGCACAGGATCGTTCAACCCGCCCCGCTGCACGCGGGTCGGGTTGAGCACTATGGCGAGATGATGCGGAACTTCCCGTGCAAACCTCTGCGCATGCTCAGGGATTGCGAGGCCGCAATGTCCTCAAGGTAATCGAGTAGCGGTGCTCGGCAAGCGGCGGGATGCTGTGCTCCCATTGCGACCGCGACGGCCCCGTCATGAGATAGGCCGATCTCGGCTCGACGGTGATGGTCCGACGCTCCCATTTAGACCCATTCTTGCGCCGAAGGCGAAAATCGCAGGGCGCCAGCAGCGAAACGCCCGCGACATCCTCGAAATGCGGCTTGTCGCGGTGCCAGCCGATACCGGCGCCGGGCCGGTACTCGTTGATCAAGACCTGCGCGAAGGTTTCGGCCGGCCGGCGCGCAAAAGCCGCGACCTTTTCGCGCAAGGGCAGCAGAAAATCAGGTATCGGCGGTGCCTCGACCACCTCGCGCCGGTCATAATCGTAGCGAAGGCCAAAACCGACGACACGCCGGTTTGCCAGATGGCCATGGAAGTCGAAGGCCTTGAAGGGCAGTGCCTCTAGATGATGGACGAGTTCGATTTCGTCCTGTGGAGTGATCAGTCCGGTCTGGTAGGCGAAACCCTCCGGCAGATCATCCTGAGCGGCACCGAAGAGATCGTGCTGGGCCACACGGCCGGCTGTTTTCGGTTTGAGCGGCGACATTTTGCCTAGATGGTGAAGGCCGGACCACAAGGCAATATGGGAACCGCGCTTGCCCGCCCTGGATACGTCCCAAAACCGGCGCAACGGAACCGCGGGAGGAGCGTGAAAGTTTAGCAACGGCGGTTCCGTCGGAGGCCGCCGGACACGTTCTAGCCTTGGAGTGCCGGATGCCGCGCGTTGAAACCGGGGCCTGCTTTTGCGGGGCGATCGCCGCCACCATGGACGGTGAGCCTTTCTGGATATGCTACGATCACGATGACGATTGCCGACGGGCCATCGGCAGTCCACTCACCGTCTGGGTCGGGTATCGGCCGAGCCAATTCAATCTTTTGAGGGGGGCGCCAAAGGCCTTTTCCAAGACGCCGGGTGTTATCCGCACTTTCTGTCCCGACTGCGGGAGTGCGATAGGCTATAGCGACGAAGGGCTGCCGGACGAGCTTTATCTGACGATCGGATTCTTCGACAAACCCGAAGGGCTGCGGCCACAGGCCCATGCCTATTGGGACCTCAGGCTGCCTTGGGTCGACTTTGCCGACAAGCTGCCGCGCATCGATCGATATTCGAGGAAACGCGATGCGAAGTTCGGCAACCCAAGCGACAGGTAGCAATGTCGGATGGCGGCACGGAACCGCACCACGCCTGGCGGGTTATTTGGCTGAGCCGTCAGGTGCCAGGATGCCATCGACCGTCATTCGAAACACGCAATACGATCCCGCGACCAGGATCCTCTCGGTCTGGTTCGTGCCGCACGGCAACCGCTATGACTATGAGGACGTCGCCCCGGCTACCTATGCGGCGTTCATGCGCGCTCCTTCGAAAGGCCGCTTCTTCAATAAATTCATCAAGGACCACCACAGGTACCGTCGCGTGGCGTGATGCCCGGCCCGTCACGCCTTCCTGTTCTCGTCGGCGCTCAACTCATCCGGCGCCGGTTCCCAACCAAAGACACTGCGGCCGCCAAGCAGATGCGACTGGTCGAATTCGCCGGCGACAATTTCCTTGAGGCTGGGACCCGTGACGTATCGCTCGACCTGCCGCGACTGATGGTCGAGCCGCCTCAGGGCGCCGATTTCCTCTTCGCGACCGAGCCTGGCCTTTTGCACGGCGGACTTCAGCACGCCGATCGTCTCGTCATAGACCTTGAGCGGTACAGGGAACGGATGCCTGTCCTTGCCGCCATGCGCCAGCGAAAAACGACCCGGGTCCGAAAATCGGCAAGGCGCGCCATGCACCACTTCGGCAACGAGAGCGAGTGCCCTCACCGTGCGGGCGCCTACGCCCGGAACCAGGAGAAGCTCGGCAAAATCGGCTGGACCTCGCTCGGCGGCGGTGGCCATGTTGCCATGAAGGCGATGCATCACGACGTCGCTTTCGCGGACGTCGTGATGAGCCGGCATGATCAGATGCGGCAGCAGGGCCTGCACCGGAGCCGGTGCCGTACCGGGCTCCAGCGCGGCGAACTCCCGAAGGATGCGGTCCGGCCCAAGATCCTGGAGGAGATCAAGCTGTCCCTGGCGCGAGGCTTCGGCGCGGCGGTCGGTCAGGTTGACGATCTCGCCCTGGTTGGCGCCTTCGATGGCAGCATGCGGCTGGTCGACAAAGCTCTTCAAACCTTCGGACAGCCAATGGTAGCGGCGCGCCACCTTGCTGTCGCCGTTCATGCCTTGCTGCACCACCACCCAGTCGCCGTCGTCGGTGACGATGAAGCCATGCAGATAGAGGTCGAACCCGTCCTGAACGGCGGCGCTGTCCACCTTGGCGACAAGCCGGCTGGCGGTCGCAAGGCGGGCTCCGTCGAAGCCGATGCGCTCACCAATGGCGGCAAGCTCGTGGGGGGTTTTGCGCGAATGCGCGCCACGGCCGCCGCAGACGTGGATGCCGAGTTCGCCCGACAGCGGCGTGAGGCCGCGTTTCAAGGCGCCGACGACGCTGGTGGTGATGCCGGACGAATGCCAATCCATGCCCATGACGGCGCCGAAGGACTGGAACCAGAACGGATGCGCCAGACGCCGCAGCAATTCGTTGCGGCCATAGTGATGGATGATCGCCTCGCACATGACGGCACCGAGACGCGTCATGCGGTCGCCCAGCCATTTCGGCACGCGTCCACCGTGAAGGGGAAGATCAGCACTGCCCGATCGTTGCGCCACGTTTGCCTGCTCCAATGTCCGCGATTGAGACAGATAAGCACTACAGACCCCGCAGGGAAGGCTGACGCTACACTGGCGTCAAGTCCAGTTCGAGAGAACCGTTTCCATCTCGACTGTCTCGACCTGCTGCGCGAAGCGCTGGTGATAGACGGTAAGCAGCGCGTCATGCGTTGCGTCGGAAGAGCTGCACAATGCGTCGGTGACGAGCACCACGCGATAGCCGAAATCGATGGCGCCGAGCACGGTGGCTAGGACGCACACATCGGTTTCGCCTCCCGTGACGACCAGCGTGTCGATCTCGCGTTCCATCAGAAAGGCCCTGAGGCGCCCTTCGAACCAGGGGGAATAGATGTGCTTGTCGATGACTGCCGCCGGCGGACAGTAAGCGGCGAGCGCCGGCAACAATTCGATCATCTCCGGCCCGATATTGTCGATCGCCATGGAGGCCCAGCGCTCATAATAGCGTTTCCATGTACCAGCGCCTTGCCCCGGCCTTTGCGCAGGCAGGAAGCGCGTGAAGACCGTCTGTTCCGCACGCCTTTCGACCAGCCTCTCGATTTGAGGCAGGACACGGGTTATCCAAGGCGTCGCCCAAGGCGACGGTTCGGCAAATAGCTTCTGCATATCCACACAGACATGCATGCACCGGTCGCCCAATGGGCCATAAGCCAAGCCTGGCATCGACATCAACGCATCTCCGACCGGCGGTGCGTTCTCATGACTTCCGGCACTGCCATCCGGATACGCAACGCCGCATGCGGGAACTCGTTCCTGAGCCGCCGGCAGGAACCGACGCGGGTGGCCAGCGTCTCCGCCGCGGTGAACGGAGGCGCTCGCATAAAACTGTCGGAGCTGTGGGGCGGTCCTCTTTTAAGGCTGTGCCGAGAGCGGCACCGCCGCTCGCCGGACCTTCCCGCTATCTCACCACACGCTTCTCGAGCTTGCGGGCCAGAGTGCGCCGGTGCAGGCCAAGCCGGCGCGCCGTCTCGGAGATGTTGAAGCCGGTTTCGACCAGGGTTTCGTGGATGCGCTCCCACTCCAGGTTCTTGATCGAGGTGGGCCGGCTGGAAAGCGGTACGGAAACGTCGCCCTCGGCACGGCCGAAGGCGGCTTCGATGTCATCGGTATTGGCGGGTTTGGCCAGGTAATGGCTGGCGCCGAGCTTGATCGCCTCGACCGCCGTGGCGATGCTGGCAAACCCTGTCAGCACGACGATCCTGATCGACGCATCGCGGGCGCTGAGCAGCTTGACGCACTCCAGCCCGGAACCGCCGGCTCCAAGCTTGAGATCGACCACGGCATAAGCCGGAACGGCTTTTTCGAGGGCGTCGAGCAAGGCTTCCCTGTCGTGGCAGACCATGACGTCGTACTCGCGCTTTTCGAAGGAGCGCTTCAGCGTCTTGGCAAAGGTCGCGTCGTCCTCGACGATAAAGAGGGATCGATCAGGCCTCATGATCATCTCCATCGGTCAGCGCCGCGAGCGGCAGCGAAAGCGTAACACAGGCGCCCTGCTCCATGTTGCGCGCGGAAAAATCACCTCCCAGTTTCCGGACCACGTTCACGACAAGGAAAAGACCAAGACCGCCCCCTGGCCGTCCCTTGCTCGACATATAGGGCTGGCCAAGCGCCGCCAGAATAGTCTCGTCGAAACCCGGCCCACGATCGCTTACGGCAATCACCAGTTTGTCGCCCTGCCGCTCGGCGGTGACGCCGACCCAAGCCTGCGACGCTTCCTGGGCGTTGTCGAACACGTTGAAGATGACCTGCTTCAACGCCGTGTCGGACACGATCTGCTCGTCCGGGTCGAAATCGTTCGTGTATTCCAGCTTGAATGGCTGGCGACTGATGCGCCATTCCTCGACCAGATCGTCGAGGAAACCGCGAATGGTGGTGCGTATCGTTCCCTCGCCCCTGGCCTGGCCGGAAGACATCAGAATGCCGGACACGATGCGCTTGCAGCGCTCGATCTGCGCCCGCATTTCGGCCATGTCGGCCGCCAGTTCGCGGTTGCGTGCAAGGGTGCGCATCTGGCGCCAGTCGGACAGGATGACGGATATCGTGGCAAGCGGCGTACCCAGTTCGTGCGCGGCGCCGGAGGCCAGCAGGCCCATGCGCACGATGTGATCCTCCTCGGCCGAGCGCTGGCGCAGGTCGGCGAGATAGGCATCACGTTCGCGCAGGTTGCGGTCGATGCGCGTCATGAAGATCACGATCAGGCCGGCGGCCAGCACGAAGCAGATGAACATGCCCCTGATATGCAGGGACAGGAGATCGCTGCCGCCATGATGCGGGATGGCGATCGGCTGGAAAAGGAAGATGAGGAAGACGAAGCAGGCCGACGCGGCTGCAACCAGGATCCAGGTAAACCTTGGGGTCAGCAGTGCCGCGCCGAGCGTGATCTGCAGAAGGTAGAGCGATACGAACGGATTGGACGCGCCGCCGCTCAGGTAAAGCTGCGTCGTCAGTGCCGCCATGTCGAAGATGAGCGCGACGAAGAGCTGGGTGTTGGTGATCGGCCTGATACCGCGCAGGACCAGCAAGCTGAAGATGTTGAGGCCAACCAGGAAAAGCACAACGCCGGCCATCTTCGCCAGCGGCAGCGGGATCTCGAACCAGTATTGCGTCGCCAGAATGGTGAGCACCTGACCCGCCACCGCCAGCCAACGCAGTTGGATGAGCAGGAACAAGTTCTTCCTGTTCGTTGCTTCGGGATTTGGTACCGCGCCATTGTTGGCGGCAAGGGACGCCGTCACCAGCGATTTGTCGCGGCGGAGCGCTTGCGTGGGAACGCTCATCTTGCTGGTCCTTGCCGCTGGGGGCGGCCGGTCATCGGCTTGGCCAGGGCGAGGGCAAGCATCGCAGCGAGCGTGAACCAGGTCAAAGCATAGATGAGGTGGCTGTTGCGGAAAGTCACGACGGTCAGCCCGCCGTGTGGCCAGCCGTCGATGCCGGATGCCTCAGCATCAACAAAATAGGGTGCGACATCCGTCAGGCCGCGCGCGGTTGCGATGGCAGCGACATCCCGCGAATACCAGCGATTGCCCGTGGTGTCATTCTTGCGCAGGAAGCCACCGCCTGGCTCGCTCATGCGCAACAGTCCATCGATGATGACCGGCGCGGTTGAGCCGCCGCTCTCTTGTCCGAACTCGGCCTTGCGCTCCGGGGGAATGAAGCCGCGATTGACCAGCACGACGAAGCCACTGTCGGTCCGCATCGGCGTCAGCACCCAATAGCCGCCGCCAAGCTCCGTCACCGCCTGGACCAGCGTGTTGGCGCCGCCCAGGAAGCGTCCGGCCAATCGCACATGGCTGTATTCGTAGCGGGCCGCGGTGATGCCGTTCCAGCTCTCCGGGCCAGGCGCTTCGAAAACCGGGGCATGAATGCGTTGGTCGACACGGGCGATCAGGTCGAGCTTCCAGGCCCGCCTCTCCAACTGCCATATGCCGAGCCCGACAAACACCAGCACGCCGAGGAGCCCGAGCAGCACAAGGACAAGGCGCGATGCGGACGACCGGCCGGCGCCCTCTTGCGACGCGGGCCGCGGACCGATGCCCGTCGCCTCGGTGTTGGTTCTCCCAGACCCCGCAACCGGGCTCATGGCATCTCGCGCATGTCGTGCAGCCCCGGCATCATGTTGGCGTTGAGATGATACATCACCCAGAGCGAGCCGGTCAGTACGATCACGACCAGGATCAGCGTGAAGATCAGCGCCAGCATCGACCATCCGCCTTCCGAGGTGGTGTCCATATGCAGGAAGAAGACCATGTGGACGACGATCTGCGCGACCGCGAAGGCCATGATGACGATGGCCGTCGCCTGCTTGTCGTCGATGGCGCCGCTCATGACCAGCCAGAACGGGATGGCGGTCAGGATCACCGACAGGATGAAGCCGGTCAGATAGCTCCGGAACGATCCGTGTGCTGCTCCAGCATGGGCGTGGCCGTGACCCTCGGCATGATCATGAGCGCTCATCGCAACATTCCCATCAGATAGACGAAGGTGAAGACGCCGATCCAGACGACGTCAAGGAAATGCCAGAACATCGAGAGGCACATCAGCCGGCGGCGGTTCGCCTCGACGAGGCCAAATCTCGCGACCTGAGTCATCAGCGTCACCAGCCAGACGATGCCGAAGGTGACATGCAGGCCGTGCGTACCGACCAGGGTGAAGAAGGACGACAGGAAGGCGCTGCGCTGCGGTGTCGCGCCTTCATGGATCATGTGCGAGAATTCGTAGAGCTCGATCGACAGGAACGCCAGGCCGAACAGGCCGGTGACGGCGAGCCAGGCTTGCGTCGCCCCCACGCGACCCTTGTCCATGGTCAGCATGGCGAAGCCATAGGTGATCGAGGAGAAGAGCAGCATGGCGGTGTTGACCGCCACCAGATCGAGGTCGAACAGGTCCTTGGGTGCCGGCCCGGCCGCGTAGTTGCCGCCAAGCACGCCATAGGCGGCGAACAGCATCGCGAAGATCAGGCAGTCGCTCATGAGATAGAGCCAGAAGCCGAGCATGGTGGAGCCGCCTTCGGCGTGCGCATGCTCCTCTTCCAGGTGAAAGACCGGTTCGGTGCCGGCCGTGATTGCTGTCGGTGCCATGCTCAAACCCCAGCCCCGAGGAGCGTCGTCCTCGCCTCTTCCGTCCGAATGATTTCGGCTGCCGGAATGTGGAAGTCGCGGTGATAGTTGAAGGTGTGGCCGATCGCGGTGGCGATGAGGCAAACGAAGCTCAGCGCCGCCAGCCACCAGATGTACCAGATCAGGGCGAAGCCGAGCGCGACGCTGAAGGCGGCCAGGAAGACACCGGTGCCGGTATTGCTGGGCATGTGGATCGGCTTGAAGCCGGCGAGCGGCCTGGTGTAGCCGGCCTGCTTCATGTCAAACCAGGCATCGTTGTCGCGAATGACAGGTGTGAAGGCGAAATTGTAGGCAGGCGGCGGCGAGGAGGTCGACCATTCGAGCGTGCGGCCGTCCCATGGATCGCCGGTCGGATCGGCAAGCGCCTCGCGCCTGCGGATGGAGACGAAGATCTGGATCAGGAAGGCGGCGATGCCGCAGGCGATCAGCACCGCGCCGAAGGCGGCGATGACGAACCATATCTGCAGGGAGGGATCATCGAACACGCGCATGCGGCGTGTCACGCCCATCAGGCCGAGCACGTAGAGCGGCATGAAGGCGAACCAGAAGCCGACCACCCAGCACCAGAACGAGACCTTGCCCCAGAACGGGTCGAGCTTGAATCCGAAGGCCTTGGGCCACCAGTAGGCAATGCCGGCGAACAGCCCGAACAGCACGCCGCCGATGATGACGTTATGGAAGTGCGCGATCAGGAACAGGCTGTTGTGCAGCACGAAATCCGCCGGCGGCACGGCAAGCAGCACGCCGGTCATGCCGCCGAAGGTGAAGGTGAGCATGAAAGCCACCGTCCACATCATCGGCAATTCGAAGCGGATGCGGCCCCGGTACATTGTGAACAGCCAGTTGAAGATCTTCGCTCCCGTCGGGATCGAGATGATCATCGTCGTAATGCCGAAGAAGGAATTGACGCTGGCGCCGGAGCCCATGGTGAAGAAGTGGTGCAGCCAGACGAGATAGGACAGGATGGTGATGACCACCGTGGCGTAGACCATCGACGTGTAGCCGAACAGGCGCTTGCCGGAGAAGGTCGAGGTGACTTCGGAAAAGACGCCGAACAGCGGCAGGATGAGGATGTAGACTTCCGGGTGACCCCATATCCAGATGAGGTTGACATACATCATCGGATTGCCGCCGAAGTCATTGGTGAAGAAGTTGGTGCCGACATAGCGGTCGAGCGCCAGCAGCGAGAGCACCGCCGTCAGCACCGGGAAGGAGGCGACGATCAGCACGTTGGTGCAGAGCGACGTCCAGGTGAAGACGGGCATGCGCATCATCGTCATGCCGGGCGCCCGCATCTTGATGATGGTGCAGATCAGGTTGATGCCCGACAGCGTCGTGCCGACACCCGCCACCTGCAGCGCCCAGATATAATAGTCGACGCCGACGTCGGGACTGTAGCCTATGCCGGAAAGCGGCGGATAGGCGAGCCAGCCGGTGCGGGCGAATTCGCCGACGAACAGCGAGGCCATGACGAGGATGGCGCCGCCGACCGTCATCCAGAAGGAGAAATTGTTGAGGAACGGAAAGGAGACGTCGCGGGCGCCGATCTGCAGCGGCACGACGAAATTCATCAACCCGGTGACGAAGGGCATCGCCACGAAGAAGATCATGATGACGCCATGGGCGGTGAAGATCTGGTCGTAGTGATGTGAGTTCAGGTAGCCCTCGGAGCCATTGAAGGCGATGGCCTGCTGGAGGCGCATCATGATGGCGTCCGAGAAGCCGCGCAGCAGCATGACCAGCCCCAGCACCATGTACATGATGCCGATCTTCTTGTGGTCGACGCTGGTGAACCATTCACGCCACAGGTAGCCCCACAGCTTGAAATAGGTGATGACGCCGAGAAGCGCGATGCCGCCGAGCGCCACCGCGGCGAAGGTGGCGACAACGATCGGCTCATGCAGCGGCAGCGAGTCCCAGTTGAGGCGGCCGAAAATGAATTTGGTCAGCGTATCGGGCATCGCAAGTCTCTCACAATTCGCGCCGCAGCAGGCCGAGGGCCGGCGTATCGGCCTCCGCGCTGCGGCTGTCTGTCCGGGGCCGGAGCAGTCCCGCCCCGCGCAGCGGGGACAGGTTCTTCGCCGGCCAATAGGTCGGCCGGGCATCGCGCGACGCGCGCGAGACGGCAGCGGCCTCCTCCGCCGTGCAGATGCTGGCGACATAGGAGGGTTCGTTTCCGAACACCGCGCCGCGCCACGCGAGCTTGTCATATTGCAGCGGCAAGGTGTTGCGCACACCCGCAAGGCCGAGACCGCCCTTGGCGTCGATGGACATCATCTCGTTCATGCACATCTTGCCGCGCTCGACGCACAGATTGAGGATGGCACCATAGAGGTCGGGATCGACGGAGGCGTAGTGGCGGACGGGTTCGTTCTCGCTCGGCTTTTCGAGTTCGAGATAACTGTCGCGGTTGAGAGCCGCGGATGCGGTCCTGGCCTGTGCCACCCACTGGCTGAAGGCATCATCGGATAGGCCGTGGAAGGCAAAGCGCATGCCCGAAAAGCCGGCGCCGCTATAATTGGCGGAGAAACCGCTATAGGTGCCCGGCCGGTTGATGACGGCGTGCAGCTTCGTCTCCATGCCCGGCATGGCATAGATCTGCCCGGCGAGGGCTGGAATGTAGAAGGAATTCATCACCGCCGAGGAGGTGATGCGGAAGTCGATCGGCTGGTTGACCGGCGCCGCCAGCTCGTTGACGGCAGCGATGCCGTAATCGGGATAGATGAACAGCCATTTCCAGTCGAGCGCCACGACCTCGACCCTGAGCGGCTTGTTCAACTGGGTGACGGGCTGGCCGGGTTCGATCCTGTCGATCCGGCGGTACGGGTCGAGCAAATGCGTGCCGAGCCAGGTCAGTGCGCCAAGGCATATGATGATGAGAAGCGGTGCTGCCCAGATCACCAGTTCCAGTTTCGTCGAATGATCCCAATCCGGTGCATAGGTCGCCGAGGCATTGGAGTGCCGGTAGCGCCAGGCGAAAAAGACAGTCAGCGCCACTGACCGGCACGATGATGATCAGCATCAGCAAGGTCGAGACCACCAGCAGGTCGCGCTGCTGGGCCGCGACATCGCCTGCCGGCGCGAGCACGACCATATCGCAGCCGCTCAACAGCCCGGTCAGGGGAAACAGAAGCAAGGCCCCAAATCGTTTCATCAGATGCTGCCCTCGATGGACCGCCGCAACGTGGAGGGATGTTGCGGTGCGGTATCAACAAAGGGCTACTGCCGGCGGCGGCGCGCTGACATTGGACAATTTGTCCAATGCCCAGCCGGGGTGGGTCTGGCACAGTGTGCAGCGCACAATGGAATCCCTATGATTGGGTCCCAGATATTTCATTCCACGCGGTGGCGACGGACAAGATGGCTCAGACTTCGACTGCCGAAACAAACAGCGGGCTGATCGGCTCGGACCACGGCCAGGTCAGCGCGGGCGATATCGCGGTCGGCGTGATCGTGGGCAGGACGTCGGAATTCTTCGACTTCTTCGTCTATGCGATCGCGTCCGTCATCGTGTTCCCAAAGCTGGTGTTTCCGACGCACGACCCGCTCGTCGGAACGCTCTACTCCTTCGCCATTTTCGCACTGGCCTTCATCGCCCGTCCGTTCGGCTCCGTTCTGTTCATGGCCGTCGATCGCGCCTATGGCCGCGGGGCGAAATTGACGATCGCGCTGTTCCTGCTCGGCACCTCGACCGTCGCCATCGCGTTCCTTCCCGCCTATGGCGATATCGGCGCGCTTGCGATCTGGCTTCTGGCGCTGGCCCGCATCGGGCAAGGCGTGGCGCTCGGCGGAACCTGGGACGGACTTCCCTCGCTGCTGGCGCTGAACGCGCCTCAGAACCGGCGCGGCTTCTACGCCATGATCCCGCAACTCGGCGCGCCGATCGGCCTCATCGTGGCGAGTTCCCTCTTCGCTTTCTTCGTCGCCAACCTGTCGGCCGACGACTTCCTTGCCTGGGGCTGGCGATATCCTTTCTTCGTCGCCTTCGCCATCAATGTCGTGGCCCTGTTTGCCAGGCTGCGCATTGTGGTGACGCCCGAATTTTCAAGATTGTACGAGAGCGGCGACCTGCAGCCGACGCGCATCAGGGATACGATCAGGGCCGAAGGCCGCAACGTCGTCATCGGCGCCTTCGCGCCGCTGGCGAGTTTCGCCCTGTTCCACATGGTGACGGTGTTTCCGCTCTCCTGGGTGTTCCTGTTCACCAATGAGGGGCCGGCGCGCTTCCTGACGATCGAGGCGGTGAGCGCTCTGTTCGGTATCGCGGCTATCGTCGCATCGGGGCCACTGGCCGATCGTGTCGGACGCCGTGCGCTGCTCGGCGGTTCGGCGATCGCCATCGCGACGTTCAGCGGCTTTGCCCCGCAGCTTCTGGATGGCGGCACCGTTGGGGAGGCCCTGTTCATGGTGCTGGGCTTCATCCTGCTGGGGCTGAGTTTCGGGCAATCGTCGGGCGTCGTCGCATCGAGCTTTTCGCGACACTATCGCTATACCGGCTCGGCGATAACCTCGGATCTCGCATGGATGTTCGGCGCCGGCTTCGCGCCGCTCGCAGCCCTGCTTTTGGCCGGCAATTTCGGCCTCATCGCGGCGGGCGCCTACCTGCTCTCGGGCGCGGCCTGCACCTTGCTTGCCTTGTGGATCGACGGGCGGCGTTCGGTCGCGGATCGTCCGACCGACTGAACTCTATAAATGGCGGGAAGGGTCAGCGAGCGTCGCCGGAGCCGCTGCCCTCCCGGTCAGCGGAACATCGAGCCGCCATCCACGTCGAGCGCGGCGCCGTAGACGAAGCTCGCGGCGTCGGAGCAGAGGAACAGGATCGCTGCGCGGCAAGGTAAGGCTCGCCGAATACACCGGAGCCGTCACGCTCCTCCATGTCGAGCTGGACAGTGGCCAGACCTGCCGCCCGAAACCGGCGCCGAGGTCGGCCTGCGGGCCGAATCCGGGCATCTGCACTTCTTCGACCAGGAAGGGCGGGCGATCTGGTCTGCCGCGCTCCGGCGTTCTATTCCGCAGCCAGTGCGGCGACTTCCCGCCGAAACGGCAATGCGTCGCCGATGTCAGGTTCGTCCAGCTCCCGGGCGAAGCGGTGGCCGGCATAGGTTGCCCAGGCGATCGGCCCCGGTGCTTCGGCGTCGCCAATGACCTTGACCGAACGGATGCCGTTGTCGGCCCACTCGTTTTCCCGCGCCTTGAGCTCGCGCCAAACGGCGTCGTCCTGATTGCGTGACGTGACCAGGACGACGGCATCGGCCGTCAGCTCCTGTTTCGCGCCGGTGTAGACGCAGGCCGTCACGACGCCACCTGAAGCGACACCCGTGACGGTCCTGTTGAGAACGATATCGACGCCGAGTTCAGCCAGGCGGCGGTGAATGGCCCCTTGCTCCAGCGTGTTGCGGGTCCAGTCCGAGACATAGGCCGATGGCGTCACCAGGGTCACCTTCGTTCCCCGAAGCGCCATCAGCTCGGCGAGAACGCCGCCCATGTAATAGTGGTCGTCGTCGAACAGCACGACCTTGCCGGCCGGAACCTTGCCGGCCATCAGATCGTCGGGTGAGTAGACCGGCATCGCGGCGTCGATCGGCATCGGCACGACATGGGCACGCGCGACGCCGTCGCGGCGCCAGGTCGATCCGGTGGCAATGGCGACGTTCTGGAAGCCGAACGAGAGGATGTCACCGGCCGACAGCCGGCTTTCGAAATAGATGTCGACATTGGGCATCTGGCTGAGCTGATACTGCCGATAGTCGCGCACCCTGCCCCAGGCCGACAGGCCTGGAAGTTTGCTTTCGCGCGCCACGCGTCCGCCAAGCTCGGTGCCCGCTTCCGCGATGGCCACTTTATAGCCGCGCAGGCCGAGCGCACGCGCGGCCTCCAGTCCGGCGGGCCCGGCGCCGACGATCAGCACGCTGTCGCTGTCGCCTTTCGCCTGCATGCGCTCAGGATGCCAGCCTTTGCGCCATTCCTCCATGAAGGTCGGGTTCTGCGTGCAGCGCGAGATCGACATGGTCATGTCGCCGGTGATGCAGATGTTGCAGCCAATGCATTCGCGGATGTCCTCGATACGCCCCTCCTCGACCTTCCTCGGCAGGAAGGGATCGGCGATCGACGGGCGCGCGCAGCCGATGAAATCGAGCGTGCCCGACCTGATCATCCTGACCATCACGTCGGGCGAAGTGAAGCGGCCGACGCCGACGACCGGCTTCGAGGTCAGCTTCTTGATGCCCGATACCAGGCTTTCCTGCGCCGCCTCGTCCTTGAAGCGTGACGGACCCGAGCAATCCTCCCAGGCGCCGTGCGCGAGATCCCAAAGATCGGGCAGTTCGGCATGCATCTCGATCATGTCGCGGACCTCCGAATTGGCGAAGCCGTGTTCACCGATCATCTCGTCCAGCGACAGCCTGAGCGTCAGGCCGCACGTGTCGCCGATCGCGTCGCGCCCTTCCCCGATCAGCTCGCGCATCAGCCGCGAACGGTTTTCCAGCGAGCCGCCATATTCGTCGCCGCGCTGGTTGGTGGCCGTCGACAGGAAATGCTGGATGATGCCGAAGCCATGCGCGCCATAGAGGCAGACAAGGTCGAAACCCGCCTGCTTGGCGCGTTTGAAGGCATTGCGGTGCCAGCGGCGCAAGTCGCGTATGTCCTCTCTGTCCATGGCGCGCGCCTGCACCGGATCATTGGTGAAGGTGCGGATCGGCAGGGCCGACGGCCCGCGCGGCACCTCCTTGGTGTAGAGGTTGGGACCGTTGATCCCGGAATAGGCGAGCTGGATGCCAGCCAGCGCGCCGTGCTCGTGCATGGCCTCGGCCATCTTGGCCAAAGCCGGAATGTCGGCATCGTCCCATAGCCGCAGTTCGATGAAGGGCGTGATCTCGGAGGTATGGTGCATCTCCGTCTGCTCGGTGAAGATCACGCCCCAGCGGCCTTCCGACTTGATGCGGCGCATCTCTGCCGCCGCCGATGGATCGCGATAGCCACCGCCATTGCAGTGCGGAACCTGATAGAAGCGGTTCTTGGCCGTCACCGGACCTATCTTCATCGGCTCGAACAGGATGTCGTAGCGTGGGTCGCGCATGTAGCTTCCTCCCTGCCGGCTCGGCACCGACGGTGCTGCCGAGACTACTCATAAGTTCGAGCCGGCGCGGGAAAACTACGGATTTCTTCTGTGCCGATTAGGACGCGCCTAATCGCGCGCGCCGGCGCAATTAGTCTGCGTTGAACCGGGGCTGAGCGAAATGCGACTTCAGAGCATCGGCGGCATGATGCTAGACAGCCAGAACCCGACCGAGAGACAGAAAATGGACAGCATCAGGATTCTCGAACGGCTGATCGCATTCCCCACGGTGAGCCGCGACTCGAACCTCGACCTGATCGGCTATGCGGCCGACTTGCTCGAAGCGAGCGGCGTTGCCTGCCAGATCGTCCACGGCGCGGACAGGCACAAGGCCAACCTCTTTGCCACCATTGGCCCGGCAGGCAGACCCGGTGTCATGCTGTCCGGCCACACCGACGTCGTTCCCGTGGACGGCCAGAACTGGACGCTGCCCCCATTCGAAATGACCGAGCGCGACGGCAAGCTCTATGGGCGCGGCGCGGCGGACATGAAGGGTTTTGTGGCCTCTGCGCTCGCCACCTGCATCAAGGCCTCCAGGATCGCGCTTCGGACGCCGTTGCATCTGGCGCTCTCCTGTGACGAGGAAGTCGGCTGCCTTGGCGTGCGCGACCTGATCGAAATGCTGAGTGCGGCGCCGCAGCGCCCGCTGCTGTGCATCGTCGGGGAGCCGACCAACATGCAGGTGGCGACCGGGCACAAGGGCAAGCTTGCCGCTCGCGCCGTCTGCAGGGGACGCGAAGGCCATTCGGCGCTCGCCCCGCTGGCGCTCAACGCGATCCACCTCGGGTGCGATTTCGTGCGCGCCTTGCGTGACGAACAAGAACGGCTGGCCCGCGACGGCGCCCGCGACGGCGACTACGACATTCCCTACACGACGGTTCATGTCGGCAAGATCAATGCCGGCGTCGCGCTCAACATCGTGCCCAACCTCTGCCACGTCGATTTCGAGATCCGCAACATTGCCGCCGACGATGCCGCCAGCATTCTCGACAGGCTGCGCGCCGCCGCGGTGCGCATTGCCGGGGACGCCGCTTCGATCGCGGCAGAGGCAGCGATCGACATCGAGATCACCAACACCTATCCGGGTCTCGACACGCCGGCCGCATCGGAGGCGGTGGCCTTCGTCAAGTCGCTGACCGGTGCCAACGACACGATGAAAGTCGCCTTCGGCACGGAGGGCGGATTGTTCAGCCGCGATCTCGGCACGCCTGCCGTCGTCTGCGGGCCGGGCTCCATGGCGCAGGGCCACAAGCCCGACGAATTTGTCAGCGTCGAACAGCTGCGTCGTTGCGACGCGATGCTGGACAGATTGCTGGAACGGCTCACGGACGGCTGGCCGTGAGCCGCATGGCAGGCCTCACTTCACGATGCGCTCGGTACCGAAGACGCCCTGCTCGACGACGAAGCGGCGACAGTGGTCGATGAAGGCCTGCACCGTCAGCGTGCGATGCTCGGCGTTCGGCAGGGCAATCCCTATGGTCAGCGGCCGGAGGTCGCCCAACAAAGGCACAAAGACCAGCAATTTGCCGTCCGGCGACATGGTATTGAGCGGCCGCATATTGGCGATGCCGTAGCCGAAGCCGTTGGCGACCATCGAGCGCATCACGGCGATGTCGCCGGTGCGCTCGACGATCTTGGGCCGCAGGCCCCTGGGCTGGAAAGCCGACAGGAAATATTCCCTGCTGTAGGGCAGGTCAAGCAGCACCATCGGCTCATCGACCAATTCCTCGGGCGTGATACCTGCCTTCGCCGCCAGGCGATGCGCGGCCGGCAGCATGACATAGGCCGGCAACTGCATCAGCGGCTCGAAAGTCATGTCTTGCGACAGCTCCAGATCGTAGGTCAGCGCGGCGTCTATTTCGCCACGTTGGAGCATCTCGAACAATTGCCCCTGGTTGCGCTCGAATTGCCTGACGCGCACATCGGGATAGGCGTCCTCGAATTTTTTGCGCAGTGCCGGCAGCACGATCTGGGCGAAAGTGAGCAGGCAGCCGATCGCCAGCGGTCCGCGCACCTTTTCGGCGATATCCCCGGCAATGTCGTGCAGCGCATCCGCATCGTTAAGCAGACGCGCTGCTTCCTTGAGGAACAGGCGCCCGCCCGCCGTCAGCGCCAGCGCGTGCGAATGCTTGCGCACGAAAAGCTGCACGCCGAACTCGGCTTCGAGCTGAGCGATCGACGCCGAGATCGATGGCGGCGAGACATTCACCTGCTCGGCCGCCTTGGCGATCGAACCCGCTTCGCCAACGGCGACGAAATATTCGAGTTGTCTCAGCGTGAAGCGAAGCGGCATGGTGGCTATGTTGCCGGTTTGCAGCCGGCGATCAAGTCGCGGCCGCTTCTCAATATTTTATCCAGGTAGTCTTCAGCGCGGTGTACTTGTCGAGCGCGTGCAGCGACAGGTCGCGCCCGAAGCCGGACTGCTTGAAACCGCCGAAGGGAGTCATCGGGCTCAGCGCGTCGACGGTGTTCACGGAAACCGTGCCGACGCGCAGCCCTTCCGCGAGACGATGCGCCCGCGACAGGCTGTCGGTCCACAGAGATGCGGCCAGGCCGTAGACGCTGTCGTTGGCGATGCGAAGCGCCTCGTCTTCGGTGTCGAAGGCGATCACCGACAGGACCGGACCGAATATCTCGTCGCGCGCAAGCGGGTCGTCGGGCGAGACGTCGTCGAAGATCGTGGGCTGCACAAAACTGCCGCGCCCGTCGACGGTAACCCGGTCGCCGCCGGTCACCAGCCGTGCCGACTTCTTGCCGCCATCGACGAAACGCATGACGGTCGCCGCGTGGCGCGCGTCCACCATCGCACCCATCCTGGATGCAGGGTCGAGCGGATCGCCGGGCTGGGTCGCCGTCGCGCGCTGCGCCAGTTTCTCGACGAGCGTATCCTTGATGCCGCGCTCCACCAGAAGCCGGGAGTTGGCCGAGCATACCTGCCCCTGGTTGAAGAAGATGCTGAAGGCGGCCATGTCGGCTGCCGCGTCCAGATCACCGCAATCGGCGAACACCAGATTGGGGCTCTTGCCACCGGTCTCCAGCCAGACCTGCTTCATGTTCGACTGGCCGGAATATTGCAGGAACATCTTGCCGACAGCGGTCGATCCGGTGAAGGCAAGGCAATCCACGTCCATATGGCGGCCAAGCGCCTGGCCGGCCGTCTCGCCGAGGCCGGGCACCACATTGAGCACGCCGGCGGGCAGGCCTGCCTCCATGGCAAGCTCGGCCAGCCTGAGCGCCGAGAAAGGCGACTGCTCGGCGGGTTTGAGCACCACCGAATTGCCAGCAGCCAGCGCGGGCGCGCATTTCCAGGTCGCCATGTCGAGCGGAAAGTTCCACGGCACCACGGCGCCCACGACCCCAAGCGGCTCGCGCCGTACCAAAGCAAGGTCGCCTCGGGCCGTCGGCGCCACCTCGTCATAGACCTTGTCTATCGCTTCGCCATACCACTGGAAGATCGCCGCCGACCCCGGCACGTCGACGGTCGCTGCGTCCTTGACCAGCTTGCCCATATCAAGAGATTCCAGCAGCGCGAGCTCCTGCAGGTTCTCGCGCAGCAATTCCGCCAACCGCAGCAGCACCCGTTTGCGATGCTGAGGGGTCGCTCTCGACCAGACGCCGGCCTCAAAACTGCGACGTGCTGCGGCGACGGCAAGGTCGATGTCCTCTTCGCCGCAGGAAGCCACCTCAGCGAGCGTTGCTCCGGTGGCCGGATTGATGCTGGTGAATGTTCTGCCGGAACGCGCGGGCATTGCCTTGCCGTCGATGAACGCCCTGTCGCGAAAACGGATAGCCGAGGCTTTGCTGATCCAATCCTTATGACTGAGTTCGCTCATGCCGGCTCCAGATTGTCGAACTACTCATCACCGGGAACGCCGTAACTTGGCGCACCGGACGGGTTGAGGGCGCGCGTGACATAAGCATCGAGCTGGGGCTTATAGATGTCCCACAGCATTGCCAGCTGCTCGACCGGACACCCTTCGGTCCAGTCGCAACGCAGGTCGGCGACCGGCCATGACACATCGCGTACCAGTTTCATGCCGGCGGAGCGGACAGGCCCCGCCTCGCCGCCGGCCTCGAGCGCGGCTCGCATGGTGGCGATCAGCCGGTCGCCAAGATCGCCTTCGGAGGCGAGAAAGGCGTCCACCATGGCTTGCGGAACCCTATCGCTGGCAAGCAGGTTGCCGCCGCAGGCGACGTCCTCGCCGCGTGCCTCGCTCCAGATGCCAAGCGCTTTCGGTCCCGAATGGATCGCGCTGCCGCCGGCCTTGTCGACCGCCAGGACCTGCCGGTATTCGCTGAAAGCAGCCGTGCGCTTCAGGATCGCGACGGCTTCGGCGGCGGAGGCGCCTCGCGCCATCAGCTCCAGCGCCCGTGGCCCGAGCGTCGGGTCCGTGACATTCTGGCTGGCAACGGCGCCGACGCCGGCCTGTGCATAGGCGCAGCGGGCCGCGACCGCGGGGGATGACGAGGATACCGCCACTCCGAACATGCCGGTGCGCCGGCACCGTGCGACGATGGAGAAGGTCATGGCGCTCAGTCCGGAATTACGGCCGTGCCGTCGATCTCGACGAGCCATTCCGGCCTTGCCAGGGCCGACACGACAAGGCCGGTCGAAACCGGATAGACGCCCTTGATGTATTCGCCCATCGTTCGGTAGACGGCTTCGCGATGGCGGACATCGGTGATGTAGACCACCACTTTCACCAGATGCTCCATGGTGCCGCCGCATTCCTCGATGAGCTGCTTGATGTTCTGCATCACCTTGTGGGTCTGCTCGACCGGATCGTGGCTGGCGATATTCTTGGCGGTGTCGAGATCCTGCGGGCACTGCCCGCGCAGATAGATCGTCAGGCCACCCCGTGTGACGACCGCCTGGCACAGATCGTTGTCGAGCTTCTGCTCGGGATAAGTGTCCTTCGTATTGAAGGTGCGAATTCGGGTATGCTTCATCTTGATCTCCATCAGGTCGGGCTCGCGGCCGTCGCCAGCTTTGGTCAGGCGTCCACGGCCTCACGCTTCGCGGCGGCGTGATAAGCGAGATATTTGCGCTGCGTCGAAATACGGTCGGCCACGTGCTTGGCATCGTGCCATACGCCCCAGATGAAGCTGGACCCCCTTCGCGACTGCCAGGGGAGGCCCAGGAAATAGATCCCTGGCTCGGTCGAGACGCCGCGCTGGTGCCTCGGCCGGCCCTGCTCGTCAAAGGCATCGACCTTCAGCCAGCTGTAATCGACGGCAAAGCCCGTCGCCCAGATGATCGAACTTATCCCGGCTTCGGTCAGATCGAGCTCGAGGATCGGATTGGTCACGCAGTCCGGGTCAGGGCCGATCCGGCGGGCAGCGGGTTCTTCGGGAAGGTCGAGACCGTTGCGCGCGACATAGGCGTCGGCCTCGTCCAGCAATGCCATCAGATTGGCATCACCGCGGGCAATGTTTTTGGCAAGATCGGGCGCGAAGGTCATGGCGCCGTCCTGGTACGCCCTCGTCATGCCGACGAGCGTAAGCCCCTGCGCCGCCAGACGGCGAAAATCGATCGTTTCTCCGCCCCGCGCGCCGCTCACCGCGATCGTGACATGCTCCGTGCCGGGTCCTGGAGTTTCGAGGTCCCATTTGCCGAGAACGCCCAGCCACCAGCAGAAGTCGCGGCCGCGATAGGCGCGCGGCGGGCGGTCGTGCGCGCCTACCGAGAGATAGACGCGTTTGCCAGCACGCTGGAGTTCGTCCGCAATCTGGACGCCCGAGGATCCCGCGCCGACCACCAGCACCGCGCCTTTCGGCAACTGCGCGGGATTGCGGTAGGCGCTGGAGTGGATTTGCAGGATGCCGGCATCGGCAGGAACGACGGGCGGGATGACCGGGACCTGGAAAGGGCCGGTCGCCGCGACAACGCTGTTGGCCTCGATCACGCCATCGGACGTCTCGACACGGAATCCGGGCCGCCCTATGTTTCTTTGCACAAGCCTGACCTCGACGCCGCAGCGGACCGGCGCATTGATCTGCTTTGCGTAAGCGACAAAATAGTCGGCGACCTCTTCCTTGGAGGGAAAGCCATCGGGGCCTGTCACAGGAAATTCCATGCCCGGGAAGCGGTCGTGCCAGGCCGGGCCATTGGCAACCAGGGAGTCCCACCGCTGCGAGCGCCAGCGCTCGGCGATGCGGCCGCGTTCGAGAACGAGATGCGGCACCCCGCATTTGCTCAGGTGCTCGCTCATGGCCACCCCAGCCTGGCCGCCACCAACGACAAGCGTGTCTATCGTCTCAACCGACATGCCCAGTCCTTTTCTGACCATCCGACAGCTCCCGCCGCACGCGATGAAACCGATTTCCGCCGGCCGGCAAACGCAGCCCCGGAGATCAATTTCTCCGTGTTCCGGACAGGCCGTGCGCCATCCGGTCGCCTCCCCATTGGCGCTCACAAGTAGCAGCACGTGCCGGTTGGCGCCCATAACGAATCTCCGAAGTCACGCGTAACCATTTCCGAATTTCTCGTGCCGATGGACGCATCTACAGTTTCAGCGGCCGGATCCGCAGCGCCGCATGAGCTGGCCGCGAAGCCGGGCACGTGTCGGCACCGAATTGTTGCGGAACAGGATGCAGCCTCGCAGCGGCCCGTTCGGCAATGCCACGAGCCGGCATTCTCGAGGGGCTGGCATGAAGACTGAGAGCTATGATTACATTGTCGTCGGCGCGGGTTCGGCCGGATGCGTGGTGGCCAATCGGCTGAGCGCCGATCCGTCGGTCAGGGTGTGCCTGGTAGAGGCAGGCGGCAGCGACAACAGCCTGCGGGTAAGGATTCCGGCGGGCATTCTGTCGCTCTATGGCAACCCGAACTACGACTATTGTTTCGTCGGCGTGCCGCAGCCCCATCTCAACAACCGCCGCATTCCGGTCAACCGGGGCAAGGCGCTGGGCGGATCGAGTTCGATCAACTCGATGGTCTATATTCGCGGCGCCGCGCAGGACTATGACGAGTGGGCCGGGCTCGGCTGCGCCGGCTGGGCTTACAGCGACGTGCTGCCGGTGTTCAGGAAGCTGGAGCGCAACCTGATCGCCCAGGACCCACACTATCACGGCACGGACGGCGAGCTCATGGTCGACAATCCGCGCGATCCGAACATGCTTTCCAGCATGTTCGTCAAGGCCGGCAAAAATGCCGGCCTGCCCGCCAACGACGACTTCAACGCCGAGAGCCAGTTCGGCCTCGGCATCTACAACGTCACCCAGAACCGGGGCCAGCGCTTCAGCAGCTTTACCGCCTTCATGCGTCCGGTGCTCCATCGCGGAAACCTGACGCTGCTCAGTGCATGCGAGGTAGTCGACCTTGTCATCGCCGAAAGGCGTGCCACCGGCCTGCGGGTGCGCCACGATGGCGAGCAAAAAATACTCGCGGCCAGCCGCGAGATCGTGCTCTGTGCCGGGGCCATCAACTCGCCCAAGATCCTGATGGCATCCGGCATCGGCCCCGCGGACGAGCTGCGGCAGATCGGCATCACGCCGATTCTCGATCTGCCTGGTGTCGGCAAGAACCTGCAGGACCATGTCGACGGCATGGTCACCGTGCGCTCCAGGAGCACCAGGACGCTCGGCCTGTCGTTTGCCAACCTGCCCCGCATCGCGGCAGCGCCTTTCCAGTATTTCGCGCGCCGCAAGGGAATCCTCACCACCAACTATGTCGAAGCCGGTGGCTTTGCCAAAACCAGGCACGCGAACGGCCTGCCCGATGTTCAGTTCCACTTCGTGCCGGGCTATCGCAGCCATCGCGGCAGGCTCATCGAATATGGCCACGGCTACGCCATTCACACCTGCGTTCTCAGGCCGAAAAGCGTTGGCGAGATCAGATTGTCACGGGACAGTTCTCGCCGTGACGTTCTCATCGACCACCGCTTCTTCGCCAACGAGGACGACGCCATGGTGCTTGTCGAAGGCATCAAGATCGCGCGCAGGATCCTGGCCGCATCCGAGTTCGATGCGGTGCGTGGCAAGGAAATGCTTCCGGGCAAGGATGTCAGCAGCGACGACGAGATCCTGGCCTATCTGCGCGCCGAAGCTCTGACCGTCTACCACCCCGTCGGGACCTGCAAGATGGGGACGGACGCTATGGCGGTCGCTGATCCGGCGACGCTGAAAGTGCGAGGCATGGACGGGCTCCGGGTCGCCGATGCGTCAGTCATGCCGAAGCTGATCGGCGGCAACACGAACGCGCCAAGCATGATGATCGGACAGAAGTGCTCGGAGATGATCCTGGGCTCGGCGTATCGCGGCGAAAGGTAAGGACCCGCTCCGCCTTTCAACATCGTCGGCAGTTCAGCGTTGGCAACGCCGACCTGCCGACGACCGTTTGTGTTTCCTCGAGATTGCTCTCAATGATCCTCATCGATCTCGTCGTGCAAGAGGCCGAGGATGCGGCGCTTGAGGGCGATGAACTCGGGTTCGAGGATCACATCCATCGAACGCGGCCTTGGGATGTCGACCTTGATCTCGGCCTTGATCTTGCCGGGCCGGGCCGTCATCACCAAGACTCGATCGCCCAGGACCAGCGCCTCGTCTATATCGTGAGTAACGAACAGCACCGTCTTTTGCTGCCGCTCCCAGACGCGCAAAAGCAGTTTCTGCATGGTGCCGCGCGTCTGGCTGTCGAGGGCGCCGAACGGCTCATCCATCAACAGAACGGCCGGATCGTTGGCAAGGGCGCGCGCGATCGCCACGCGCTGCTTCATGCCGCCGGAAAGCTGGGTGGGGTAGTGGTCGGCAAACGGCGCGAGGCCGACTTCGTCGAGATACTGGTCGACGATCTGCTTGCGCCGCCCCGCCGGCAGGCCCTTGCGCTTGGGTCCATACTCGATGTTGGCGCGCACGGTGAGCCAGGGAAACAAGGTGTAGCTCTGGAACACCATGCCTCTGTCTGGACCCGGTTCGATCACTTCCCTGCCATCGACCTTGATGCTGCCTGAAGTCGCGTCGTTGAGGCCGGCCGCAAGGTAGAGCAGGCTCGATTTGCCGCATCCCGAAGGGCCGACGATGACGCAGAATTCGTTCTTGGCCACCTTCAGCGACACATCGTCCAGCGCCAGCACGCCGTTGGCGTCGCCGTAACGCAATGTCACGTCCTCAACGGCCATCGTCGTGCCGGTCGAGCGCGGATCGCCGGTCGTCGCGGCCGTGCCGGCCAGATCGTTCGCCTTGATGGTCTCGCTCATTGCTACCCTTGATCCGACTGCGGTTTGCGAGCTTGCGTTCAAAATCAGGATGCCCATGGCGCGACCCTGGCCCTGATAATGCGGAACGCCGTGTCGGTGATAAGGCCCAGAAGCCCGATCGCGGCGATTGCCATGAAGATCACATCGACCTGGAAGCCTCGCATCGCCTTCAGGCTGATATAGCCGAGGCCGCTCGACGCGGCGACGAGTTCGGCCACGACCAGATAGGTCCAGGCCCAGCCCATGGTGACGCGAAGCGTGTCGAGGATGGCTGGAAGCGCGGCCGGGAAAATGACGTGCCACACCGCTTCGCTCCGCTTGGTGCCCAAAGTGTAGGAGGCGTTGACCAGGTCCCTGGAGACGCTGCGCGCACAGTCGGAAATCATCACGAGCTGCTGGAAGAAGGTGCCGAAGAAGATGACCGCTATGCGCTGTTCGATACCGATGCCGATCCAAAGGATGAACAGGGGCACGAAGGAGGTCACAGGCAGGTAGCGGATGAAGTTGACCAAGGGCTCCAGCGGCGCCTGCACCACCCGATAGGTCCCCATCCACAGCCCCAGCGGCACCGAGATCAGCGAGGAGACGATGAAGCCCAGGATCACCACCTTGGCGCTGGTGAAAGTGTGGTAGAAAAGGCTGCCGTCCTGGGACATGCGATAGGTCGTCTGCAGCACGGTTCCGGGCGTCGGCAGGAACATGTTCGGCACGACGCGGCCATAGGACAGCAGCGCCCAGCCGCCGATCACGACCACCCACATCGCCAGCGCGAGTGCCGTTGCCGTGCTGGCGGGAATGTTGGCGAATGGGGTCGTCAGGCGTGTCCACGCCGTCCGCCTCTGTGCCATGGCATGGCCTCCGTTGATTTTCTGAAGCGAGAAGACTCCGGCCTGTCGGTAAACCGGGGTCGGCCCAAGCGGACCGACCCCGGTTTCTCGAAGGCTCATTGTTCCCTGATGAAGTCGGTATCGAGGATGGTTTTCGCGTCGATCGTCATCTTGAGCTTGCCGGCCTTGCCCCAGATGTCCTGCGCGAAATTCACCAGCTCGGACGCCTCGCTCTTTTCCGGCGTACCGAAGAATTCCAGGTTGCGATCGCGATCGTAATAGCGCACGCCCTTGGCACCGGCGGCGAAATCCTCGGGCTTTTCGAGATAGCCGCCAATGCCCTTGGCCATGATCTCATAGGCCTTTTCCGGATTGGTCTTGATGTATTCAACCGCTTTGTAATAGCCCTTGACGAGGGCCTTTACGTCCTCGGGATGTTTTTCGATCAGATCGCATTTGAGGGCGATCACGTCCACGATCAAGCCAGGGGTGGTCGTGGAATCGATCAACACCTTTCCCTTGCCGCCCTTGCGGACCTCGGTGAGGTGCGGCTCCCACGTCACGGCGGCGGGAACCTGGCCGGCGATGAAGGCGGTCGCCGCGTCATCGGCGGTCATGTTGGTAATGGTAACGTCGTCCTCGGTCATGCCTTCCTTTTTCAGGAGCACGTTGAACCAGAATTCGGAAACGGAGCCCTCGTTCAAGGCCACCTGCTGGCCCTTCAGATCCTTGAGCGACTTGATGTCGGGCTGCGTGACGACGCCATCACCGCCGTGGCTGTCGTCGAGCGCAAGGACGTATTTGAAGCAGAGATCGTCCGAGCGGTACTTCATCAGCTCGTCTACGGTGGAGGCGGCGCCATCGAGATCGCCGCCGGCGACCGCAGCCATGTAAAGCGCTGATTCCTCTATGACCTTCAGGTCGACGTCGACGCCGGCCTCCTTGAAGTAACCGAGGTCGCGGGCAAGAAACAGCGGCCCGTAACCTACCCAGGTCGTCATGCCGAGACGGATGGCGCCCGCATTGGCGGGAGCTGCAAGCCCCAGGCCCAGCAGGCCTGCGCCGACCGCGCCCATCAGGCAGTTTCGAAATGTCTTCATTGTCGTGGTTCCCCTATGGCTGTTGCCGGCATCGGCCTCATTCTCGCGGCCTATGCCGGTTGCGTTTCGGCAGCCGCTCTTGTTTGGGCGTCGCCTCCCAGCGAGCCTTGCGTGTTCTAAGGTTTGCAACAGAGCATCCGGGCCGGATCGCAAAAAGAAGTCTTTTTCTGCCCATTGCTTCGTCGAAACCGAAGCGGCTCGATAGCCGATCGGCGGCCTGGCTCTGGACCTGGCTGGCCATTTTCCGCAGGGTCGCCGACAGAAGCGGCCTCAATGCCACGGCGCTCGAAAAGACGAGAGCCCCGTGCGCGAACCCCTCCTGCGGGGCATAGGAACCGACGAGGGCGGCCGACGTTTTCGCCAGATGAACGAAGCTGCCCGCACGAGATTGGAGAGCCTGCCGAAACGCAGGCTCATCGGACTGGAGCCAAGGTGGAACTGAACGGCGGATGTCTTTGCGGCCGGATTCGCTTCAACGTCACAAGCGAACCGAGAGTGCACTATTGCCATTGCGATATGTGCCGGCGCGCGACCGGCAGTGCATTTGCGGTCCTGGCGTGGGTGCCTTCGCCAGACCTGACCTGGATCGACGCCACTCCCGCCTATCGCCGATCTTCGCCAATCGCCCAAAGGGGGTTCTGTCCCGCCTGCGGATCGCCGCTCAGCCTTGCCTATGACGTCTCGCCCGGGGAAATCGCGCTGCATGTCGGCACATTCGACGATCCAGCGCGGCTGGAGCCTCGCTACAACTACGGATCAGGGCAGCGGCTTGGCTGGGTCTGCTGCGGCGTGGACTTGCCGCACCGCGAAACCGAGGAACGCTGGTAGGCGCCTGAAAGCAACGCAGCTCGCTGGCGAAAAGGCGGAGATGGATGTGATGAGTATTTTCTATCGGGCGGCCAAGATTGCGGAGCAGGCGCATGCATCGCAGCATGACAAGACAGGAGGCCCCTATATCGACCATTGCCGTCGAGTGGTCGACGCCGTCGAAACGATAGATCAGAAAGTCGTCGCCTATCTGCACGATGTCCTGGAAAAAAGCGAAGGCTGGAGCCGGGCCAAGCTCGAAGAGGCGGGCTTTGGACCGACGATCGCCGCCGCGGTCGACGCCATGACACGCAGAGAAGGCGAGGACTATTTCGCATTCGTACGCCGGGCCGCCTCGAACCCATTGGCGCTGCCGGTAAAACGGGCGGATCTGGCCGACAATATCTGGCAATCAAAGCAGATCGGAGCATCCACGGCCAAGTATGAAGAAGCATTGCGCATTCTTGACGACGAGTTCACCAAGTGAGTGCCGGGATGCTGGCGGCAATCGCGTCCTGGCATGCGACAAGCGCCACTGGACGATGCCTGTAGTCGCGCGATGCCAAAATACATGGATTACGGGAACCAACCCGTTTGGTAATTTTCGTACCAACGTTTTTAGTGACACGCTGGGTGGGTGGTTTTATGAATCCGATGATCGATCCGCGTCCGGCATGCCCTCTGATGCGCAATGCCTGGCTGCCTTCGGATCGCTTCGAGACCAAGGTGACGCCCATGCGGGAATTGCCGAAAGACATTGACGCCGATGTGGTGATCGAAATCAGCAGATTGCTGGACGACAGCGCGCTTTTCGTGCCTGTCCGCGTTCATGAACTCACAGCAAGGGTAAGGCAGAAAGTGAAGACGGGATTGCCGGATCGTTCGATCGAAGAGTTGATCGTGGAAATGGCTTCCTTGCGTCGGTTGGCCATGGCCTTTGAACTGCCCGGATCGGAAAATGTGGTGCAAATTCCACAGCGACTCCTACGCTGACCGCATCAAGGTCACGCGCTCCACCCGGCGGTCAGGACAAGCGATGCCTCGAACACCTGGGCGCCCGCCTCATTGCGCACCTTGCCGGTATGTTGACCAAGTCGCGATCCGGCATTTCATCGCGAGCGACTTCCTGCGAAATGCGAATGGCTTCTGCCCTCGCCTGTTCTCGCGATTCAAATGGCTGGCCGTCGTTGGGTACGGGGCCATCACCGTTATAGAGATCGAAATGACACCGTTTCATTTTCGGGGCAGCCTTGGACACCTCTAGCGTGTTAATACCCAGCGACACTGGTGGTTCCCGCTCCGGCGCTTGCGCCAGAATACGCGCAGGCTGCCGATGATAGGGTCCGCCATCTTCCGAAGGCCTAAGGTCCGGCTGCTATCCTTGCGTCCAGGACATCTGGCGATCGGCGTTTCAACCCCGATCGCCTTGAGGCTATGATGTTAGAGTCCCTCTATCTGCAACTCGGCCAGCACGACACTCTTTCGGACGTCGAGAAGGTCTTGCTGGCCGAAACGGTTGTTTTCGGACGCGAGTTCGAAAAGGGGCAAGATGTGGTCAAAGCGGGGTCCCGGCCAACCTATAGCACCATGCTGCTGGATGGCCTGGCGGCACGCTACAAGGTGCTCGAGGACGGCGGCCGGCAGTTCACGTCCTTGCAGGTGCCCGGCGACTTCGTCGATCTCCACGCCTTTTTGCTCAAGACCATGGATCACGGTATCGTCGCGCTGTCACCTTGCCGGGTGATGTACGCGGACCACAACAAGCTGAAAGCCATTACGGAACAGGCCCCTCACCTGACCCGGCTGTTGTGGCTCGATACGCTGGTCGATGGGGCCATACATCGCGAATGGATCGTGGCAATGGGCCGCCGCTCCAGGACCTCGCATCTGGCCCATCTCATCTGCGAACTGTTCGTACGGCTGCAGGCGGTGAAACGCACCAGCGGCATGAGTTTCCATCTACCGTTGTCACAGACTGAAATGGCCGACGTGCTTGGGTTGTCGGTCGTGCACATGAACCGGGTGATCGGAGGCTTGAAGAAGATCAAGGTAATCACCTGGACGAACCATATGGTCACCATTTTGGACTGGGACCAGCTTGCCAGGCTTGCCGAGTTCGACCCTACCTATCTGAGCATCAACAACGAACCGAGATGAGCAGCCTTAAACTCAGTTATGAGGCGGATTGCTCCACCACAACTCAAGCGGCCCGCGTTACGAGCGGGCCTTGTCATTCCCTACGGGTGGATAGCGCCTGATTTGGCGGAAAGCCGGTCCAGCAGCTTGCGCGATTCCTCGATTACGCGCCGCGTGTCTTCAATATTCGAGCGAAGATCGGCAATCTGTGCCGCCGCCCTCCGTTGATATAGGCGCGCACTTTCATTGAGGAAGTAGTCAGGTTCCCACGGGTCCATCGCGATCAGGTCCGTTGCGCACCAGTTCGAACGTTACCTTCACCATAACGAGGGGTTTGCTAGCACCAGCACGGACATGCAGGGCAACCTCTCGGAAATTGCCTTCAGGCATCTGGTCCTTTGCTATTTCGAGCAACGCCTTTGCCGCCTCATCCTCAGCTGCCTCCAAGCTCGGAAGCTCGGTTCCTTCAGTGTCCGGGAAGGAGGTTCCGTTGTCGACTAGATCAAAATAATAGCGCGCCATCATCGCTAACAAGGCGGCGCGACCTTTGTTCCTCTCGACTTATCGCGAGTGCCGGGTAACGCATGCTTTGAATCCTCAGTATAGGTTACGCCGCCGATAACAGCGTGAGGATCAGTTTCACTACCGGGCTTCCTGCGCATACAATCCGATAACTACCGAGCTGCGGTCACGCGCCAGACCGTGTTTCCGACATCGTCCGCAATCAACAGCGCGCCCGCCTTGTCGACGGCAACGCCCACGGGCCGCCCATGTGCCTTGTTGTCATTGTCAAGGAAACCGGTGACGACGTCCTGAGGCTTACCGTCAGGATGACCTCCATTGAACGGTATGAAAACGACCTTATAGCCGTTGAAGCGCTTGCGGTTCCAACTGCCATGTTCGCCGACAAAGGCGCCATTGCGATAGGATTCGGGCAGGTTGGTGCCGGTGTAAAATGCCAGTCCCAGGGGCGCGACATGGGAACTCAGTGCATAGTCCGGAGGGATGGCCTTGGCGACCAGGTCCGGCCGCCGCGGCATCACCCGCGGATCGACATGCTGGCCATAGTAGCTGTAGGGCCAGCCATAAAACGCGCCGTCCTTGACCGAAGTCATGTAGTCGGGAACCAGATTGGGGCCGAGTTCGTCGCGTTCGTTGATGACGGCCCACAGCGCTCCGCTCTGCGGCTCCCAGCTCAAGCCGTTGGGATTGCGCAGCCCGCCTGCGAAAATGCGCGAACGGCCTGTCGCCCTGTCGACCTCCCAGATCGCGGCGCGATCCTTTTCCGCCTGGATGCCGTTCTCGGTGATGTTGCTGTTGGAGCCGACGCCGACATAAAGCAGCGATCCGTCCGGACTGGCGACGAGAGACTTGGTCCAGTGATGATCGATCGGGCCGCCGGGCAGCGGCGTCAGCACGGTGCCTGGCGCGGTGATCTTGGTCTCGCCGGATGTGTAGGCATAACGCACGATCGCATCCGTGTTGGCGACGTAGAGATCGTTGCCGACCAGGGCTACGCCGAAGGGCGAATTGAGATGATCGAGGAAGACATCCTGCACGTCGGGCACGCCGTCGCCGTTCGTATCACGCAACAGCGTGATGCGGTTGCTTCCCTCGGTGCCGCCGCCCGACGTCGCCATGGACTCGATCCAGCCCATGATCAGGTCCTTCGGACGCTTGATCGCGGCGCCGGGCGGCGCCACGGACTCGACCACGAGAATGTCACCGTTCGGCAAGGTGTAGAGCGAGCGTGGATGCTTCAATCCCTTGGCGAATGCCTGGATCTGCAAACCCTTCGCGACCGTTGGTTTCTCGTCCTGCTCCCAGCCGACGACCGAAGCGACATGCATGGGCGGAACAAGATATTGCGTTGGTTCAGGCAGTGTCGGATTTGGCCCGACCTGGCCGCTTGGGTCCGGGTCGTCGTTGCTGCAGGCGGGCAATGCCAAAAGCGATCCGCACAACAGACCGAACCCAAGGGCACGCCGGATGTGAGTGTTCGAAACCCGCAGGGCGTTCACTCGAGCACCTCGACGCGGGTGCGGCCGGTGCTCCATTCCAGCAACCACACGAGAACCAAGACGATCACGGCCGCCGCGGAGAGGATGAGCCCTGTCGGCACGACCGACGTCCAGGCGTCACGGCTGTGCACCAGCGCGTTGAAGAACGACAGCACAAGCACCACCAGGCCGCCGAGCAGATGGGCTCCGTGCTTACGGAGAATTCGACGGGTGAAGAGATCGAAAAGCGCCGCAAGCACCGCAAGAGCGCCCATCACGAGGCCGGCAAACAGCAGCCATGCGGAAAAATCGGCCCACATCATCTCCGCCGTTCGCCAATAGGTGAGGTCGGTCAGCAGCGTGCCGATGAAACAGGCATTGGCGACCGCCATCGGTGTCCGATGGATCGGACGGCCGACGACCACCGGTATCGATCGCGAATTGGCCACGGATCTTCTCCGCCCCTGCTCCAGATGGCATCTGGGCTTCAAACAAACCTGAAGTTGAGATGTTCCGGGAACTGTTCGCGTTCAAGGACTTGTGATTGCCCTGACCAATGCCGATCGCTGTCGCCGGTGAATGGCGCGAAGCGCGGTGTGCTCCGGGAATTCAAGTTCGCAATGTCCGCGCCGCGAGTAACATTGCCTGGCAAGCGGTGGGACGCCAGTTCCATTCCGTGTGCGAGATGAGCAGGGCCCGTATCGCCTCCCGCCAGTGAGATTAGGTTCGGCTTCGTACGTTTCTTACCGAGCCTTGGCCCTTTATTGTCAGTCATTGGCAGATGCCTAGATTAACCAGGCGGCATCTCCAAATCATGCCGCAGTGGCCGATGCGGGCTTAGGCAATGTGCCGTCACCGGCATCGTCGCGTCGGCCACTTCCGCGATCCTCGCCCTGCAATGCCGGCATGGTGGCGGTCAGGTGGGCGGACGGTCCTGCCTCGAAGGGTTCTTTGAACCGAGGTCCCCGACCAGCCGACGGTATTGCAGTTCGGGAGGGCCGTAAGATTCCCGTGCCAGCGCCACGAGACCTTTCCGATCCCGGATCGTGATTTCGCCGCGGCGGGCACGGATGTAGCCATGGCTCTCGATTGTCTGAAGCCCCACGGTAACCCCGGGGCGCCTGACGCCCAGCATGACGGAAAGGAATTCGTGGGTTATCATAAGCCTGTCGCCAACGGTCCGGTCGCTGCACATCAGAAGCCATCTCGCCAGCCTGACCTCCAGGCTGTGTCGCGCATTGATCGATGCCGTGTAGCTGGTCTGGACGTGGAGATACTGTACGTAGCGCAACAGGAACGGCCGCAAGGTAGGGCTCTCTTCCAAGGCTTCGACGAACGGCGCGGCGCTCATCCGTATCGCCTCGCTCGTCGACTGGATGTAACAATCGAAGCTTGCCAGATCGTCGCCCATGATCAGCGCCGAACCGGTCATGCCTTCGAAGCCGATTATTCCCACCTCCGATTCAGCCGTTCCCGCAGTCTTGGCGACGACCGATGCGATGCCACTCTCCAGGAAATAGACAGCTTCGATCTTTTGGCCTTCGATCTCCAACGGCGAGCGCAACTCCAGAAAAACACTTTCGAGATGCGGCCGCAGGCGCTCGAAATCGGCCGCGCTCATTCGGCGCAACAACTCGCTCTTGGCCTGCAGAATCTTGGGATCCACGAGACGCTCTCCACTTGGGCAAGAGCACTGGGATCTCTCGGCCGGCCGTGCCCCTCGAACGAGGGGACGGTGGCAAAACATAAACTGTCCCACCCGGCCAGCACTAGGCAGGCGGCCGCGTCGGTATGAAACCGACAATAGCTGCTGTGGACAAATCGCAAGTTTTGTCGGCTATCCATCCTTCGCCAGAAGACGAGCTTCCCTGAGGATCGAGGCACGGTCGAACCCTACCAGCAACACTATGTCACGTATCTGCTGTTCCGTAGCGCCCGATTCCCGGGCAAGTGTACGAACGGCTTCGGGCGCCAGACCGGGGCGCTCAGGGTCTTTCGTCATGACATCCTAGCCTCACGCTGGGGCAGGAGTGCGATGGTCGCTCCCAAGCGTCAACGCCCGGATCGTGCTGCTGACGACCTCTTTGTGTACGCCTTCGTACCGAACTTGGCGAATCAATTCGAAACACGCCGGTTCGGGTGATTCCGGCGCGCCTTGTTTTGTACTCGCCCAAAAGTCCTTGCAGATCATGGCTATCGCGCGTTCGGAACGCCGCGCCTGTTTGCCGCGTTTGAGCTTGGATCGCTTTCCATGCAGAGGTGAAACCCCATGTTCGATTGGCTGAAGCGCGGCGCGCCAGAACCGCGCAAGGGCATGCCCAGCCCCCGCCTGGACGAACAGGCTTTCAAGCGTCGCTATGGCGAACAGTTCAATGATCCGGCGTTCGAGCCCCTGGCCGCCGACATCGAGCGGATAACGGAAGTCGCCTGGCAAGCCTATAGGGATTCCAGAAAGAGCCCGCGGACGCGAAAGGCGGGACATGGCTTTGCCGATCCCGATTACGATCTGGCGGTCGATTGGCTCGAGGCCAGACAAGCAATCGAGCGCGCAAAGAGCATGAATGAACGGAGCAAACGACGCCGCGTCCTGATCGTGAACGGATCGCCGCGCAGCGAGCACACCTGCCCCGGCGAGATGTCCAAATCCTATCGTTTTGTCGAAATCGCCCGGAAGATCTTCAAGGCCGGCGGCGCGGAAGTCGAGATCCTGGATTTGTCCCGGCTGGCCGCCGAATACGGCCGCAAAATCTACCCTTGCAAGGCCTGCTTCTCCACCGCTGCCGCGCTTTGTCACTGGCCTTGCTCCTGCTATCCAAATCATTCGCTCGGCCAGACGCAGGACTGGATGAACGAGATCTATCCAATGTGGGTTGCCGCCCATGCGGTGATGATCATAACGCCTGTCCACTGGTATCAGGCCACCTCGCCGCTGAAGCTGATGATGGACCGTCTGGTATGCGCCGATGGCGGCAATCCCGATCCTAGTTCCACGCACGGCAAGGAGGCGCGGGAGGCGAAGGCGCTGGAACTCGAGGGATGGGACTATCCCCGGCACCTTGCCGGCCGGCTCTTCTCGGTAATCGTGCACGGCGATACCGAGGGAGCCGAAAACGTCCGGCGCTCTTTATCGGATTGGCTGAAATCGATCGAAATGGTCCCGGCGGGGCCGAAGGCCGAACTCGACCGCTACACCGGTTATTGGAAGCCATACGCTACCAGCCACAACGAGCTCGACGACGACATGGACCTGCAGGAAGAAGTCCGAAACGCGGCGCGTACGCTTCTGGCCGCTGCGGTCGCTCGGAAGGAGGGCACTTTCGTCGCCGCTGGACAGTCGCTGACCGATCCTCGGCAAAAATGATGTTCGACGGCTTTAGCCTGGAGATCGTCAAGCTTGCGGATGCGACATTGCGCGTGCGCCATGGTGGGGCTGGCCCGCCAGTGTTGCTCCTGCATGGGCACCCGCGAACCCACACCACATGGCATCGCGTCGCGCCGATCCTGGCAAGACATCACACCGTCATTTGCCCGGACCTGCCGGGGTTCGGGCAATCGTCCGTCCCGGCCGATGCCTGGGAAAGCGCGGGATCTTCAAAGCGGGCAAAGGCCGGCATTTGCGTGGCTCTCATGCACAGGCTTGGTTTTGATCGTTTCGCCGTCGCCGGGCATGACCGTGGCGCCCTTACCGCGTTCAGGATGGCGATGGATCATCCTGCCAGTATTTCGCACCTTGTCGAAATCGATGGCATTCCGGTCCTTGAGCATCTGGAGCGTTGCGACAGCCGCTTCGCGACAGAGTGGTGGCATTGGTTCTTCTTTGCCCAGCCAGACAAGCCGGAGCGCGCCATCAATGTCGATCCGCAGGCCTGGTATGGCGGATCGGCCGAGGCGATGGGCAGAGAAAACTTCGAGGACTATCAGGCGGCGATCAGCAGTCCGCATGTCGTGCATGGCATGCTGGAAGACTACCGGGCCGGGCTCACGATCGATCGCCGGCACGATGCGGAGGATCGCGCCCGAGGGCTCCGGGTCGAATGCCCAACGCTTGTCCTGTGGTCGCTGCGCGACGATCTTGAACGGCTCTATGGTGATGTGCTGGCGATCTGGCGCCCATGGGCCCGGCACCTGCAGGGCCGAGGCATCGACAGCGGCCACCATGTCGCCGAAGAAGCTCCGGACCTGTTGGCAAAGGCGATCCTGGACTTCCTTGCTTGAACAGCCGCTGCCGGATGACACGCAGCGTTCGTTCCCCGGGAACAAATCTCCCGTTGGAAAATTGTGACGCCGAGGAGAATACCGGATGCTCCGGCCGGAAATATCGCCTTGCGACGGAGTTCTCATCGAGCAGGGGCTCGCCATACGGTTTGACAAGGCCGGCTAGACGGCGCCAGGGGCGATCGCGTCGGCAAGGATGTCGCCGCTTGCCGGGACAGGGGGCCAGCATTGAACGCACCAAATAGGCTTGGGCCAAGGAGGTGTAAGATCGATCCCAATCTGTGGTTCGCCTTTCTCGGCACCGTGATCCTGTTGCAGATGCCGCCTGGGCCCGACAGCATGCTGGTCATGGCACGTGGCATCGGGCAAGGCCGTGGCGTGGCGTTGTTCACGGTCGTGGGAATGACATTGGGCGCAGGCATGGTGCAACTGCCGCTGATCGCCCTGGGTGTCTCCTCGCTCTTGCGTGCATCGCCATTGGCATTTGACGCGCTCCGTTGGGCTGGAGCAGCCTATCTTGTCTGGTTGGGCATAAGTTTGCTCTCGGACACGAAAAGCGATCTGGATCTCGATTGCGTCAAGCGCGTCGGGCCGCTCGCCGCGATACGGGAAGGTATGATAGCCAACCTCATCAATCCTTGGCCCATGACTTTCATGATCGCTTTCCTGCCTCAGTTCGTCGATCCGAACCGTGGCTCTGTCTGGTTCCAGATGCTGATGCTCGGCGCGACCCAGAAACTGACTGGCGTCTTGGTCCTGGGGACCTATGCGGTTGCTTCTGGTGTGCTCGGCGAATGGGTCATGCGTCGACCCCGCGTGCGACTTTGGCAACAACGGATAGCCGGCTGCTTCATTGTCGGCCTTGGCATTCGAATGGTTGTGGGCGGCGGGGCCGGCAAGTGAAACGAAAGTCTCCTCCGCAGATCCAACCATGACAAGATCGAAGCAGGTTTCAGGCTGGGCATGTTCAGCGAGCCGCGCAGCACGGAAGCCGGATCTCCTGATCGAGTTGGTTGAAACCGGCGGGGATGCCAAGGCAGAAGCTGGCGCTGCGCTCTATCGCTACAATGTGGCCAAGTCCGGCGTCGCGGATCGAATGCCGATCGGCGCCATAGTGCGGGATGCCTCGGGAAAGGTCGTTGGGGGTTTGTGGGGCAGGACTGAGCTTGGACTGTTGTTCCTGGACATGTTTTTCGTGGCTGAGGATGTACGAGGAAAGTCGTATGGCAGCCGGCTCCTGTCAGCCGTTGAAACAGAGGCAAGAAAGCGTGGCTGCGCGCGCGCCGTGGTCGAGACCAGCAGCTTCCAAGCACCTGGCTTCTATGTTCGCCACGGATACGAGGAATTTGGCAGGGTTGAATTTGGCATTCCTGGCGCGGCGCGCGTCTTCCTGCGAAAAGAGCTCTGAAAATTGGCGCGACAACCCTTTGGCGAGCTGTTGTATCGAAGGCGGCGCTTCATTCGAAGCGCCCGATCGTGGTTGCTGAAGTGGCGGAGCCCCCACTGCCAATCGGGTTGAAGCTCCCGCCTTGCCCTGCAAGAATCGCGCACATCGTTACGGCGGCTCCAGCATCCTCGGCTAGGATTTTTGTTCCGACGGGGGAGAGATCCGTTCCCGTAGGGACTGCTCCGTCGTGTCGGCGGCGGACTTGACGATTTCACCAATCTGGTCGGCCACCGTGCCTGCTTGCGTGTCCTGCCGTCCAGCTTGCTGCTTGATTGTCTCATAGGCGTCCGCGGCAACCTGCTTGGCCTGATCGAGGCCTTGCTCGAGCATGGTCTCCGAGGTGTTGCGAAGCTTCTCGCCATAGCCGCCCAGCTGCTCATCCTCCATTGCGGTATGGGGCAGCATGGCGCCTATCGCGGCGCCGATGGCGAGACCGACCGCCGCAACGGCGAGGGGCTGATCGTTCAACAGTTCCTGTGCCGAGCGGCTGGCTTTCGCAGCCATGGCGCCAGCCGTCGATCCTGCGCTGGCGGCGTTGCTCGTCAGCCCTTCGGCGACGCCGCTTGCTGCGCCCGATATGGCTGCGCCAGCGCTGCTTGCGGCCGACGTGAGCGATTCAGCGGTTCCGGAGAGCGTGCTGCCCAAGCCGCCGCCCTCCGCCTCGTCACCCCCGCGGGGCGGGGTTGGCGCCGTATAGCCGGCCGGGCGACGGCTGCCGTTCGACGGACCGCTGCCCAGCATCAGCCAAGCCAGACCGGCGCCCACCATGGTCACGGGCAAGGGATTGTCCCTGACCTGCGTTCTCAGGTTGTTGAGCATTGCCGAACTCTCTCCTCCAGAGAAGATGCCGGTGAATTCGTCCAGCAATTGTCCCGGTGTCATTTTGCCTCGAATGGATTCGGCGGTCTCCACCACCCTGGCGCGCGCGGCCTCGGCCTCGCGTTCGAGTTCGGCTGCGGATTTCTCGGTCATCTCACTTGTTCCTTGATCACAGTCGCGTCGCGCCTGAGCTGTTCCTGGGTTCGGTCGGGAGTAAGTTCGGAAGGCGCCATGCTTGCCATGCCGGTGCGCAGCAGAATGACGCCAAGAATTGCCACCACCACGCCGACCAACAGGGAGGACCACCCGGCCCCCAGCCCTGCCCGCGTCAATGCGATGACCAGTGCCTGAAGCAGCACGAGCAGAGCCGCGAGCAGGCAGATGGCCCCGCCCAGCACCTCGGCGGCGCCAGCTCCCGTCTTGGTAAACTTTTCAGAGAGCTCCGCCCGCAGAAGCCTGGCTTCGGTTTGCACCAGCGTGGTGACGTTTTGCGCCAAGTCGGTCACCAGGGTCGCGAGGCTGGGATTATCTTGAGTGTTCATCTGTCTTGCTCCCCATACTGCGTGGCCAGATCGTCAACACCGCCGCCGAATCCTTGCGCCCCATCGGCCGACCAACCAGCAGCTTCGCCGGTCTGCGAATTTGCACCACCCGAGGCACTTCGAGATGCTTCGGGGCTTCTGGGCGGGGAAGCCTTGATGAACCGACCCAGCGCCAATCCGGCCAGTACAGACCCGGCAAGCAGGACACCGGGGTTTTGCCGGCCGAAGGACTGCACATCCTCAAGCACCTGGCCGAACGGCTTTTGTTTCAACGAGGAGGAAAGCCGCTCCAGCCCGCCGGCGGCGTCCAGGGCAAATTTCGACGCGGTCCTTTCATCATTGTTGGCCAGATGCTCGCTGGCCGCGCGTAACGCGCCGCCCAGCGCCGCCAAGCTTGATCCGATGTCGCGCTGCGTCTCCTCCGCCTTGTCCGAAATAACCTGCGTGGCTTCTGTCGCGTAGTCGCCAGCCTTGCGGGTCAGTCCGTCGCGAGCATCGTGAAGCAACTCGCTCGCGCGCTCCTTTTCCCGGCCAAGTCTGTCGGAGACGTCGCTTGTCGCCTTGTCGAAATCAGTGGGTTTACGGCCCTGGCCGTCATTACGTTGCATGGGTCACCTAGTGAAAACCGAGGAAGGAGAGGACCGCGAGCACGACAACGACGAGGCCGATAAGATAAATGACACCGTTCATGGCACGTTCCTCCTTGGCAGCCCAACTTCATGGACCCTGCGATGTTCCGTCGGCGAAGAGCTTTTTGCGATCCAAGAGCAATGCAGGAAGAACCGGTCCAGAGCGTCGCCAGTCCGTCATCGAGACGAGTTGCCCGGCCCGGGAGTTCCCCTCTGAGCACGAATACCTTCCAAGTGGATTCCACTGAGCCACCGCCGAAGTGCGCTTGAGAGAAATCGCTTGACCAGGATAGGATCCACCGTTCCCACCCGAATGGCAGGATCGCAATGACCCGCAACCCTATCGAGACGCTGTCCAGTCGCGCGCGGCGATGGGCAATCGGGTTGACCGAGCAGAAGAGCATCACCGGCACGGACGGCGAGGCTGCCTTCGGCCCTTGGTTGGCGGCGGAACTCCGAAAGGAGACGGCATTTCAGAACGCGGAGGTCTGGACGATCGAGGTCGGACCCCAGGACGGCCGTCACTGCGTGGCGATGCTCCTGCGCGGCACTGGTCGCTCGACCGTGCTCTTGACCGGTCACTACGACACTGTCGGGACAAGCGACTACGGACAGTTGGAGCCTCTGGCCACTCGGCCCGACGCGTTGACAAAGGCGTTGCACGGTTCCCTCGTCGCCGCGAACGCTCCAGCCGCCATTCTGGCCCACCATGATTTCGCGGGCGGGGAGTTCCTTGCCGGACGCGGTCTTCTCGACATGAAGGCGGGCCTTGCAGCCGGGCTGGCCGTATGCGCCGAATTTGCCGAAAGCGCAAAGCCGGCTGGAAATCTGCTTTTTATCGCAGTGCCGGACGAGGAGAACAATTCCGCCGGCGCCCGCAAGGCGGCGCAGATGCTGCCTGGACTCTGTAAAGAGCGCGACCTCGATTTGCTCGCGGTGATCAATCTCGATGCGATCGCGGATGATGGCGACGGCAGCAAGGGTCGCGTCATCGCTCTGGGAACCGTCGGCAAGCTGCTTCCGGCCGCCTGCGTGGTTGGTGTTCCCACACATAGCGGCTTTCCCTTGAATGGCCTCAATGCCGGCGCGATCGCCGCGGCAATCGCCGCGCGGATCGAATGGGCGCCCGAACTCACCGACATGTGCGGCACCGGACCCGGTACCCCGCCCAGCCTGCTCGGGATTCGGGACGGAAAGACGGGGTATGATGTCACGACACCGCGGACCGCCCATGCCACTTTCAATGTGCTGAGTTATCGCCGGGCGCCCAGTGAGGTGCTCGACCGGTTCGACAGCCTATGCGCCGAAGCGGCCTCGCGTCTTTTACAGGAGCTCCGGCGGCGCGTCTCCGCTCAGCACGAAACAGGTCTGCTGGAGATGGTGCAATCGATCCCGGTCCATCGGTATGAGACTCTGCTGGCGCGTCCCGAAGAACCGGAGCGGATGCGGCTCGAAGCTGTTTCCGCTTCGATCGCCGCCGGCGACCAGCCCCTGCCCGAGAAGTGCCGATTGATAACCGAGCAGGCCTGGGAACTCAGCCGCTTGGCCGGACCAGCCATCGTGACGGGCTTCGGATCCATTCCCTATCTGCCGACGAACCTTTCCGCGCAGCCGGCAGCCGCCAGGCTGCGAGCCGCTGCCGTCGAGGTGGCCGACGAGGCAGCGGCTCGCTATGGCAGCGTGGTCACCTGCGCGGACTATTTCGCCGGGATTTCGGACATGAGCTTCTTTGGCGAAGCGGCCGAGTCCTCCCTCGACGTCGTCGCCCGCAACACACCAGCCTGGAAAGACAGCGTGCGCTGGCCCCTCACGCGAGCCCTGGCCAACATACCGACAATCAACATCGGTCCGTGGGGACGCGATTATCACACGCCGCTCGAACGATTGCATGTCGGCTATGCGTTCGACGTCCTGCCGCAGCTCATTCGCGATGTCTGCGCCAGGATCCTTCGGCCCGACGCGACCTGACAAGTACGAACGGCACAAAGCGGAAGCGGCCCCCATTTGGCCGCCGCCTTCGGCTGCGACTATGACTATTCGGCTGCCTTCCTGTCGAACATCTGCTCGCTCTGCGCACCAGAGCTTGGCCGTGGCGGCGAAAGCATTGGCTCCTCGCCCATCGGTGCGCCGGGCACCATGGAGAACTCGCCCTTGCCGTCCATCGACGGGCCTTCGCTCCAGCGTCCCTGCGCCGGTGCTACACCTTCGATGAAACAGTTGATGAAGGCATAGGATACGTCCTGACGCTCTTTCTCCTGCGGGAAGGAATTGGGCACCGGCAGAGACGCAGTCAGGCCCCCCATGTCCTCGATCGCCGCCAGCCACTGCTGCTGATGCATGGTGTCGCGCGCAATGAGGAATGACAGCATGTCCTTCATTCCGGCATCGTTGGTCATGTTGTAGAGGCGGGTCGCAAGCACGCGTCCGCTTCCTTCCGCGGTTACGTTGGCGACCATATCGGCGGCAAGATTGCCGCTGGCATAAACATGCGAAGCATTGAAGGGAACACCGTTGGAGTTTTCCGGCAGGGCGGCGAGCCCAGTCGACAAGATATGACGGAAATTCATCCCGTTGAGGACAGAGCCGCCGACCGCATCGGACGACACGTCCTCCTGCAGCGAAAGCGGTGCCCCTTCGAGATTGAGCGCGACCGCGGTCGCCAGCATCTCGATATGGGCGAGCTCCTCGGTGGCTGTGTTCAACAGCAGGTCGCGGTACTTGGCCGGTCCACGGCACCCCCACGCCTGAAAGAAATACTGCAAGGCGACACGAATTTCGCCTTCCACTCCGCCTATGGCCTGCTGTAAGGCGCGTGCAAAGATTGGGTTCGGCGTCTCGACTCGAACCGGGAACTGCAATTTCTTGTCGGTGTAATACATGGCTGACTCTCCGTTTGAAGTCAGCCGAACCTCAGCCCGGAAGCATTGTTCCGCCCGGGCAGGCGTTTAATTTGGAAAGAACTGGCAACGGATCGCCTCGTGTCAACGGAACTCAATTGCACGACGACGACAGCCGCTCCGGCCGGTCGAACGCAGTCGTGCCGGCCGGCAGACCAGGATCATGCAACCTTGGAAAACAGAGCCACGTCACATCGGGCCAAGCCGTAGCGCCACCGGTGGTCGGTCGCGGCAACCCGGCTTTGGTAAAACAGGGAAAGCTGGCTGCCTTCGATCATCACCGTTGAATGACCGTTCTCGCCCGGCTGGCCTGGTTCGAGTACCGGGCCTATCGACACGTAAGGTCCGGCAACCTCGTCAGCGACGGCAAAAAACACGCGCTGGCGATTCCCACGAAGGCCATTTGGAAGAAAGCAAGTGGCGTTCAGAAGCACGCGGCCATCCGGCAACTCGACCAGTTGGGCACCTTCTATGCCCCATTCATAGTCGGGGTCCTCTCTCGTATTGTGATGAGGGACATCAGCATGATCGAGGATCTTGCCGATCCGCTTCCACGGCCCGAACCACGAGTCGGACTGGCTGCGTGCAAGATAGATGTCGGGCTGCGGCACCCTGTTGAATTTCGGCATGGCAGAGTAAACGAGATAGCGCCTGCCACCAATGACGGCCGGATGCGGATCGTAGATGCCATCCTCTTCCGTGTCGGGGATGGCGAGAATGGCCGGGCTGAGAACCACCCAATGGAAGCCGTCGTTGGAAACCGCATGCTCGCAGCGGCCCCCGGATTTCATGAACTCGGTCTGGATGAACATATGGAAGACGCCACTTTCGTGGATGACGCCCGGAGCCGCGACCCCGGTCCCGTTGATGGGAAGCTCGATCGCTTCGTGCTCGGTCCAAGGCCCATAGAGGTCGGGGGCCGTGGCGTGCAGGATCCTCCACGTCTCGGTCGTCACCGTCCCGCTTGAGCCGAACACATGCCACAGCCTGCCATCGAAGACGGGGCATGGGTCCTTGAGATCATCCACGCTTTGCGGATGGAACAGCGGAAACACGTTGGTATCGAAGTCGATCTTCATCTTAGCCCCGGAATTTGCCCTTGCCCCGGACCCGCCCAAGCTGCGGGCGAATCAAGTTGATGTCCGGCACATTTTATAGCCAGCAAGTTCAACGCAAATACGGCGAAGGCGGTTCTCCACCAGCAAACTTGGTCGGGGGCAGTTTCGATGACCCGCCATTTGAGACAGCCAGTCTGCCTCCGCGCAGCCGGCGCTTTGCATTCGTCCAATCCGAAGCGGCGACCGAGGCTCTCCGTTTCACCTTGGAACAACTCACCTACCCGAAAGTTAGGAGCTGAAACCGAAGTCTAGTTCTCCCTCATCCCCGATTAACAAATGTTAGTCGAAACATAACCACCGTCTATAAAAGGAATATCTCAATGGAAGCAGCCTTGGGCAGGGTCACCGTCAGTAAACAGGCTGGCAGGCAAAATCTACTGGTTTGCTTCTCTCATTTAAGGTGGAACTTCGTTCATCAACGCCCGCAGCATATCCTCACACTCGCATCCATGCAGCAGAGGGTTGTCTACTTTGAAGAACCTGTCTTTGAAGAACTGCCGCAGCCGCTAATGCGGACGAGCGAGGCCTCGCCAAACATTCTGATTGTGACACCAGTGCTCCCGGTCGGCACGTCGGCCGCGAAAGCAGATGCGACGCAGCGCAGATTTGTTCAGCAGACAATCGCGTCTATGCCGCACAGCCGGCTGATCGCCTGGTATTATACGCCAATGGCTCTCCGCTTCACGGAGTACCTTGAGCCTGACATATGTGTCTATGATTGCATGGACGAACTCTCGGCGTTCAAGAATGCGCCGCCTGAATTGAGGCAGATGGAAAAGGTGCTTCTGCACCGCGCCGATCTTGTTTTCACCGGCGGCCTGAGCTTGTTCGAGACCAAGCGCCACCTGCATCACGCGATCTATCCCTTTCCGAGCAGCATCGACGTGAACCACTTTCACAAGGCCAGGAAGCCGGGAAAAGACCCGGCCGATCAGGCCGGCATTCCTCACCCGAGGGTCGGCTATTTCGGCGTCATCGACGAGCGGCTGGACGTCGATCTCGTGGCCCAGGCGGCGGAGACCATGCCGGACGTGCATTTCGTCATGCTGGGCCCGGTGGTCAAGATCGACGCTGCAAGCCTGCCGCGCGCCGAGAACCTTCACTGGCTGGGCGGGAAAGCCTACCGCGATCTGCCCGACTACCTGCGCCATTGGGATGCCGGCTGGATGCCGTTCGCCCTCAATGAAGCGACCCGCTTCATCAGCCCGACCAAGACGCCGGAGTTCCTCGCGGCGGGGCTGCCGGTAGTCTCGACGGCGATCGTGGACGTGGTGCGCAGCTACGGCGCTGCCGGGCTGGTGGAAATCGCCGACAGCGACGATCTGGAAACCAAGCTCCGCTCGGCTCTTTCGCGACCGCGCCAGATGCTCCGGCAACAAGTCGACGCCTACCTTGCGGATACCTCCTGGGAGCGAACATGGAATGCCATGGCGGCTCACATCGAGCGCGCCCATGAACGCAAGAAAATCGTCCCTCTTCGCAGGAGCGCTTAGCCATGTTCGACTGGCTGGTCGTCGGGGCGGGTTTTGCCGGCAGCGTGCTTGCCGAAAGGATAGCCTCGCAGCGTCACGAAAGCGTCCTGCTGGTAGATCGTCGCGGCCATGTCGGCGGCAATGCGTATGATTGCTACAATGAAGCCGGCATCCTGATCCACCGCTACGGTCCGCATATCTTCCACACCAACAGCCAGGCAATCGTGGACTACCTGTCGCAGTTCACCGAGTGGCGGTCATACGAGCACAGGGTGTTGGCGGCGGTGGACGGGAAACTCGTTCCCATCCCGATTAATCTCGACACGATCAACAGCCTTTATGGACTGGACCTGACCTCGGCCCAGTTGGAGGAATTCTTCGCGTCGCGACGCGAGACTGTGGAGGACGTTCGCACGGCCGAGGATGTCGTTGTCAGCACGGTGGGCCGCGAGCTCTACGAAAAATTCTTCCGTGGCTACACCAGGAAGCAATGGGGCGTCGATCCCAGTCAACTGAGCAAGTCGGTGACGGCACGAGTGCCGACCAGGACCAACCGTGACGACCGCTATTTCAGCGATAGTTTCCAGAAAATGCCGGCCGGCGGATACACCAGGATGTTTGAACGCATGCTCGACCATCCGAACATCAAGATCATGCTGCAGACCGATTTCCGCGAAATCCGTGAGAAGATCCCGTTCAGGCGGATGATCTATACCGGTCCAATCGACGAATATTTCGGGTGGCAGCTTGGGCATCTTCCCTATCGCTCGCTGCGTTTCGAGCACGTCACCCTGGACCGCGAGCAGTTTCAGCCGGTTGCCGTCGTCAATTATCCGCAGACGCAAGATTACACCCGCATCACGGAATACAAACATCTGACCGGCCAGCAGAACGCGCGGACCAGCCTGACTTACGAATACCCGACGGATATCGGCGACCCGTACTACCCGGTGCCGCGAGCCGAAAACGAAGCGCTCTACAAGCGCTACGAAGCACTCTCCGCAACCTGTCCCGACGTGTGGTTTGTCGGCCGCCTGGCAACATACCGCTACTACAACATGGACCAGGTGGTCGGACAGGCTCTGGCCACTTTCGCTCGCATCCAGAAAAGTCTGCCGGAATGGGCGGGCACTGGAAGGACGTCCCTGGCCGGACTGGTGGCGAGTTCTCCCGCACATGGGAGCTGAATTAACCGCGGCAGAAAACAGAAGGAGAATTGCGATGGATACAAACTTCAACTCGGAGAGCCGTTCGATATTCATTGTTGGCTTGCGCAACGCCCATGCCATGGAGAACCAAGCGCTGTCGATCATGAAACCACAGGTCGAGCGTATCGAGAATTATCCTGAGGTGGCTGATCGCTTGCGCCGGCATATTCAAGAGACCGAGGGCCAGATCACTCGGCTCGAGACGGTCCTGGAGGGTCTCGATGAAGAGCACTCGACTCTCAAGGACACGGCCCTGTCGATGGTTGGCAGCATGGCTGCCATGGGACACTCGATGGCAGGCGACGAGATCATCAAGAACAGCCTGGCGAATTTCGCCTTCGAGAACTACGAGATCGCTGCCTACAATTCGCTCCTGGTGCTCGCCGAGGCCGGCGGCTTCCAGGATGCCGAAACGGTCCTCAAGCAAAATCTGAGCGAAGAGGAAGCGATGGCCGATTGGCTTAAGGAAAATCTGAGCGACGTGACCCTGCGGTACGCCAAGTTGCGCGCGGCGGGGGAGACTGCAAAAAGCTGATCCAACGGCCAGGGGCGGCATCCACAACGCCGCCCCCGCCTGGTTGCCGGCCGCTCCTTCAACGCGTCCGGTTTGGTGCGAACAGATCTTGCTGCCGAACCAGTTCGTCCGCGACGGGCTGGCGGAGGCGTCGCGTGCCATCCGCCTGGATGACGGAAAACAATCCCACCTCCGCATGTCGGGAATTATCCCACCCGGGGTAAGCGGTTATCGGATACAGGCAAATACCGTCGATCGGCGCTTCGAGTTTTATCGCCGCACGCACCTCGTCGCAGACATAGTGGAGCCAAGCCGCCCCGCCCGATCCCTCCGAGCCGGTTTCGGCAATGAACATCGGCTTGCCGTATCGATGAGCGACCTCGATCAGCATTTCCGACAGAGCACGGTACTCGTGGTGCCCCATCGGAATGGTCGGTCCATTTATGTACCATTGATTGTGTGGGTAGAAGTTCAGGCCCACGGCGTCGACAACATCCTCGCTGCCGCCCAACTCCGGTTCGACGCGGCCCAGCAACATGTCGTAGGCCTCGAACTGTCCCAGTCGGGCGTTTTCGGCGCGGCGCCGTTCGCCGCGGGTCCGGTCGCGAGGCGCGATGTGGATGAGCGGCTCGGCCCAGACAAATCCGCATGCCGGATCGACCTCCCGCATTGCACGAACACCGGCGATGGCAGCCTTGACGAGGTGCCGCTTGAACCATCCCCGCTTGTTCGGCCCTACGCGCGGGAAATAGCCGACCTCGACGGCCCAGGCGAAGAAGGAGATTTCGTTGATCGGACACAACAGAGGCGATGTTCCGGTTATCGAACGGTACACCCTCACGGCTTCCGCCGCGAACGAGGCATAGGCATCGATGAACTGGATGGACCCCTGATCGACATGATCCGGGGATCCATAATGGAAGATGTCCCAGATGACCTGGACCCCTGCCGATTGGGCTGCCTCGACCATAGGCATCCAACTTGACCAGTCATAGGTTCCAGGAGCGGTTTCGATCAGGTGCCAGCGTAGCCCATCGCGAATGGTGCGCAGGCCGAGTTCGGCGCAGGCCCGGTAATCGCCGAGGGCATGCAAATTATGCGAAGTCGCACGAATAAGGTCGAGGCGGACGCCATCCTTGCGCCGATGCGAGGAGCACTCAAAGCCCGCCATGAAAAAACTGGCAAAGCGCGAAGCTTTCGGAGCCGACTCACCCACTTCGTGCCCGTCCGTGCGTTCCACTTCGTCCATTCGAAGTCTCCTTTGGGCAGTCGGTTTCAAACTCGGCCGCCCTGTTTGGACCGCGAATTGCCTTGGCGAAACGCCGTATCCGATCAGGCAAGCCGCGTTCCATTGCTCAGCTCAGCTGACCCCTCATCCTGCCTGAGCGGGGTAAAGCCGAACCGACTGGCCGAGCCTTTGTTCCGGTGGTCGACCAGCCGCGAGCTGGGTGGCGATTGGCGACATCAGGAACAAGGAGGCTCGAGCCAAGTTCGGGGCGATGTAGCACCGGCGTCGCTTAACTCGACCGGCTGCCCGGCAAACAACAGAGGCACGGGATCACATGACCGTTCAAATTCAACTTTCCGATATCGACCACGCCAGGCGCGAGGATCGTGGCGACGGTGCTTGGAGCATCGCACCGGATCTGGGTTATTTGCGGCTGGCAATCGTCAATGTCGTGTTCTTCGGCGCACCGGGCAGCGGAGACCGGAAATGGGTGCTGATCGATACCGGGTTGCCGACGTCCCGGAGCAGCATCCTTGCTGTGGCGGAGAAGCGCTTCGGGATTGACGCGCGGCCGGCTGCGATCATCTTGACGCACGGCCATTTCGACCATGTGGGAACGGTTCTGGACCTGGCGACTACGTGGGACGTGCCTGTCTTCGCGCACCCGCTCGAGCGCCCCTATTTGGACGGGACCACATCCTATCCGCCGCCGGACCCCTGGGTCGGGGGTGGACTGATGGCGCTGCTCTCGCCGCTATTTCCACGCGGGCCGATCGATCTTGGCAACCGTCTGGAACTCTTGCCGGCCGACGGTTCGATCCCCGGAATGCCCGGATGGCAGTGGCTGCACACGCCAGGACACGCCCCGGGGCATATCTCGCTCTGGCGCGAGGAGGACCGCTCGCTGATCGTAGGGGACGCTTTCATCACCACAGGCCAGGAGTCGGTCTATGAGGTCGCCGTTCAGGATCTCGAGATGCACGGTCCGCCACGCTATTTCACGCCGGACTGGGATGCGGCGGAAAGATCGGTGAAGCGCCTGGCCGCGCTGAAGCCGCAGATGGTCATCAGTGGACATGGGGCGGCGGCGGCCGGCATGGGCATGCGTCAAGCTCTTGACAGCCTGGCTGATCGGTTCACGGAGTTTGCCGTGCCGCCGAAAATGAAATTCGTGCGCGAGCCGGCGACGGTTCCAAATAGCTGAGCCTGTCCGAGCGCAGCGCTCTGCTGCGGTTCTCAAGATCTGTCAAAAACGCGCCGGCTTTGCCGCCCGGGCGGCCCAAGACGGGCGGCGGCGGAACAAACGCCACGGGCGCCAGTTAGGCGTTCGTTGGGCGGCAGGCGACACCGGGCGTATCTCGAATTCTGCGTCAGGGAAGACTTAGATGGAAAACGCGAAGAACGCGTGCCCTCACGACGCGTCCTCCCCGAGATGCGTGGCGCAGCCACTGTTATTGCCATTCACCCCCGAGTCGGCGCGTTCGCTGCTCTGGATACCCGCAGCCGCATTCTTGCCCGGCTGCGCGGGGGGCGTGCTCGACCCGCAAGGGCCAATTGGCGCGGGCAATCGCACGATCCTTTTGAACTCGCTGGCGGTGATGCTGGTGATCGTCATTCCGACGCTGATCGCACTGCTGGCCTTCGCTTGGAAGTTCCGCGCCTCCAACAGCAATGCCCGCTACGACCCGGAATTCACCTATTCCGGTCGGATCGAGTTGATCGTCTGGTCGATCCCGACGCTTACCATCCTCTTCCTTGGCGGACTGATCTACTACGGTTCCTATCACCTCGATCCGCGCAAACCGATCGCCTCGGCGCGGCCACCGCTCGACATCCAAGTGGTGGCGCTCGATTGGAAATGGCTGTTCCTCTATCCCGAGCAGGGAGTTGGGGCGGTCAACCAGCTGGTCATCCCGGCCGGCGTTCCCGTGCATTTCAAGCTGACCTCGGCCAGCGTGATGAACACGTTCTTCGTGCCTCAGCTTGGCAGCATGGTCTATGTCATGAACGGCATGCAGACCGAGTTGCATCTGCAGGCCGACCGCGAGGGGAGCTATTTCGGTCAGTCGGCGCATTTCAGCGGCGACGGCTTCTCGGACATGAACTTCAGCGTGACCGCGGTTTCGCCTGATGCGTTCACCCGCTGGACGTCATCGTTGCGTGGTGGCGGCGGCGTGCTCAACGCCGACGCTTACCGCGAGCTCGCCCGGCAAAGCACAAACCTGCCGCCGGCTTCGTTCGGCCACGTGCAGCCCGGGCTGTTCGAAGCGGTTGTTCAGCAGACGCTGCCGCCCGGCCCCGGCCCCGCTGAAAGTGGCGGCAGCGGTGAGCCACAGGTCAGTCCGAAGGCGTTACGAGCGGCGACCATGGCGCACCACCAGCAGGCAGAAGGGGGAGAATGACGATGCTCGGCAAGCTCGATTGGTCGGCGATTCCGTTCGACCAACCTATCCCCCTCGGTGCGGCCTTCGCGGTGTTCCTCGCCGCGGCAGCGGTGCTCTGCTGGATAGGTCTCAAGGGATATTGGCCCTATCTGTGGAGCGAGTGGATAACTTCGGTCGACCACAAACGCATCGGCGTGATGTACATCGTGCTCGCGATGCTCATGCTTTTGCGTGGCTTCATCGATGCCATCATGATGCGCACGCAACAGGTGCTGGCCATCCACGGTCCAGGCTATCTTCCGCCCGAGCATTACGACCAGATCTTTTCGGCGCACGGCACGATCATGATCTTCTTCGCGGCAATGCCCTTCATCATCGGACTGATGAATTTCGTCGTGCCACTGCAGCTTGGCATCCGCGATGTCGCCTTTCCGACACTCAACTCGGTCAGCTTCTGGTTGACGGCTACCGGAGCCCTGCTGGTCAACATCTCGCTTGTCATCGGCGAGTTCGCGCGCACCGGCTGGTTGCCCTATGCACCCTTGTCGGAAACCACCTACTCGCCGGGCGTCGGTGTCGACTATTATCTGTGGTCGATCCAGATCTCCGGCGTCGGCACGCTGCTGACCGGCGTGAACCTGGTGACGACCATCCTCAAGATGCGTGCGCCGGGAATGGGGTACCTGCGCATGCCGATGTTCTGCTGGACATCGCTGGCATCCAACCTGCTCATCGTCGCGGCCTTCCCGATCCTCACCGCCACGCTCGCGATGCTGACGCTGGACCGCTATCTCGGCTTCCATTTCTTCACCAACGAAGCCGGGGGAAATCAGATGATGTTCGTCAACCTGATCTGGGCCTGGGGCCATCCCGAGGTCTACATCCTGGTGCTTCCAGCCTTCGGGATTTTTTCCGAGATCTTCTCGACCTTCTCCTCAAAGCCGCTGTTCGGATATCGTTCGATGGTCGCGGCGACGATGTTCATCTGCATCGTCTCGTTCATGGTCTGGCTGCACCATTTCTTCACCATGGGCGCCGGTGCCGACGTCAATGCCGCGTTTGGCATCGCCACCTCGGTCATCGCCGTCGGCACCGGCGTAAAAATCTACAATTGGCTCTTTACCATGTATGGCGGGCGCGTTCGCTTCGACACGCCCATGCTTTGGGCACTGGCTTTCGTCACCACCTTCACCGTCGGCGGCATGACCGGCGTCCTGCTTGCCGTCCCGCCCGCCGACTTCGTGCTGCACAACTCGCTTTTCCTCGTGGCACATTTCCACAACGTCATCATCTCGGGCGTGCTGTTCGGCGCCTTCGCCGGCTTCACCTACTGGTTCCCCAAGGCATTCGGCTTCCGGTTGCACGAAGGTTGGGGGAAGGCGGCGTTTTGGGTCACCTTGGTCGGCTACATGCTGGTCTTCGTGCCCCTCTATATCGTCGGCCTGCTTGGCATGACGCGGCGCCTTCAGCACATCGACATGGATCTTTGGGCACCGTGGCTGGTGGTGGCCGCGTTCGGCGTGCTGGTGATGATTATCGGCGCCGCGCTGCAGATCATGCAGCTGGTGGTTTCGATCCGGCATCGCGACAAGCTTCGCGACGAGACCGGCGACCCGTGGGATGGGCGTTCGCTGGAATGGTCGACACCCTCCCCTCCGCCCGCCTTCAACTTTGCGCGGCTGCCACATGTCGAGAACGAAGAACCCTACTGGAGCATCAAGCAGCGGGGGATCGAGGAGCAGAGCGCGGAGACGGAGGCCGCGTACGAGCCTATCGAGATGCCGCGCAACAGCCCGACGGGCTTCGTCACCGCTTTCTTCAGTACGCTGATCGGCTTCGCGCTGATCTGGCACATTTGGTGGCTGGCGATCGTCGGCTTCATCGGCGCCTACGCCACCTTCGTCGTCTTCGCCTGGCGCGATCATGGCGACTACGAGATCCCCGCCGATGAGGTCGCGCGAATAGACCGAAACGGCCGAGCCGCGCGGCTTGCCTTCCTGCGCAGCTGGGAACGTCCGGTATGAGCGATCACGCCTTCACCACCGACATCAGCGCCGACGGCCAGACACGCGACCAATACCGGGTCAATCGCACCGGCAGCCATGGTGCAAGATCCGCGACGGGCCACGGACAGGGCGGCCCAGCGTCGAAGTTCGTCACCGTTGCCTACGGGTTCTGGATCTTTCTGCTGTCCGACATCATCATGTTCTCGGCCTTCTTCGCCGCCTATGCCGTGCTCGCCAAGGCAATCGCCGACGGGCCGGCCGGCAAGGATCTGTTCGAGCCCACGCGCGTTGCGGTGCAAACGGGCCTTCTGCTCAGTTCGAGCTTCACCGGCGGCTTGGCAACGCTCGCGAGCCACCGCAGATCGATGGCTACCACCCAGTTCTGGCTGCTGGTTACGGGCCTGCTCGGGGCAGCCTTCCTGCTCCTGGAGGTGCAGGAGTTCGCGGCGATGGCCGGCGAGCAGGCAGGCCCGTCTCGAAGCGCATTTCTTTCGGCCTTCTTCGCACTCGTTGGTTGCCACGGGACCCACGTCGCACTCGGCCTGCTCTGGCTAGGCACCATGATGGCGCAGCTGTGGGTCAAGGGTTTTCGGTCCGATATTTTGCGGCGGCTCCACTGCTTCGGGCTCTTCTGGCACGCGCTCGACATCATCTGGGTTGCCATCTTCACCCTGGTTTATCTGCTAGGAGCATCGCCATGACCGAGATCGGGGGCGAGAGCGGGACAGGCGAGACGCCAGACCGCCGCGATTCAGCACCGGGCGAGGAACGCATAACCGAGCACGAAATGGCGGGGGGCCTCTCTGGCTACCTGCTTGGCTTCGGCCTGGCCATCCTGCTGACGATCGCTTCGTTCCTGGCGGCTCAGACCAACCTGATCTACCAGCCGGCGGTAATTTCGGCCCTGGTGGTGCTCGCTGTCGCGCAGATGGGCGTGCATCTTGTCTTCTTTCTCCACCTGACGACCGGACGGGACAACACCAACAACGTCCTGGCCCTGGCCTTCGGCGTGCTGATCGTGGCGCTGGTGGTTCTGGGCTCAGTCTGGATCATGGCCCATCTGGATCAGAATATGGCTGCCATGACCGCCCATCAAGCCGGAGTGATGCCTTGAGCGAACCGCACGCCGGACACGGTATTAGCTGACTTTCGCTCGCCTCGTCACGCGTCTCAGGCGGGAACTTTGGTTCGGGCAGCAAGTTCGGACGCCATCGGAGACAACAGGCTCGCGGTAGATGGACGCCCAGATCAATCACTTCGTCAAGGATATCCTCATCGAGGTCGCCGAAATGCTTCCGGCCGTGACTCAAAGGGAAAGAACGCCGGCTGACGAACTGCCCATCGAAGCGCCGGACTTTCCCCACGATCTGGAACCGGTGATCCGAGCGAACCCATCATGGGCGGCGCCGCGCCGGCCGGGCTGCACGCAAGGCACCGAGCACCGAGCGGACGGCATCGATACCTGAGCCGCGAGACTGGATCGGGGGCCTGAAAATCAGCCGGCCGTTGCGGAACTCGAAGCCCTGTGCGTTTTTAAAGCGCCATTTTGATGCCACGGGCTTCTTGCGGAAGGTAATCGCGATCCCTTCTGGTCCCACATCGACTTTGCTGATGCCCAGGTCCGCCGCGGCTATGCGCAACCTGGTCAGTTCCAGTAAATCCGCCACTTCGCCGGGCATGTCTCCAAAGCGGTCCTCAAGCTCTTCGCCGAATGCATCGAGGTCCGTCTCGGCAGCTAAACGAGACAGCCTCGCATAGAGGCTGACGCGCACCGTCGGCTCGTTGACGTAACTTTCGGGAAAGGCCCCTTTTCCGGCGCCGTTGATGTCGGCAAGCTGCTTGTCGGTATCGGCCCCTCCCGCAGCCAGCGAGACCGCCCGCTGCAGAAAATGTTGGTAAAGGCCTGCTCCGATCAGCTTCATGTGTCCGGCTTGATCTTCGCCGAAAAGGTCTCCTGCCCCGCGCAGGTCGAGGTCCCTTTGGCTGATCGCAAGGCCGGAGCCAAGCCGATCGAGCGCAATCATGGTCGAAAGTCGGGCTCTTGTGCCTTCGGCCAGTTCGATGCCAGGCTCGGTCAGAAGAAGAGCAATAGCCTGCACCGCCCCCCTTCCGACCCGGCCGCGAAGCTGGTGCAGCTGTGCCAGACCGAACCTGTCCGCTCGCCAGATCAGTATGGTGTTGGCCCGCGGCACGTCGAGGCCGCTCTCGATGATGTCAGTGCTCAACAGGACGTCGCCGTCACCGTTAGCGAACCCGACCATGATGTCGTCCAGTTGTCTCCCTTTCATTTCGCCGTGCGCCGTCTTGACCGCGAGTTCCGGCACCAGTCTGTTTAGCTGCAGGCGAACCGGATCGATGTCTTCGATGCGCGGAACCACCAGGAAGCTCTGTCCGCCCCGACGAAACTCGCGCAAAAGGGCGGCTCTTGCCGAAGCTGGATCGAAGGGCGCCAGGATGGTGCGAACGGGACGTCTTTTGGCGGGCGGAGAGTTGAGGACGCTGGCCTCCTGGACGCCTGACATCGCCGATTGCAGCGTCCGCGGTATCGGCGTGGCGCTCATGCTCAGCGTATGAAGGCAGGGCGCCATGTTCCGCAGCGCCTGCTTGAGCTTGACGCCGAACCGGTGCTCCTCGTCGATCACCAGCAGTCCGAGATTGGCGAAGCTGACGCTCTTGGCCGCCAGGGCCTGGGTACCCACAACCACCGCGACCTGACCGCTCCGCAGCCGCTCCTTCACCGCTCTCGCCTCCGCCGCTCCGACCATTCTCGAGAGGTGGGCGACGTCGAGGCCGGTTCCCGCAAATCTTCTGCTGAACGTCTCGTAGTGCTGACGTGCCAACACCGTTGTCGGCGCTATCACCGCCACCTGCTTCCCGCAGAGGGCCACGGCGGCGCAGGCCCTCAGGGCCACCTCTGTCTTGCCGAAGCCGACGTCGCCGCAGACAAGGCGATTCATTGTTCTCCCCGACGACAGGTCGCCGAGCACGTCGCGGATGGCGGCAGCCTGGTCGGGAGTCTCGGTATAGGGAAACCGCGCCGCGAACCGGGCAAGGTCCGCGCGAGAGGGTTTTATGATCGCGGCAGGCTGGCTGGACCTGGCATTGGCAAGGTCCCTCAAGCGCTTGGCCAGCCTGTCGATATCGCGCAGCGCCGCCTTGCGTCGGTTGAGCCACCCATCGCTGTTCAAGCGATCGAGCGGCACCGCACCGGGTTCCGAGCCATAGCGCCATATCCGCCCAAACTCATTGACCGGGACCAGCAAGGAAGCTCCGTCCTGATATTCCAGCCTGACGACATCCTGCTGCTGACCGGCCAACTCGACCTGTTCGACCGCCACCAGCGTGGCCAGGCCATGGTCCTCATGGACGACGACGTCGCCAATGCGCAACTCGGGTTCGAGTATGCTGGTGGCCGCGCTGCCGTTTGCTTTCAAGGCGTGGCCAAACAGGTCGGCTGCGGCCACCACCGCGATGCCAGATTGCTCGTCGACAAAGCCTTCGTCGAGAACGATCTCGGCCTTGAGAAGAGAGCCCCTTGGGGCCGAACGGATCCGCGGCCAGTCCGCCACTTCCCCCATTCGCCGACCAAGCTTCCGATCGAGCAGACGATCGGCTCGCCGCAGTTCGGAGGCCTCGCCCGCGAACGCCACAGTGACACCCGACCTTGTCTGCCTTTCCGCAAATTCGGCGAACTGATCCCCGGATCGCGCCTGCTGGAAGAATTTGGGAACTCGCGCGGCAGAAACGGCGAGACTCGTGCCGTGGCGTTTACGGACTGCGACGTCCCATTCTTGACGCGACAGGTAAAACTGTTCCGGCAAGGGTTTGGCGGGCGCGGCAACCTCCTGCCTTGCACCACGAGCATCTTCGATCAGGCCCAGGAAGCGGTCGAGCGGCGCGCCTTCGAGACCTTCCGCGATGGAGACACAGGCGCCGGATGCCACATCGAAGACCGACGGCATGCTGCCGTATAACGCGACGAGGCGTTCTTCCATCGACGTCGCGCGCATCGCTGCCAACTCAGGATGATCCCCCGTTGCGAAAATCAGCTCGGATGCTGGCCCAACCGTGACCGACTCGCGCGACTGTTCGCTAAGCTGGCTTATGGGGTCATAGGTCTTGAGTTCCCGGATGCAGCTATCTGTACCGATGACGACGCGAACCGGGTGATCGGCGCCAGCAGGGAATATGTCCATGAGGTCGCCCCGAAAGGCTATCTCGCCCGGTTCGTCGACCCTTTCGTCGACACCGTATCCAATCGCCTCTGCTCTCGTTCGGAAACCATCCGGGTCGAACTCTTGTCCGAGTTCCAGCATTGTAAAACCGCCAGCAATGACTGGTGCGGGCGGCACCCGCTGGAGAGTAGTCTCGATCGACAGAACCACGATGCGCGGACGTTTTGGCTCGCTCGCGATCTCACGCAGAGCGCGAAGCCTCCGCCCCATATTGGCGCGTGTCGGCCATACCCTGTCGTAAGGCAGGCAATCCCAGGACGGCAGGAAGATGACGTCCGCGCTCGGCAGAAACTGACGCAAAGCCGCAGCGGTCTCTTCGGCACTGCGTTCCGAGGCGGCTATATGGACAATATGCTTGTTTGGACCGCTCTCAAGGGAGTCGGCCAGCGCCGCCGCGATTGCGGCGGAAGGCGAGGCGCCCTGGTCTCTCGCGAGGTCCCCGTCATTCGACGGGTGATGGACTTCTTCGATGATTTCCGTCCGCGAAATGGGTCTGTTCACTGAGGTCTCACCTTGCCACCGTCGAGAACGTCAGTGGGACCACTCCGTTCCTGAGGCGCGGATTAAAGTGTTGCAGGCAGTGGCAGCGCGCGCGGTCTTGCGTTCTTATCTGGCGACGCGCCAAAGATGCGCCTCTCGATGAGCCGCTTCTGTTGGCAGCGGTGCCGTCGCGGACGATGGCCGTTTAGCGACCATCCTTCCAGACCTCCCCTATGCTTGAACGAACTTGTAGCGGGCGCTAGGTGTCAGCCTTGCCGACCAGCGGGCTAGAATGGCCGCCTTGCTCGGAGACCTGGTTAGAATTCGTTTGGAAATCAGAGACGCCGCCGCCGTCCACGCTCATATAAGAGGCACCGTGGGCCTGTGGCTTCAGGAGCTTCGCTTCCCGGACCAAGGACGACCAATTGAGCCCTAGCAGGGCTATCAGTTCGCGGGCGTCTTTTTCGCTGACGCTGGTTTCCTTGATCAGGCGATCAATGAAAGCTGTCTTAGGCTCATCCATGGCGAACTCCCCGAAGAGTCCGACGTAACCGCGAATGCCTACCCTACGTTCCGGCGGAGCGGCGTTAGGTATGAAAACGTACAAAGCCGTGGGTGCGTTTGTTCCATGGGCTGCGGTTTTGATCGCGCCTTTGGCAAACCAGGTTCTGCTCATTCGGATTTCACCGCCATCCGGAACTTTTGGCTGGGATAAAAGTTCGGTGGGCAACATCAGCTAGGTAGCCATTTTGTCCCCCTCTTCGTCCTCGGATGTACTTATCCGCAAGCTTCAGACCATCTCGGACATTCGAGAAGCTGAAATCGCGGTTTTGAAAAGCATACCGATTCAGGAGAAAGATTTTTCGGCCAACCACGACCTGGTGCGTGAGGGTGACCATCCTGTTTACTCGTTTGTCGTCCTGGATGGTTTGGTCGGGTCCACCAAATACACAAGCGAAGGAAAGCGACAGATCACGTCTTTCTTCGTGGCCGGGGACATTCCCGATCTGCACGGGCTGCATCTGTCGGTCATGGATTGTAATTTCTCGACCATGACGCCGGCCCGAGTGGGCTTCATGCGACACGATGTTCTACGCAGCATCTGTGACCAGCACCCTCGCATCGCGACCGCTTTCTGGCGGTCGACGCTGATCGACGCCGCGATGTACAGGGAGTGGGTCACCAACGTTGGAAGACGTGAGGCTTACACCCGCATGGCTCACATTTTGTGCGAACTCATATTTCGCTTGCGGGCGGTGGGACGCATTCAAGATCACATTGCGGATATTCCCATAACCCAAGCCGCACTTGGCGACGCATTGGGTCTGTCAACGGTCCACGTCAACCGAATGCTTCAGGAACTACGACGTGAAGGCCTGATCGCCACCACGGGGTCGAGAATGCATGCAATCGACTGGCCCGGCCTCACTCACGCAGGGGATTTCGACACGACTTACCTGCATCAAAAGAACCCGGCAGATTAGTGGTGACGGAAGCTCTCCCATGGCACGATTTTTCTTTGACACCGGCGATCGCGATTTGGTCTTGCAGGATGAGATAGGTGTCGAATGCGCTGGCCTGGAAGAGGTGCGCCGAGTCGGATTCGAAGGCCTTATCGATCTTACGAGAGACGCATTGAAAAGCGTCGACGGCCAGAAATTGTTTGTCGAGGTGCGTGATGAAAATGGCGACAAGGTTCTGCGGCTAAGCCTCTCGCTTCAGATCAAATTGATGAGATGAATTCGGCCGATTTTCGCGCCATTATCGGATCAGCCCCCCACCCAACCAGCTTCAACATGCCCATCGGACGGGCATCGAGCCGACATATATCCAAAGCCGCGAGCCATAGATCACTCAGCGCTCGGTCATGGAGTAGATCCATGAATGCAAGCGGGTGGGCGCTTTAATCTATGTAAGTGCGCCTAGTCGGCGACCGGATTAATTGGGTCTGTGCGTGCCGGGGGACAATGCATCCTTGCTCGCACGCAGGACCCTGCTGATGACGGGCCCGAGTATCAGCCTGGAGCAAAACATGGCAATTGTCGCTTCTTGGACCCTTCACCCCACCAGATCAGACCGACACGAAAGAGGTCCCATGTCCCTGGAGGATCGGTGTGATGGCTGACCACCATCGCAAGCTCAACGCGTCCGATCCGGCGCTTGCGGAGCAGACACAGCCCGCTACCGACCCTGGCGGATCGTCCTTGCCAGGTTCTGGCGAACAGACGAACCTGGTCGACCTTGTTCCCGCATTGCGGGCATTCGCACGTTCGCTCAGCGGCAGCATCGACGAAGCTGACAATCTTGTCCGAGAAACACTGGTCAAAGGGATTGCAGATCTCGATGGTCTTGACGGAAGCCGGGTAAAGCCCTGGATCTTCGCCACCATGCGTAGGGCTTCCTTGGCCAGGCTTGAAGGCACAGCCCCCCAGCCTCGAGGACCGGCGAGCTGCCTGTCAGAACCTTTTGCCACGGACACACAGGAACAGATGGAAGCCGGCCCCAGGGTGGCGCGTGCCATTGACCTCCTGGCGGATCCGGAGCGGCAGGCCATCGTTCTGGTTTGCATGCTCGGACTGTCCTATGAAGACGCCGCCGACATCTGCGATTGCGACACAGCCACCATCAAGGGCCGGATACAGGATGCGAGGACAAGAATGGCTGTCCTGTCGGGTGTCCCGGCGGAAGCCACGCCTGAAATATCGAATTGATGGTGAGCAAAGCGCGGCCGTGTTCAAGGCAAAAAATTCGGGATGCCTTTCAGGCAGCCACACATCGCTTGCCTTGAGGTGGCCCATAGCTCAACCGCAGGTTTGTTATGCATGACAGGGAACCATGAGGGGATCCGCCGAGTTCGACCCTCGGACAAGTTCGGGTTCCCAACATGGAAGAAATCGGCAAGGCGCAACAGAAGGCCATAGCCCGTCTCATACGTCAGTGGATTGCATCGGACGCCAGCCGTCGCCAGCTTCGCCAGTTGCTGGACCTACCGACCGATGCGGACATGCCGCGCGAGCATCGGTCGTTGCTCGACGAACTCGACCGAAAGCTCGACGAATAAATGCATGCTTGCCGAGACACGGACGCTCAGTCGTCATCTTCCCAGCGGCTGCCGGGACAGCTGTTCAAGCTCGTTCTCGTCCGTGATCCCGGCTTGGTAGTAAGCAAGGATGCGCGATGCGCGCCGTTCTCTCTCGGCTTCAGTCTCGTTCTTGAGATTGCTGCGTGCAAGAACACGGCTCAGTACGGCAAGTTCCGATGGGGTATAGGCATCCCTATGCATTTCATCCCGCCCATGCACTGCAAGAAACCTACAATAAGGATTCTCCGGCGCGCCCTAACGCTGGTCGGGACAGAATGTTCCATGGATTTTCGTGGAAGGAGAAAAAGCTTATCAGCGCTAGATGTGAGTTTCTGGGGCTTGCCGAGCGTTTAAAAGCTGCGAAACGGCGGTTATGATTTGCGGCAGAAAGAAGGGCTTGGTGATCATAATGCTGTTGGGCACTCCTTCCGCTCCCCAGTGTACCGCGCTGTCGCCGCTCATATAGACAACTGGGATGGTCGAGTTGGACCTACGCAAATGCCGGGCGATCTCCCACCCGGATTGTCCCGGCCCCAAACGGATGTCGGTGAGCACGGCCTTGAACCTGGTGGGATCGGGGTCGGAGGCCGCCAGCGCCTCGGCAGCATTTCGAACGCCGACGACCTGAAAGCCAGCCTCCTCCAAAGCTGACTCGAGGTCGAGCAGTATCATCGTCTCGTCTTCGACGATCAGAACAACGCCATCGCTCATCCGGGATATCCCCAAGTCGCCACCGCTACTACGATCTCGGCGTCAACTTGGTTCCATATGACACGCATCGGCCTGTTGTCACCGCGACCTCGCGGCGGAGTCATGAGAAGCCCGCCTCGGAAAGCCGAGACGGGCTGAAGCTGCTTCGACAGCCTCGAAGGCCAAGACAAGGGAGGATTGTAGGCCCGCGACCGAACCTTGAAGTGCAGCGAATGTTCCTCTGGATGTAGGCTCTTATTCGATTAGCCTCCGCGGCAGCCCGCCTCCAATGCGGGGCATTTCGTTTTTGCTTAAGATTTCTCCTGATCTCCAGAAGCTTGCTGGATTTCCGTCATCACCTGCCGGGGATCGACATTCTCGGCCAGTTGCGGCAGCTCCTGATCGGCCGGTGTGGAGACATTGAGGCGCTCCGTCAAAGCAGCCACCATTTCGATGAGCCTCGTGGTTTCGTGCTCGTTGAGAAGGCTGATCTGCAGATCCAGCTCCGCTCGGCGCTCGCTGTGTTCGGCCATTCTGTTTTGGTTGATCAGCACGAAGGTGGACAGGAAGATCGCCTCGACCGAAGCCACCATGGCCAGGATCACAAAAGTTGGGTCCCAGGCTGGGACGGCCGGTATCAGGCCAAGGTTCGCAAGGATCCAGGCGATCAGAATTGCGAGATGCAAATAGACAAAAGGCATGCTTCCCGCGAAGCGCGAAATGATGCCGGCAATTCGCACCTGAACGCCTTGGTGCTCCTCCTGTTGTCGCCTGTGGTCGACCAGAGCCTGTATGTTCTGCTGAAGGACCGACTGCATGTCGGCGGGATGCTGATCGTTCATCTTTGAAAGCCCGGTTTGGCGGCCAATGTCATCCGAGCGTTGCTCATCGCCCGCCTGGCACGTCCGGCGAGGCTGCACCGCCTGAACTCGCGGGCTCATGGCCGCCGGTCTCTTCAGACGAGGAGTGCCGTCCTGCAATCGTGTCCACCATGGCGATCACCGCCCCCGGGGCGCTCTGATGAACCATATGGCCGGCGCCCTCAACGACGTCGAGGAGGGACCCACCGACCTCCGCATGCAGGCGTCGTGCCTCCCCCTCGGCGTCGAACAGCCGGTCTCCAGAACCCGCCAGGATGCCGGTCGGGACGGCAATGTCCGTGTAGCTGGCCTTCGTCAGCAGGGCCGCCGCCAGCATCGATGCCGATTCCGAACATACCGCCCGCAGTTGGGAAGGGCGGCTGGCGATATCTTTTGCGAGAACGGCGAAGTCGGCAGCGACATCCGCTGGGTGGAAGATCTTCTGCATCGTCCAAGGCCAGGCAAGCCTCACAAGCACCGGCAGCAAGGTGTGGCGAAACGCGGTGCCGACGAATGGCAGAGCCGGGAGGGCGGCCAGCGCAAGATCAAGCCGCGGCGGCGGATAGTAATAGCCGGAGACCAGCACGACGCCGGCAACCGAACGAGAATGCCTGCGCGCCAATTCGAGGGCTACCCAAGCGCCCCACGAATGTCCAAGCACGATGTAGTTCTCGATACCCAGCCTGCCGGCGGCGGCATGTATGAGATCGGCTTGGTCGCGGGCAGACCACCGCCGGCCGCGCGACCGCGTGCTTCGCCCGAAGCCCGGCCGATCAAATGCGAGTACCCGATAGGTTTTTGCCGCCTGATCGAAGATGCCGCTCGACTTGAAATCCTGTGCCATGGATCCGTTTCCATGCAGCAGAATGAGCGGCATGCCGGTGCCGGCTTCGATAAAATGCAGGCGAAGACCGTCAACCTCCATGACATGGCCGTGCGCCCGGCCAACAAGCGCACGTTTGGCGCGGGTGTGATTGTACCCGGCAAGTGCCGACAATGCAGCGATGAGCAGCACGGTCGATAGCTTCGGTCCATCCCTGTCGAACGCCATGCCCATGCCTGCCAGCAACTGCCCTGCCCGGTGCCCTGCTTGCCCAAACCTTCGGAGTGGCGGCTTGTTCCGCTGGACAAAGACGACGCTTTGTAGCCGGCTCAAACGGCCTAGGCGGTAAGCTCTCTATGGGCATGGGACGCGGCGATGGCAGCTTGTCCAAACGCGACCGCAATCTGATTCAGCGCTTTCACAACGTCGCCGATGGCGTACATGCCGGCGACGGAAGTCTGCTGGTGCTCATCGACCGTGACGTAGCCCTCCGCGCAACATCTCGCGCCGACGGTCAGGGCGAGGTGCGAGCGCACCTTGCATCCCAAGGCCGCGTAGACTGCATCGAAGCGGCAGGTCGCTCCATCCTGCAAAATCGCCGCACAACCGTCAGCAGCCGGGCTGAGCCTGTCGAGAGTGTGACGGATGACTATCCCTCTTTCGCCCGCCGCGCGACGCGTGCTGGTTGAAAAGTCCGATGCGTGGGTCCCCAGCATCGTTACGTGTGGTGTGAATCGGCTGAGGAAAATGGCCTCGTGCAAGGCTCTGTCACCCTGCCCCACGACCGCTATCTTCCGGTCGATCACCTCATATCCGTCGCACACCGGACAAAGCCGAACGACACCGGCCGCAATTGCCTCCGCCAAGCGGGGCAATTCGGGTGTCGTGTCGACAATCCCGGTCGACAGGAAAACCTTACGCGCGCGGATTGCGCCGATCGAGGTCTCAGCATCAAAGCCTCCCTCGCCAGCGGCCAGCGAAAACACCTGCCCCCGCATCAAGGTTGCTCCGTACAAGCTCGCGTGGCGGCCAAGCCGATCGAGAAGGTCAGGGCCACTTATCCCTTCGGGAAAGCCCGGACAGTTATGGCTTTTCGGGATCAGAGCGGCACGGGGCTGGCCGGCATCGACCACCAGCACGCGATGGCGAAAACGGGCGAGATATTGGGCCGCGGTCAGTCCCGCTGGCCCGCCTCCGACGATCAGCACATCTTCAGCGTCGGCGAGCGGGTGACCGGCATGGCTTTCACCGCAGGTTTGCTCCATCAGCGGCGAACTATCTGGTTCGTTCGATGTTCCAGCACGACACGCGGAGAGACCGCATAAGCCCGGCCGGCTTCAGCCGCAGCCAGAGAGCTTCGATCTCGTTGTCACACCGGTCCTGCTCGGCGTCGAAACCTTCTTACCGCTTCGGGGTTAATCCTGACGGACAAGGTGAGCACCTGCGAAACACAACCGCTGACCTCGTCCTCAAACGACGTCGGGCGGCTGGCAGGCCATGAATGATATGAGTGAAGAGCTGAGGCCGCCGACAAAGGGCGCTGCCGAACTCGCTCAAACGGGGAGCGCCATTTTATGAATGGATGCCTCAAGGCTTCAGATGATCCGGGTCGCTACCTTTAACGTAAACGGCGTCAACGGTCGATTGCCGGTTCTGCTCAAATGGCTGGGTGAGACGCACCACGACATCATCTGTCTCCAGGAATTGAAAACATCGGACGAAAAGTTTCCTGCCGATGCCATCAGCAACGCCGGCTACGGGGCGATATGGCACGGACAGAAGTCGTACAACGGCGTAGCCATTCTCGCTCGGGGCAAGCAGCCGCATGAGCGTCGGCGCGGGTTGCCAGGTGACGCCGATGACACGCATAGCCGTTACATCGAGGCGGAGATCGACGGTCTCGTCGTTGGTTGCCTATACCTGCCCAACGGCAACCCGGCGCCTGGTCCGAAGTTCGACTATAAGCTCCGCTGGTTCGAGCGGCTGATCGACTACGGACGGCTCCTGATCAAGGACGCGCCCGCCAGCCTGCTTTGCGGCGACTACAACGTGGTGCCGGCGCCGATCGACGCCGCGGTTCCGGCACGATGGCTGGGCGACGCCGTCTACTTCCCGGAGAGCCGACAGGCTTACGCCGACCTGCTTGCCGATGGCTGGACCGGCGCCGTCAGGCTGATCCGTCCCGAGAGAGGCGTCTATACCTACTGGAATTTTTCCTATCGGGGCGGTTACGACCGCAGCTCCGGCCTTCGCATGGACCATCTTCTCGTGAGCCCCTCGCTCACGAACAGCCTGGGCGGCGCGGGTGTGGATGAGTCGGTGCGGGGATGGGACAAGCCAAGCGATCACGCGCCAGCCTGGATCGAACTCGAATGGCCCCGGTGAACTCAGAAATCGGGCTTCAGCCAGACCGCATGACGCCAGGTTCGTCCGCCTCTTTTAATCGTTGCGAATCCTCGGGGGCGGCGACCAGATCCTGGAATCCAAGTGTGACGACGAGATAACCTGCCTCGTCGTAGACTTTCGTCACCCAGCTGGTCGGGTCCGCGCCATCGATAATTCCGTCAAGCATGGCCTCCTTGGCTGCGCGCTTCGCCTCTTTGATGGCCTCATCCCGATCAGCCATGTCGGCGAAGATTGCAGGCTGGGACATGCCCTCGATAAACTCGAAACGAAATTTCGGCATCGATCCCTCCTGTCGGTGGTGATAACGGATCGGCCATTGCTGGCAGGGTCACGGTCAACGCCACCGTTTCGAAAAGGATGCACCGATTGTGCGTGCCTGCACCGGAGGTCAGGCAGCGTTGCTGGCGTCCTTTTGCCAGTCGTCCTGCCAACGCGCGCGCACGGCAATCATCAGCATGGCCGATTCCGTGATCCCGGTCTGGAACAGCCTGATCAGCTCTCTCGCGATGGAGTGAGCCGCCGCGGTGTCCGGCAAAATGGCAAACTCCTGGCACATCGCGTCGAAGACCGCGCGAAGCGTGTCCAGGTCATTCGGGTAGAGGGTATCCGTGCGAATGGGTCGGTCAAGCATCAAGCGTCTCCAAACGAGCGAGAGTGCGATGGTCTCCCAAGCAGCGGAGCCCGTTACATGCCCGCTGACCTCTCGCTTATGCGGCACAGCGCACGACGTGTCGCTAACCTATGATGGACCGAGGCAAGTTCGCGCACAAAAGATCCAATTGCGTATAGCGACGCGGCTAGCGCCACGCCCAATGGAAGCCGCACGACCGTTGGAACCGCGAGTGTTCTAAAGTTCAAGGCGACCAAAGGGACATCGTAGATGTTTCTTGCCGTTCAAGCCGCGTCTCGTCGTGTGTCACTCAAGGTGTTCGCGCGAACCGCCGGCCTGCCCGTCAAAGAAGCGTGCGGGCCGCAATGGAACTCTTGGCCGTCAACTGCATTATCCAGTCCGGGCAAAACGGGGGCGATATGGGGGTCACTTCAGGCGATCGTCAATCTGAACTGCAGCGCTTCGAGCTGTTGGCGGCGCTGGGCGACCGGATTCGCGAGATTACTGATCCTGCCGAACTGGCCCACGCTGCCGCGGAACTGGTAGGGAGACATTTCGATGTCAGCCGAGCCGGATACGGCACGATCGATCTTGAGAAAGAAACCATCACGATCGAGAGGGATTGGAACGCGCCAGGCATCAAAAGCCTGGCTGGGACCCTGAATTTCAGGAACTACGGCTCGTATATCGAGGACTTGAAGCGGGGCGACACCGTTGTCTTCGAAAATGCCGAGACAGACCCGCGAACAAGGGATCATGCAGAGGCTCTCAAAGCCATCAGCGCCCAATCCGTCATCAACATGCCGGTTACCGAGCATGGCGGTTTGGTGGCGCTGTTATACCTGAACCACTCCGCGCCCAGACGCTGGGCCAAGGAGGAGGTTGCCCTTATTTCGGAAGTGGCGGACCGGACGCGTACCGCCATCGAGCGGCTTCGCGCTGAGCGAGCGCTGCGTGAGAACGCCGAACGCCTGGCTTTTCTCGACCGTCTTGGAAGGGAGATTGCCCTCGCGGCCGACGCCGACGCCGTCATGGCGATCACCACTCGTCTGTTGGGCGAACATCTTGCCGTCTCGATTTGCGCCTACGCCGACATGGAACAGGATCAGGACCATTTCACCATCCGTGGCGACTGGAGCGCACCCGGCTCGCCCAGCATCAGAGGGTATTACAGTCTTACCGATTTTGGTCGCCTGGCGGTCACCAATCTCAGCGCCAATCGGCCGCTCATCATCAACAACAACCTCGAGGAAATTGCACCCGAGGAGGCAAAGACCTTTCAGGACATCGGCATAACGGCAACCATCTGCATGCCCTTGGTAAAACAGGGCCGGCTGACCGCCCTGATGGCCATTCACGACAAGCAGCCCCGCGTCTGGTCACAGCGCGAACTGTCCTTGCTGACGGAGGTGACGGAGCGGTCCTGGGCTCACATCGAGCGCGTTCGCTCGGAACAGGCGGCCCGGGCCAGTGAGGAGCGCCTCCGGCTCGCCACGGACGCAGCCGCTATCGGGACCTGGGACTACGATCCCGTCACCAAGGCGCTGCGGTGGGATGACCGGTGCAAAGCCCTTTTCGGCCTCCCGCCAGACGCGGAGGTAACATATGAAAGCGCGTTCCTGGCGGGTATTCACCCAGAAGATCGGGCCCGCGCCGACGAGGCCGTACGCCAGGCGCTCGCGCCGGGCACGTCTTCCCGCTACGACATCGAATATCGGACGGTCGGCTTGCACGACGGCAAGGAACGCTGGATTGCGGCAGCGGGCGAGTCGCTTTTCCAGTCAGGGCGTGCGGTCCGCTTCATTGGTACCGTCATGGATATCACCGCGCGAAAGCGGGTGGAGCATCAGCTTCAGATGATGAACGTCACCGCTGCCGCGGTAGCGGCCGAGCTCGACGTGGAGCGGATTGTTCAAACGGTAACTGATGCCGGCGTAGCGCTGTCGGGCGCACAATTCGGAGCTTTCTTCTACAATGTGATCGACGACAAGGGCGACAGCTACATGCTCTACGCTCTGTCGGGCGCACCTCGCTCCGCGTTCGAAAATTTTCCAATGCCTCGCAACACGGCGGTGTTCGACCCCACTTTCCGCGGGACAAGCGTGGTGCGCTCCGACGACATCCTCGCCGACCCCCGCTACGGCAAGAACTGGCCCCGCAAGGGAATGCCGGAGGGCCATCTGCCAGTGCGTTCCTATCTTGCGGTACCGGTCGTCTCGCGTTCGGGAGAGGTGCTGGGCGGCCTCTTCTTTGGTCATGCAGAGATCGGCGTCTTCGCCGAACAGCAAGAGAAGGCCTTGCTGGGGCTTGCGGGCCATGCCGCGACGGCAATCGACAATTCTCGACTGTTCAAGGCGCTGCAGACGCTCAATGGCACCCTTGAACAACGTGTCATGGACGAAGTCGCCGAACGCACCAGAGCAGAAGAGCACCTGCGGCAGGCCCAGAAGATGGAAGCTGTCGGACAGCTTACCGGTGGCATCGCGCACGACTTCAACAATATGCTGGCTGTCATCATCGGCGGACTGAACCTTGTGCAGCGCAAGCTCAGAAACGGCGATACCAACGTCCACCAGTTCGTGACCGGCGCGATCGATGGAGCCCAACGTGCTGCAGAACTTACCAAGCGGCTGCTTGCCTTCTCTCGCCAGCAACCTCTGGCGCCCAAGCGCCTGAATCCAAATCGCCTCGTCTCGGATATGAGTGAATTGCTGAGCCGGACGCTTGGGGAGACAATCCAAATCGAGACCGTGCTCGCCGCGGGACTTTGGCATGTGGAAGTCGACGCAGGGCAGCTGGAAAGCGCGTTGCTCAACCTTTGCGTCAACGCGCGGGATGCCATGCCCGCTGGTGGAAGGCTGACCATCGAGACATCCAATGCCCATGTCGACGACCGGTATGCGAGAGAAAACGCAATACCCTCCGGCCAGTATGTGATGATAGCTGTCACGGACACCGGAACCGGCATGACCGCTGACGTGTTGGCCAGAGCCTTCGATCCGTTCTTCACCACAAAGGGGGTTGGCAAAGGCACCGGGCTGGGGCTCAGCCAGGTTTATGGATTTGTTCGCCAGTCCGGTGGCAGCGTCAAGATTTATTCCGAGCAGGGTATCGGAACCACTTTGAAAATCTATCTGCCGCGCTCGCACGGCGACGTGGTCGACAGCCCGGCCGAGTCCGTGGCGGGCGAGCACCCCGGCAGTGAGGACGAGATCATCATGGTTGTCGAGGATGAAGATCGCGTCCGGCTGATGGCTGCGGAGGCGCTGCGGGAACTGGGCTATTCCGTGTTGGAAATGCAAGGGCCGCGGGACGCGCTGGCGGCCGTCGCAAGCGGGCAAGTGCCGTCGCTTCTGTTCACTGACGTCGTCATGCCGGAGATGTCCGGCCGGGAACTGGTGGATCAGGTCAAGAGCATGCACCCGTCGCTAAAAGTGCTCTACACCACCGGCTACACACGAAACGCGATTGTCCACAACGGCACACTTGATTTTGGAACGGAGCTTTTGACCAAGCCTTACACGATTGACGAATTGGCAGAGAAGATCCGTAAGGTGCTGGATCGCAAGTGAATGGTCACTGCCCGAGGCACACCAATCCCTCTCCGCTTCAGTTGCTTTACGGGACGCCGCGCTTGGGCGGAATTGATGCCTTCGGCAAGACAACTGCCGTACCGCAGAGGCTATTGGGGCTTCGTGCACCCAACAGTGAAACCTTTTCCCTACTCGCAGCTTGTTTGCGACACCGGAGGAAACGATCGTGTCAAGGCGAGATGGAGAAATGGGGGATCAACCGACCAAGAGGCGTCGTACACGTCCCTTGAAGGGCGAGGACGCGGAGGTCCGGCATGTCGTCGAAACGCATGACCTGTCGCCCGCTCAGGCAAGGGAGCTGGTACGTCGCCACGGCAACGATTGGCGCAAGATCGATGAGGCGGCGAAGTCATACAAGGACAGCACCTGACGGAAGCCTCCAGGTCTCTCGGGAAGACGCTAAATCCTGAAAAGCCTATTTACAGCAGCGGCTCATCTCGCCTGACAGGCTTGTTCGCGAGAGCCCGCGATTTCCAATTGAAAAAGAAAGCCCACTGCCTCGGGGGAGTGCAGCGGGCGATCGGCTAGGAGTTGAGGGGACATCTCCACGCTGGGTAAACAACAGATCAACAGCGGATCGGTTCCAACGCTGCTCTCCGTTCATTCGCTTCGCAATACGCGCCCGTGGCAAGGAAACCCGACGCCTAATCTCTTTCCGTGCCTTGTTCATCATCAGAATGATCGATGAATTCCCCCTCTTGCAAGCTCATAACCGGGTATCAACCGCAAACCCAGGCAAGCCATGCTCCCGGCGTATTTGAATGCACCAGCAGCGGATCAGGACCGTCACCAGGATTCTCGGCCCTCCCGCAGATGGATAGACGTCCCGGCCTACGCCCTGGATCAAGGTGGCCCGGCGCTGCGCCTTCATCAGAAGTTGGGCCCGGCATTTGCGGATGTCGGGATTGCCGATCAGCTCAAGAAAGTCGCGGCCCAATTTTCCGAAAAAGCCGCTGTGCATGACGGCGTGAATCAACTGTCGTACTTCGAGCTTGCAACTGCCGTCGAAGTCCTGTCCCGCCGGATCGCTGCCGTCGTTCCCGAGGGGCAGCCGATCGGAATTTATCAACCAAACTCCGTCTGGTACATCGTTGCTGTCCTGGCGAGCATGGCGGCGGGAAGGATTTCGGTCCCGCTCAACGCCCGGGACCCAATCGCCCGTGTCAACGAGATCGTGGGCGTCGCGCGGCTCCGCGCCATTCTTGGCGTTGGAAACCGGCATGCAGGTTTACCCAAGGACATCCGGTGGATCGATGTGACTGCCAGCCCCGCGTCGACGGCGCCGCTGTCATCGACGCAATTGCCTGCCGTATCCGTCGATGCACCGGCGATGGTTCTTTACACGTCTGGCAGCACCGGATCTCCAAAGGGCATAGTCAACAGCCAGCGCAGCCTGCTCTGGCGGGTGCACCAATATGCCGATGCGTGTCACATCAATTCCGACGATGTCTTCCTCCCCTTGACCGGGCCGGCCACCATAGCCGGATGTCGAGAAATCCTGACTTCGGTCCTGTGCGGCGCCACTTTGCATATGGTCGACGTGGAAGCGATCGGCCTGCGTGCGGTTCGCGAGCGAATGCAGCAGGTTGGCGCGACGCTTACTTACCTCGTGCCCGCGCTGCTTCGCGCCCTCATGGCCAATGCCCCCGCCGATGCCTTCGGGTCGCTCAGGGTGGTCCGCGTCGGCGGCGAGAAAGTGCTTTGGACCGACATTGCCCTTTTGCGAAAGGCGATTCCTGCTCATTGCCTCGTACAGATCGGCTACTCGTCAACCGAGACGACCGGGTCACAATGGTTTCTGCCTCGCGTTCAACCAAAGAACCAAACGTCCGTGCCGGTCGGCCGGCTCTTGCCAGGAATAGCTTTTGCGATCGTCAACGAGGACGGTGACAGCGTACCGCGGGGCGGAAGCGGGGAACTCGTCATCAAGAGCCCCTACGTCTTGCTCGGCCACTGGGAAAACGGCACCGTCATCCCCGCCGAGGCGGATCCCGATGATCCAAGTCAACGGATATTCGCGACCGGCGATCTCGTCCAATTGGACAATCGGGGCCTGCTGAGGATCGTCGGCCGCAAGGGGCGGCAGATAAAGATCAACGGTCGGCGCATCGAGCCGGCCGAAGTCGAGAGGATCCTGCGCTCCGCCTCGTCAGTCGAGGATGCGGTGACGATCGTGACCGAGGCCAACGAACTGGTCGCTTTCGCGATCCCCAGGAATTCCGCCGGTCCGGCCTTCGCCGACGACCTTCGCCAGCTGCTTGCAAAGACGCTACCGCCGCCACTGCGGCCGCTTCGGCTCCACAGGGTAGAGGACATTCCGCGCCTGGCGGGCGGAAAAATAGATGTGGCGAAACTCGGGAAAATGGATCTTCTGGCCAAGAAGCCTACCCAAGTTGCCGATCCACCGATTTCAGGCAGCGACCTCAAGGCCCATCAAGCAGTGCAGAATGCCTGGACCAGGGTCCTCAACACGCGGGCAGCCGTCGGGCGATGGGATGAAGCGGGAGGGGACTCGCTGAAGCTGCTCCACTGCGTCATGGAGATCGAGAACGAAATCGGCCAGGAACTGGATCTTGAGGCATTTACCGTAGGGATGAGCGCCGAAGCGATGGTCAGCGCGGTCGCGTCCGCACAAGCCGGCAATGCGCCCGATCATGTGCTGGAGCATGATCGGCCTTTTCTCTTTCTGTTTCCCGGCTCCGTGGGCTATGGGCCTAGTCTTGCAGCCTTCGCCTCAGCCATGGGCAAAGTCGCAACGGTCCGTCCGATAAGATATCCCAGCCTCGCGACCATTCTCAGCGGCCAGAACGATCTTGCCGCCATGGTGGACGCCGCGCTTGAACAGATCAACCGCATCCAGCCGTCAGGCCATGTAAGGCTACTCGGCCACTCGCTCGGCGGAGCCGTCGCATTCGAAGTTGCCGTGCGCCTGCTGAAGGAGGGAAGGTCCGTCAAGTTTGTCGGTATCCTCGACACCAGCCTGGCTGGCGAGCGGAGCCGTCCGTGGGAGACAATCACCCGCACCTTGCGTCGGGTCCGGTCCAACCGCATGTCACCCTATCGAATGGCCTGCCGTGTTTTGGCGAAGCTCACGGTCAAGCTCGGCCAGGAAGCTCGTCTTGCCCAAGCCATCGACCACTTTTCCCGAGGACAATTCAACGCAACCAGCTTCCGCATCAAGCTGGAGCTGCAGGAAGTCTTGCGTGCGCAGGCCTTCTTCCGTTGGTTGGAGCAGCCAAGAACGGTGCTCCCGATCACCGGAACGCTGTTCCGTTGCGCGCGACCGGGAATGCCTCTTGCGATCGGATGGGATCGGGTTTTCGCGGACCTGCAGGTCATCCCGATTGCCGGCAACCACATTGATCTGGTCGTCGAGCCTCACATCGGCGTCAATCGTCCGCTGATCGAGGAGGCGGTCGCTCGCACTTATTCGCCGGCCGAGTCTTCAACCATGAAAGGCAGCTTCGCGTGACTTCGCGGTTCGGCAAGGATGTTCTGGCACTGGATGCGGCCGCGGAGGTCGACCGCATCGTAGCATCCGTGCGCGAGCAGGTATTGGTCACGCTCCGCCGGCGCGGAGTGGTGGTCGGGCTCTCAGGCGGCATCGACAGTTCGGTGGTCGCGTCGTTGTGCGTGGCTGCCTTCGGCAAGGACAGGGTGCTCGGGATCTTCATGCCGGAGCGTGACTCGTCCGGGGACTCGCTGAGGCTGGGGCGCGTTATCGCCGGTCAGCTGGGCATCGACACCATCGCCGAGGACATTGCGCCGGCGCTCGACGCCATCGGTGCCTATAGCCGGCAGATAGAGGCCATTCGCACCGTTGTTCCGGACTACGGCGAAGGGTGGAAATGCAAGCTGGTGCTGACCTCGGTGCTGGAGAGCAAAGGCCTCAATATCACCCGTCTCACCGTTCAGGATCCCCAGGGGAAGATCGATACCGTGCGCCTGTCAGGAGCGGCCTATCTGCAGATAGTGGCCGCGACCAATTACAAGCAGCGCATTCGCAAGATGACTGAGTACTATCACGCGGACCGTCTCGGCTATGCGGTGGCGGGCACGCCTAACCGGCTCGAATATGATCAGGGTTTTTTCGTCAAGCAAGGCGACGGAATCGCTGACCTGATGCCGATCGTCCACCTCTACAAGACGCAGGTCTATCAACTGGCGGAATATCTCGGTGTGGACGGGGAGATCCGGCGCAGGCCGCCGACGACCGACACCTTCTCCATGGCGCAGAGCCAGGAGGAGTTCTACTTCGCCCTGCCCTATCATCAGACGGACCTATGCCTCTACGGCGTGAACCATGGCATCTGCGCCGATGAAGTCGCTGATGTTGCCGGGTTGTCACCAGACGAGGTCCAGAAGGTCTTCAAGGATATCGAAGCCAAGCGTCGAGCGGCGCGCTATCTGCACGCCCAGCCTTTGCCTTCGGTGCCAATGACGGTGGACTGACGGATGTGCGGGATCGCCGGAATTGTCGCGCTGAGCGCCACTGCCCCACCTCCTTCGCGGGAAGCGCTGTTGCGTATGGTGGGCGCGCTCGCACACCGCGGACCCGACGAGCGGGGGCTGTACCGCGACCGACGTGCGGGTTTGGCGCATGCCCGCCTGTCCGTGGTCGACCTGCTGCACGGCCAGCAGCCACTCGCCGACGTGAGCGGCCTGACATGGATCGTCTTCAACGGTGAAATCTTCAACTACGTCGAATTGCGCGACAAGTTGATCGCGCTTGGTCACCGCTTCCGCACGCATAGCGACACGGAAGTCGTGCTCCATGCTTACCAGGCCTGGGGCCAGGCCGCCTTTGGGCGGATGAATGGTCAATGGGCAGTCGCGATATGGGACTCTGCTGCCGGCCGCCTGATCCTGTCGCGTGACCGCTACGGCATCTGCCCGCTGTATTATTGCGAGCACGGCGGCCGCGTCTTCTTTGCAAGCGAAGTCAAAGCCATTTTCGCTGCGGAAACAGCGATTCCTCGCGCCTTTGATCCGACAGGAATCGATCAGACGTTTACATTCTGGACGGTGATCCCGCCGCAGAGCGTCTTCGAAGGCGTCAAGGAACTGCAGCCTGGACATATCCGGCTCTATGAGGGTGGCGTGGCCCGGGAGACGGCTTTCTGGGAGCCGCATTATCCGCGAATTTCCGGTTCCGAGCCTGAATGGTTCACCGGCTCGTGCGACGATGCCGTCGAGGCGATCCGCGGTGCGCTCGAAGCCGCGACGGCGCTGCGGATGGTGCAGGCCGACGTGCCGGTGGGTTGCTATTTGTCCGGTGGGCTCGACAGCTCACTTGTCGCGGCGCTTGGGAGACGTTTCGCGGGGGAGCGCTTCCAGACATTCTCCTTGCGTTTTGCCGACGAGGAATACGACGAGACCTATTTCCAGCGCCTGGTTGCCGCCGCGACCGCGAGCGAGCACCACGAGGTGGTGATTTCCCGCCGCGACATTGCAGCGGTTTTTCCCGAGGTCGTCTACCATACCGAGCGGCCAATCCTGAGGACGGCCCCGGCACCGCTCTTCCTTCTGTCCAAGTTGGTCCGCGAGCGCGGCATCAAGGTTGTGCTGACAGGGGAAGGCGCCGACGAGATGTTCGCCGGCTACGACCTTTTCCGCGAAGGCAAGGTTCGCCGCTTCTGGGGGCGTCAACCTGCTTCGAGCCGGCGTGCGCGACTGCTCGAGCGTCTCTACCCCTATCTGTCGCGCTCACCGGTGCACCAACAGGCCATGGCGCGACAGTTCTTCGGGCGCGATCTTCATGCCTGCGACAGGCCCGGCTTTGCACATGACACGCGCTGGCGCACCACAAGCGCCATCAAGCGCCTATTCTGCCCCGACATGCGCGGCGCCTCGCAGCACCGCAATGCGGTCTCCGAACTGCTCGCCCCTCTCCCCGCCGAATTTTCGCGATGGAGCTTCCTTGCCCAGGACCAGTATCTCGAAATCCGAACGCTGATGTCGGGCTACCTGCTCTCCTCGCAGGGCGACAGGATGCTGATGGCACACTCGGTCGAGGGGCGCTTCCCCTATCTCGACGACGATGTCGTGGCGCTCGCGAATTCGCTTCCGGATGCTTACAAGCTGCGCGTCCTCGACGAAAAGCACGTGCTCAAGCGAGTGGCGCAGCCGATCGTGCCACCGCAAGTCGTTGCCCGCACGAAGCAGCCCTACAGGGCGCCAAACGCGCTTAGTTTCGTTGGTCATGATGCACCAGATTACATTCGCGAAGCACTGTCGGACACGGCATTGCGCGCGGCAAATGTCTTCGATCCGAAATCGGTGGCTTTCCTGCTTGGAAAGTGCCGGTCCAAGGCCGGCGACGGCGATCTCTCCAACTCCGACAACATGGCACTGGTCGGCGTGTTGTCGACCCAGCTTCTGCATCAGCAGTTCATCGCGAGCCGCCCACGCGGAGCGGACAAAGCCGAGCTCAGGATCGACGTTGATCACGAACAGCGGGAAAGGGTCCTGGCATGATCCACGGCGCCGTACCACTCCTGCAGGACTACCTCATCCATTCCGCCGGCCGGCTTGGCGGCAAGGTCGCGTTGGTGGCCGGCAAGCAACGCGTCACCTACGCGGAGATCGATGAGCGCTCCGACAGGATCGCGCATTTCCTGGCCGCGGCCGGCGTCGAGCGCGGCGACCGCGTCATGATCTTCGCCGACAATACGGTCGAAACCGTCGTCAGCTTCTGGGCGGTCCTCAAGGCGAACGCCGTGGTCTGCATCGTCAACCCGCTTACGAAAAGCGAGAAGCTTCATTACCTGCTCAACGATTGCCTGCCAGCGGCGCTGATCACGGACAGCCATCTGCACTCGATATTCTCCCAGCCGTCGCGCGACTGTCACTCGCTGCGGGCGGTGGTTGTCTCTGGGCCGGTCGACGAGGCCGAGTTCAACCGATTGCCGCACGCCGTGCGCTGGGACACGATCGTCGAAAGACCCTCTGTTGCGCCGCCGCGCAAATCGATCGACATCGATCTCGCCGCCATCGTCTACACCTCCGGATCCACCGGGGAACCCAAGGGGGTCATGTTGACGCACGGCAACATGACTGCCGCGTGCGCATCGATCGCCTCCTACCTGGAACTGCGTGAAGATGAGGTGATCCTAAACGTCCTGCCCCTCGCCTTCGACTACGGGCTCTATCAAATGATCATGGCCATTCGCACCGGCGCACGGCTCGTCCTCGAACGCTCCTTCGCTTTTCCGGCGCAGATCCTTCAGGTGATCAAGGACGAGCAGATCACAGGCTTTCCGGGCGTGCCCACGATCTTCGCGGCGCTTGCGGAGCTCAGATCGCTGAAGAGCAACGATTTCGCGAGCATCCGCTATGTCACCAATACGGCGGCCGCCCTGCCGCTCAAGCAGATTGCCATGCTCAGGGAGCTGTTTTCGGGCGCACGCATCTATTCCATGTACGGCCTCACCGAATGCAAACGCTGCAGCTATCTGCCGCCCGACGATCTCGGGCGAAAGCCCCTCAGCGTAGGCATTGCCATTCCCAACACAGAAGTGTGGATCGTCGACGAGAGTGGCAGGCGGGTCGGTCCGGGCGTCGTTGGCCAACTTGTAGTCCGCGGCGCAACGGTGATGAAAGGCTATTGGGGCAAGCCAGAGGCCACGGCAAGGAAGCTGAAGCCGGGGCCGCTGCCGGGCGAGCAGGTCCTCTACACGGGCGACTACTGCCGGATGGACGCTGAAGGCTATTTGTACTTCGTCGGCCGTGGTGACGAGATCATAAAATCACGAGGCGAAAAGGTCGCTCCCAAAGAGGTGGAAAGCGTGCTTATGGACGTCCCTGGGGTGAAGGAAGCCGCAGTTATCGGTGTCCCCGACGACCTCCTCGGGCAAGCGGTCAAAGCATTCGTCGTCATCGAGCAGGGAAGAATTGTCGGCGAAAGGCAGCTCCTGATGGAGTGCCGGAAACGGCTGGAGAATTTCATGGTGCCAAAGACCATCGTCATCGTGCCCAGCCTGCCGATGACCGATACCGGAAAACTCAAGAAAGCGGCCCTGTCGTAGATTGTTTCAGAAGCGCGATCGCAAGTCGCCTTTGCAACGGAGGATGGATTAGATGGATTCCATGATATCGGCCGCGGAAAGCGACGACATTCATATCAACCAGATCCGCAGCTTCCTGGCCTCGAATTTCTACATCGCGGACGTCAAGGCGCTATCCCTCACCGCATCATTGCTCGATCAGGGGATCGTCGACTCGACCGGAGTGCTCGAGGTGATCGGGTTCATCGAAGAGACTTTCGGCATCACAGTGGAAGACAGTGAACTCCTGCCGGAAAACCTCGATTCGATTCAAGGAATCGCGCGGTTCATCGTTCGCAAGAAGAAATGATCTGGCGCAAGAAGCAATGATCTGGACGGTCAGCCCAGTACCGGCCGAACGCAATCATGCCTGCCGCCTGGCCTCTGCCAGGACCACCCGCACTTCACCGGCATGGTTGGCGAAGGTGCGTATCTGCGCGTAGCCCTTGCTGCGCTCCAGAAGACTTATGACCTGGCGGTCCTGACCAAGCCCCACCTCGAACAGCAGGACGCCGCCTGGTCGGAGGTAGCGCAGCGCGTCCTTGACGACCCGCATATGAATGCTGAGCCCATAGGGACCGGCCGCGAATGCCTCTCGCGGCTCGAGCACGACCAGATGGCGGCGGTCACCCTCGAGCCGCTTCTCCGAAATGTAGGGGGGATTGCAGACGATGGCATCAAGCGTGCCGTCGAGTTCCAGTCTGGACACTCCTTCGAACAAATCACCCTGGTGCACTGAAATCCGGTCGGTCAGGCCATGATGAACGACATTTCGCCGCGCCGCGTCGATACAGCCGTCGGTAAGATCGCAGGCCCAAACTCGGGCGGATTGGATATGGCTAGCGATCGCGCAGGCCAGGTTGCCGGCGCCACAGCACATGTCGACGACACGCGGCGCCGGCAGATCCATTGCGCGCAGAACATCCACGGCAATGGAGCCGAGCAGCTCTGTTTCCGGCCGCGGCACTAGCGCACCGGGCGCAACCAGGATCTCCATTCCCATGAAGATGATGCTGCCTTTGTTGTAAGCGCCGACGACGCTGATCTCTTCGCTCACGACCGTTCTCGCAACGACATCGAAGATATTGCCGCTGCCGGCGACACCGGCAGGGATTGTCTATTGCACCGCCGCGCTTTCGAGCGCGCTGCTGAATCTGACCTCGATCGTATCACCCGGCGCCACCGCGGTATCCTGGTCGGCCGGCTGCTTGCGCCATTGCGCATCGACGGAGCGGATGATCGTCACCTGGGCCCGCACGGTTTCGCCGCCGATCGGCTGCGGCAAGGCGGATGCTCCCTGCGGCTGCAATTTCTGGCTGACCGCGTGCAGCCTTGCGGTGATGTCGGCCAGGCGCGCCTGTGTATCCCGCAACTCGTTCAACAAACCCGTACGCCTCTGGTTGTCATTGCGCTCGATCTGCCTTGCAAGATCATCCTGTTGGCGCCGAGCCCTCATGAGTTCGACCGATGTTTCAAGCGCACGGCTCGAGGACAGAAGCACCGAGCGCCGGACATCGGCGAGCCGGTTGTTGGTCAGGTTGCCAGCCTTGAAGAGCTTGGTCACCTGCGCCAAATCCTCTTCATCGGCCTTGACTCCATCGGCTTCGTCCTGCTCGCGCTGGAGCAACGCCTGGACCTGGGTCGCTGCATCCTTGGCGCCCTTCTCCAGAAAGCTCTGCTCCTGCTCGAAGTTGTCCAGCGAGAGCTTCAGCCCTTCTGCCTCGGCCCGCGCGATTTCGGTTGCGAGGGAAGAAGACAGCGGAAAGCCTTGGGGGGCCTTCATGTCGAAATCGGGCTGTTTTTGAAGTTCGGCACGTATGCGCGCACTGTGGAAATAGTCCTTGATGTATTCTCCCCAGATCGTCTCATAATCGCGCTGCAAGTCCGTTGGGTCCGGCCCAGCCTGGTTCGCCCGTGCACGCAAGAGGCTGAAGCCGCCGGCGACGGCTATCGCCTGCCGAACCGTCATGAGCGGACGAAAGGCTTGCTGGCCAGGAGCGAGCACTTCGCCAGTCACGTAGATTGGGCGGTATTCAGCGACGATCGCCGTCACGTCGCCGGGCCTGACGACCGCCACCTGCTCACGGCCGTCCGGCATGCGTATGTGGTAGATCTTGGTCGGCAGGATCGCCTGCAAGCGCGTCTGAAGTTCGGATGGGGTCAGGCCGGCGACAGGCACCGTGCCTGCCTCGGCGAGGACGATGGTGCCGTCCATCTGCACCACCGCACGCTGCGTCCGCTCGGGAAGCGAGGTGATTGCGATCTCGATGGTGTCTCCGGGCGAAATTCGATAGATCGTGGCATCGGCTGCCGCAGCCATCGGCAGGGCGCAAAGCATCGCAAGTGTCGCAAGGAAGAATCGGCTAAGGTTGACCATTCGCGACAATCTCCTTCTTGTCCTGGTTTTCGGGCCAGTCGACGCGGGTGACGAAGTCGTAAACAGGTCCACCGGCCACGCCCCAATTGCTGGACCAGATCACCTGTGTGCCGTCCGGCGAAGGTGACGCATGCGTCTCGCTCCAGTAGTCGAAGGGCGCGTTGCGGGTCTGTACGATGCGCCGAACTTCGCCGCTGCCGTCGATGCGCAACGCGATGACTTCCCGTGCATATGGTGCCCAGCCTGGATTGGCCGATATCTCCTCAGGGTTGCCGCCATAGGTCAGGAAGACCCAGCCGGGCCGCTTCAGAGCCCGCGACGATGCATGCTCTGCTTCGCCGTATCCGGTCAGGGAGGTCACCTTCCCATCGGACAGTCTTCGCTTGATTACGTGATACTTGTCGGGGCCGGATTTGCTGATGCCTACATAGACCTCGCTGCCGTCGTCATCGAGCGTAAGGTCTCCGTGGCCGGGGCGATGATGGTCCGTCCACCTCTGTCGCAAGGTGCCATCGACACTGAAAATGGCCCTCTGCTCGGTGCCGTCTGCCAGGTTTTGAAAGCAAAGGATGTTCGTGCCGAGCGGGGAGATGGTGCAGGAGCTGGTGGTTCCAGGAACCTGAGCGAGATCGATGTCCGGGAATTTGAACCGATCCGCGAGATCGAAGGCGAACACCACCGCTTTTCCATCGGCGCGGACAGCGCGGACGGCTATACGTTTGCCGTCACGGCTTGGATTGCCCTTCGACGGCCCGAACTGCAGATCGTGGTATTGAGCCGTGACGAAGACAACGTCTTCGTGGTTTGTCCTTGGCGCCCATGTCGAGATCTTCCGATCCTCAACGCAGATCATCACGTCTGCGTTTCGAGGATGCCATTCGCATTCACCGCCTTTGTCGCGGTGGAATAGCGGAGCATATGTCTTGCCGTTAAGGAAGCACAGCCCGTTGCAGCCATTGGCCAGCACGAGCAGGCTCTGGTCCGCATTCCAGGCTTGAGCGCTCGAATAGCGATGGCTGCAATATTTCGTCCCACACACGACACCTCCCCCAAGTGCGCCCGGTTTGGTGATGCGCATGAAATTCGTGCCGAATGCCGGGTCTGTCGCGGGATGCAGATAATCTGGGAGATCCATCGGCATTGGCGCGACGAACGTCGTGGACATGCTGTTTCCTTGGCTGTCGGCCGCCCGCAGCAGGACAGCAAAGGCGATCAGGAGCAGTGCCAATGGGAATGGGTAAAACCTCATGTCATGTAGCTCATTTCGCGGCGTACCCGACCTTCGCCGAGGCGCGCTCGCCACCAATCGATGGTTCTGGCCAAGCCGTGGCGCAAACTCGTTTGCGCAGTCCATCCGGTTTCACGTTCGAGCCGTGATGAATCGGCCAACAGAGCGCGAACCTCGGAGTTTTGCGGCCGCAATCGACTCTCGTCGCGGTGGACGGGCTTCTTGCAGTTGCTCAGCTCGAGCACGAGATCGAGCACGTCCGATATTGTCACGGCACGCTGGCTTCCAGCATTGTAGGCATGGCCGAATTCGAGTGTGGCTGAACCCGCACTCAGGAAGGCAGCCGCTGTGTCCTCGACGAAGGTCAGGTCGCGGACCGGGCTGGTATCGCCCACCATGATCGAAACACATTTTGGATCGACCGCCTGCCGGATGATCGTCGGTATTATGGCTCGTTCGCTTTGCCGCGGCCCGAATGTATTGAACGGCCGGAGGATCACGACGGGCAGGTCGAAGGATCTGGCATAGGACTGCGCCATCATGTCGGCGCCGATCTTGGACGCCGAATATGGCGATTGCCCCTGAAGAGGATGGGACTCGCTGATCGGCATGCTGAGCGCCGTGCCGTAAACCTCACTGGTCGAGGTGTGAATGATCCGTTCCGTCTCCCACTGGCGGGCCGCTTCAAGGACATTCAGCGTCCCCATGATATTGGTTTCCACATAGGACTGGGCGGCCGCGTATGAGTACGGGATCGCGATAAGCGCAGCGAGATGAAACACGACGGCTTGGCCGCGCACGATCCTGCTCAGGAATGCACCGTCGCGTACATCGCCTCGAACGAGTTTCAGATGACCTCGGATGTCGTCTGGCAGATCATCCAGCCATCCATGACTGTCGAACGAATTATAGAGGGCCAATGCGGTCACCTCGGCACCGTTGCGGACGAGTGCCTCGGTCAGATGCGATCCAATGAACCCATCCGCGCCAGTGACCAGAACTCTCTTGCCATTGTAGCTCATAACCAGGTGTTCCTTCTTTCACCTGAAGCGCTCCGGTTGCCGAGCGCGCACACACAAACAGCCTTCAGCGCCTGAGCAGCCCGACAGGCACCCAGCCGATTACCGCCAGAAAACCGAGGATCATCCACACAACATCCGAAGCGATGGTTCGTCGGGGATAATAGGAAAGATCGAACTTGGCTTTGATCGGAAACAGCGCCTCCCTGTAGAAGGACGACAGGTCTCCTGAGACCGGGTAGAGAGAGGCTTCGTGACGGAAAAGAACTTGCGTCGGGCCGACCAAGCCGGGTTTATATCTTAGGACCGCCTCGAAGCCGCCATGGAAGCAGTCAGCAAAGGCGAGGCTTTCCGGCCGTGGCCCCACGATGGCCATGTCGCCTCTGAGCACATTCCAGAGTTGCGGCAACTCATCCAGTTTGGTGCTGGCCAAAATGCGCCCGATCTTCGTCAGCCGACGGTCGCCTATGCTGGTCAACGCAGGGCCCTGAGGATCACACAGAACCTCGAATTTGCGGAACTTATAGATATGAAACATGCGCCCCCCTGCACCGATGCGAGGCTGCCGGAAAAGCACGGGGCGTCCGCCCTCGAGAAATAGCGCAAATGCAATCAGCAACATCAGCGGCGCGAAAACGATCGCGGCCAAGGATGCGGCCACGACATCCATCGCGCGTCTGCCAAAACCATGGCTCACGCCTGACACGACGGGCGGGTGTATGGATAGATCAAACGCGTTCATGCGGCGGTTCCCGCGTGGATGCCGCTGTTGAGCGCGGTCGCCAGGACGTCCACCACGGCTTCAACCGCGGGCGCGGTAATCTGAGGATGCAGCGGAATGGTCAACTCTCGTTCCGCGAAATCCTCGGTGCGCGGCAGGTGGGTACCCGGGTAAAGCTCACGGTAGAGGGTCATCTGATGAACGGGCGGGTAATGGACCGTGGTTTGTATGTCCTGCGCCCGCAGCTCATCGACGACATGCTGCCTATTGACGTAGCGCGGCAAGAGGATCGGCATGATGTGGTAAGCCGAGGCTCGCGGTTCTTCGAAGGGTATTGTGATTGCCGGGCAACGCAACGCGATAAGGCGCCGGTACAACACGACAAGAATGCGCCGTATCTCGTTCCACTCCTGCAGGTTCTGGAGTTGAACCAAGCCGATCGCGGCCCGCATTTCGTCCATTCGGTAGTTGAAGCCGAGCATGGTCACATCGTAATGCGCGGTGCGGCTGTTCAGTCGCTGGCGTGTTCCGGTGGTCATGCCGTGCGCGCGAGCCTGGCGAATCCTGTCCAGCAGTTGGGGGTCCCGGGCAATTACGGCCCCGCCCTCCGCCGTCGTCATGTTCTTGTTGCCGTAGAAGCTGAAGGCGGCGCCCGCACCAAAGGTGCCAACCGCTTTTAGGCCGGGAGCATGTGCCGCATCCTCGATGATCGAGAGCCCGCGTGCGCTGGCGAATGCTTGCCAGGCGTCCTTGTCGGCAAGATAGCCGGCGAAATGAACCAGGATCACGGCCCTGGTGCGAGGGCTGCAGCGTGCTTCTGCTTCTTTGAGCGACATCAGAGGGACGTCTGCCGATTCTATGTCGACAAAGACAGGAGTGGCGCCGACATAGAGCACTGCGTTCGCGGTAGCCACGAAGGTCAGCGAAGGAACCAGCACCTCGTCGCCCGGACCAATCCCCAATCCGTGAAGGATAAGATGAAGGGCTGCGGTGCAGGAACTAACCGCTACGCAGTCCTCTGCCTCGTGCATCAAGGCAAACGCCTCTTCGAAAGCCCGGACCCGTTCACCCATCGTCAGCCAACCGCTGTCGATCACTTTCGCCAAAGCCGCTTTTTCTGGCACTCCCAGGACCGGGGAACTTACCAAGAGCATCGTCACCTCCTCGATGATCCTCGCGCCTGGCCGTTACGCTGCCGCGGCGGCCACTTCGATGGACGCCGACTGCTCTTCCCAGGAAACTGTCTGCGCGTTCTGGAAGTCCTCGACGCGTCCGATGTCGAGCCAAAGACCTTCGTGCTTGTAGACATGCACGACGCGTCCGGCCTGGAGCATCTGCAGCATGAGATCGTCGAACCCAAACGGTATCCCGGATGGGATGAAGTCGAGGACGTCCGGGTTCATGCAGTAGATGCCCATGCTGACCAGGTGCGACAGCGCAGGCTTCTCGCGGAACACCTGGACGGTGTTGTCAACCTCGTCGATCACACCGAAATCCATCTTGGTAAGCCGCAGCGAAGTCGCTATCGTGACGGAGTCTTTGTGCAGGCGGTGCGCTGCGGTAAACCGGCTGATGCTCAGGTCGGTCAGCACATCGCCGTTCAAGACAATGAACGGCTCATTCAATTCGTCTCTGATCAAGGAAAGCGGGCCGATCGTTCCGAGCGGTTCCATTTCCTGCGTGTAGCGGATCCTCAGATTCCACTGCGAGCCGTCACCGCACACGCTCCGGATCAGGTGCCCGAGATAGCCGGTGGTGACGTAGACGTCTTCGATTCCGCTACGCCGCAGCCATTTCAGCAGCAACTCGAGGACTGGCCGCGCGCCAATTGGCATCAGCGGCTTGGGCAAAACCGATGTAAATGGCCGAAGGCGCGTTCCCATGCCACCGCATTGAATTACCGCTTTCATTCGATCCTCCCTACGCACATGGCCAGAGTTGGCCTTGACGGCTGAAACCGCATCCGGAGCCAAGACGGCGAACCGCCTCGCGCAGCAGGGTTTCAGTTGTCCGAACCTGCGAGAGATTAGGGAGCGAACCGGGATACTGTCGTCGTGCGTTTGAATGGCACGGGCGAATTTCTCTGATCCCGGAACCGTAGGGGACGAAACATATCCCGCGGACCTGACGGGCGTGGTCGAGACGCGCAACAGACCAAGGTCCCACTTGAATTGCGATTGAAGGTAAACATTTTCCTAAAACCGAGCTACATTAGCGTACGGTAATTAGCAGGACGGGGTTGTAGGACGTCGGGGTCCACCTTTCTGGACGTACCGGCGCTCCTGCAAGGCGCGGCCAGGTAGTGCGGGTTGTTTGTGCGTGGGGGTTTCTATGTACAAGATCGTCATAGCCGATGATCATGGCCTTTATCGACGTGGCTTGCGCATGGCGCTGACAGCCGGAATCCCTGGAGCCGAAATAATCGAGGCGACCTGTTTTGATGCCGTGGTTGGGCTCCTGGCCGAACACGAAACAATTGATCTTGCGATCCTGGACCTGAACATGCCCGGGCTGCTCACCCAGGAAGTGCTCGGCGACGTTCTCGCCGCCTATCCCAAAAGCAGGTTTGCGATTGTGTCAGGAAACGATTCACGATCGGAAATTTTGTTGGCCCTTTCAGTTGGCCTCCACGGCTACATCGTGAAGTCGCAGCCGGATGAGGAGGTGGTGCTGGCTGTCAAAGAGATCTTGTCAGGCCGCATCTATGTACCAGCCCTCCTGTCGCGAAGCTCTGGCGCAGCCGCGCCTCAGACGCATAGATCTCCCGTGGAGGCTTCGCACCAGGCCTTGGCCAGCCCAGGTTCTCTGGGAAGGCTCACGTCAAGGCAAAAGGACGTGCTCAAGCTTATGGCCGAAGGTTATTCGAACAAGGAGATCGCCCGCGATCTCGACATCGCCGAGGCCACGACGAAGATCCATGCCGCCGCAATCTTGCGTGAACTGGGAGTCCGAAACCGCACCGAGGTCGCTGTTTTGATGAGGACATGGCTTGGAACGATCTAAGTTAAGGCTGAATCTCGCCCTGGGATAGGCGTAGCTGATATCGCAATCCACCAGCCGACATTTCCAGTTTCGAAGAGTGACCGACCAAGGGCGTTCCATCGGCGCCAAGGACAATCGACCCAAAACCTTTCCGCAGGACAGGCTTGGCATTTCGGCCGCCTCGTTCGATCCAGTCGAACACGATGTCGCCGTCCGAGCCCTCGGGTGCGACGCCCCACCTTACCTCCACCTGGCCTTGGGAGTTCCCGAGCACCCCGTGCTTGACCGAATTTGTCGTGAGTTCGTGGACGACCATCGCGAAACTTTCCGCAGCGCCTCCGACGATTCTGACATGAGGCCCTGTGATCGTTGCTCTGTGTGCCTCCGCGTAGGGGCGAAGCGCATGTGCGACAATATCGCGGATCGTAGATGATAACTCTGCATTGTTGATCAACAGCAGGTGCGTGGATTCGAGCGCCCGAATTCGCTCTAAAAGATCTCCTCTGTACTTGGAAATATCCTGGTCTGAAGCAGGGATCATTTTCACGACAGCCGTGATCACGGCAAACAGATTACTGAGCCGGTGCCGCTGTTCAAGTATAAGCCGCTCCTGTCTTCTCACCGCGGCCCGCAACAGTGTCGTCTGCCGCCGCTCGGTAAGGTCAGCCGCGATCCCGAACCGCTGATGATAGCCATCGCGGATGTCCTCACGGCCGCGCAGGGCAATCCAGCGGAACTGTCCGTCCGACCGCCGAACCCGAACCTCTGCGTCGTAGTTGGCGGTTGCCGCGATGAATTCTGAATGGGCCCCGAGTTTTGGCCAGTCCGCCGTATGAATGATCGCCGACAGCTCGTCCAGAGGACGGGAAGCGGCTGGCGGCAAACCAAGAATTTCCCAAAATTGATCTGAACCGGAGACAATTCTCTCCTTGTAGTCCACGCGCCATGTGCCAAGCCTTCCGGCGAGCAGCGCAAGGTCCAGCCATTCCTTTTGGCTCAAGAGCGCTTCGCTTGCAGCCCTGCGTTCAGTGATATCCTCGAAGACGACAAATATGCCCATCGGCAGTTGTTTCTCCGGACCAGACCAAGAGAGCGTCACGCGAGCCCAGAAAACAGTGCCATCCTTCCTTCTCAAGCGCATTTCCAAGCCAAACGACGGCGCCTCCGCGCTTAGACCACGTCCAAGCCTGGCGAACAGATCGCGTTCGTCAGGATGAACGAGCGTTTCGATATGCTGGCCGACGAGCTCTTCCTGTGCGTAGCCGGACATACTGCACATGCACATGTTGACCTGCAGCAGCTCGCCACGGTCATTTGCGGTCGCAAATCCCAAGGCGGCCCGCTCGAAAGCCCAGCGATATCGCGCTTCGGTCGTTTCGATGGCGGTAAGCCTGGTCTCGGCGACATCGAGCGCGCTCCTCAACTCCTGCCTTGAACGATGGAAAAGAAAGGCGATCATCCCGCCGGACAAGGCGAGGAGAATGGCCCCGGAAAGATCATCTCCGACCAACTGACCGTTCGCCGCCAGGCGAACTGCCAAGCCGACAGCCACCATGGCAAACGTGGCAGCCATCGCAGGCCAGCGGTCCTCCAGGAAGGCGATGATGACAATCGCCGGCACACATTCCAGAAAGGCCGCACTGCCACCACCTGTCAGCGACGATTTCATCTCGATAAAAAGGGTAGCCAGCAGGACGGCCGACGAAACCAGATGTTGTCGTAGCCTGTCCGACAGTACGGGACCGCCTATCCGCAATCTCATCCTGACTACCTACAACTTTTGGCTTAGCCAATGCGGCTTAGAGCCTTTGGTTATCGGACCTAGTGCTGCTGCTCGCTTTCGCGCGCCGAAATGTCAGCCTATCAGAATCATCAGAAGAAAGTTCCAACACTTAGCCCATGCGCTGGCGCCGATCTGACAGCGAAACCGGAAAGTGGTGACGACAATGAACCTGGTCGAACGGCCGAGAAGTACTGTTTTCCAAGTGCAACGTGCGATGGCGGCCATGGGGCCTGGCAGCAGGCCGTCTCCCTTGCGCCATGCCCAAAGCTCCGACCGGCAGGTTGAAAGGCCTGCTGCCGCCACCGAAGGTGACCAACCGCCGCTGCATTCTTTCCCGGGTATGCTTGATCGCCTTGGCTACGGATGTCTCGTGCTCAGCGAAACCAGGAAAGTCCTCAAGTGGAACGCCACCGCGCGCGTCATTCTCAGCGGTTATGGCAGCCAGGTGAACAACGCCGACGGCCTTTCGGGAGCGCTCAGAAGCCTGATCGCGAACGTGCCGTGCCACCTCAACCCCGGATCGTTTGCATGGATTGTGATCCGCAGCAGCGGAGATCGCCCCGTTGTCATCAACGAGCGCGGCCTCTTCGCAGCCGACAACACGATCGTCGTCGCCCTGTTGGACCGAGAGACGAAATCGGCGCCCAACCCTCAAACCCTGCAGCGAATGTTCGGTTTGACCGGAGCCGAGACACATCTGGCGGTGCGGTTGGCAAAGGGCTACACCCCGTTGGAAATCGCTGAAAGTTGTGCGCTCAGCCGGACGACCATCCGAACCCAGCTCGCATCACTGTTCGCCAAAACTGAAACCAGGCGTCAGGCAGAATTGGTCACCCTTCTCGCACGCGTCTCGGTGTTGCCCTAGGCCGTAGACTCATTATCGCGTAACCAGAGGCGGACTGCGACGAGTTTGAGAGCGGCAAGATAGTTTTCAGCC
>NZ_JAIUHE010000016.1:0-158542 GCF_020164995.1 Mesorhizobium sp. CO1-1-11
TGCTCTCCTTGCAAAGGGCCGAAAGTGTAACCCATCTATCCGGAATGAACTGTCACCCATCTCTCGGGAAGGGCAAAATAGAAAATGCCGGCGGCATCGGCTACCGCCAATTCGCGGGTTCGTCCCCATCCTCGGCGATAATGATCGCCGACAGGCGCCGGCATGCACGCGGCGGGACGCGACCGGCTGTCGCGGATGGGAAATAAGAAGCGATGCCGAGGAACCAAAGCATGTCCCTCAAGTTCGATATTCGTTTCCAGGGAGATCGAGTTCAGCATGCAAGGTCGAGGGCCAATCAAGGCAGCACTTCGAGCACAGGCCGATGAGGTACGCATCCGCATCGGCATCCTCCAGCAGGAGTTGACCACCAACCGCAAAAGCATGGGAGGCACATTGCGGTTGGGGTACGAGATAAAGTCGAGGAAAGTCCTTCTGGCGCGTCTGGAAAGGGTATTGGCGCAGTACTCGCCGGGCTGCCTGCTTGACGACGTCCCGACGCTGCGGCGCTCCGAGACAGGCCCGCGATCGCAAGGCTCCCATTGCAGCCTCTGACGCTGCAGCCGTTCGAGACAACGCCCAACCCAGAGGGATGGTCAGGGCCTGACGGCGCTTTCTGCAGACAACTGTGCCGCACGGCAGCCTTCGCCGACGCGCTCGCGGGAACCTGCGTTACCGTGGAAAGTTCCTGCTGATGGCAAATCACCCCATTACCGGCGCGCTCACCTCGATCGGCACGTGGACCTCTCGTCCGGCAGCATTCCTGGTCCTGCTGGCCTATGCGATCTTCTGGATCGTTTTCGACCGGCAAAGCTTGAACTGGCATGGCGCGGCCACGCTCCTCACCTGGGCCATGACGCTCTTCATTCAGCGGGCTGAACATCGCGATACCCAGGCCATTCATGCCAAGTTGGACGAAATGCTAAGATCAAACAGTTCGGCTTCGACCATCACCCGCATCGACGATGAAGAGCCCGAGGACATCGAGAAACATCGCGATCGCAAGCAGCAGGGCGACTAACATGCGCGCTGCCGGTCTCGTGGCGTTGCTGAGGGGCGCGAAGCCAACGCGGTTGGATCGAAAATTCAGCCCGCTGCTCAAGGGATTGAGCTATGTGGCCGTTGCGGTTGTCGCCGGTCTGGCCACGTTGGCGGCCATAAACCTGACCCCTGAACCGCGGGTTTTGCGGACGATTGTCCCGCATCGCTTCGACGCATCGGATCCGCAGTTCGCGAGGTCGATGAGCAGCTACTCGCTGGGACAGATGTCAAACGAGAACGCGGTGCAGACCCTTGTGAACGGCGACGAGATTTTTCCTTCGATGCTCCAGGCGATCGGCGCGGCCCGGTCCACCATCGATTTTGAGACCTATATCTATTGGTCTGGGGCCGTTGGATATGAATTCGCACAAGCCTTGGCGGCCAAGGCGCGGCAAGGTGTGGAGGTCCGCGTGCTTGTCGACTGGGTCGGCAGCCTGCCTTTCGACGAAAACCTGATCCACATCATGACAGGAGCCGGCGTGAGGTTCCACCGCTACCGGCCGATCCATTGGTATACGTTGGACCGTGTGAACAACCGGACCCATCGCAAACTGCTCATTGTCGACGGACGAGTGGCCTTTACGGGCGGCGTCGGCATCGCCGACAAATGGCAGGGAGACGCCCGCAATCCGGATGAATGGCGCGAAACGCACTATCGGATCGAAGGGACCGCCGTACCTGCTTTCCAGGCAGCCTTTGCCGAAAATTGGTTGGAGACGACCGGTGAGACATTGCAGGGTCGGAAGTTCTACCCTCCGCCCGAACCGGCAGGGTCGCTCGGCGCCCAGCTGATACTTTCTTCGCAGCCAAATGGCTCGGAGAACATGGAATTGATGATGCTGGCCGCGATAGCCGCCGCGAGGGATCACCTGCGAATCGGAATGGCCTATTTCGTCCCCGACGATATCGCCCTCCAGCAGATCCTGGACGCCAGGAAGCGAGGCGTGTCTGTCGATGTGATCGTTCCGAACGCGCTCACCGACGTGCCTTTGGTTCGGAAGGGCTCGCGCTATTTCTGGGGCGACTTGCTTAGAGCTGGAGTGCGTATCTACGAGTTTCAACCCACCATGTATCATCCCAAGCTGCTGATCGTTGACGACATCTGGACGAGCTTTGGTTCCACCAATCTGGACGAACGCTCCTTGCGGCTGAACGATGAAGCCAGTCTGAACGTCTACGGCAGGGATTTCGCAAACACGCAGATCGACCTGTTCAACCAGGACCTTGGGAGGTCCCGGCAAATCACCCTGGCCGAATGGGAAGCGCGTCCCCTGCGGGAAAAAATTTCGGACTGGCTGGCCAGCAGGCTGCGCTCCCAACTTTGATGACCTGGCTTTTACTGCTCATTCGACCAGCCTGATCAGCCCTACCGCTCGCCATCAGGCTTTCAGCCAGCCTGATGCGCCGCGATCGCGGCCAGAAAAACCGCGCCAAACTCCTTGAGCTTCGCCGCTCCCACGCCATTCACTTCGGCAAAGGCGTCGAGGTCGCGCGGGCGGCGGTCGGCCATGTCGATGAGCGTGCGGTCGGAAAACACCACATAGGCCGGCACCTGTCGCTCCTTGGCGAGCCGTAGCCGCAGCGACTTGAGCGCCGCCAGCAGCGAAGCATCGACGCCCTCGGCTCCGGCGGCGGCGCCTTCCCCGGAACGCTTCCTGCCGCGCGCCAGAGGGTCCCGCGTCTCGACGCGATACTGGAATGCAATCTCGCCACGGCCGAGCGCGCGGCCGCTTTCGGAGATGGCGAGACCGCCATGGCCCTCGGGATCCGGCATCAGGAACCCGCCGGCCACCAGTTGCCGGACCAGCGACAGCCACACTGTCTTTCTGTGCGCGGCGCCGGTGCCGAAACTGCTGAGTGTTTGATGAGCTCTCGCCAGCACCTTCTCGGTCTCGTGGCCAAGCAGGATATCGATGACATGGGCCGCGCCGAAGCGCTCGCCGCTCTCTGCGACCGCCGCCAGGATCTTCCGCGCTTCGGCACTGCCATCGGCGCGCGGCGCCTGGTCGAGACAGTTGTCGCAATTGCCGCAGGCCTGGGCCTCTTCGCCGAAATAGCCGAGCAGCACCTGGCGGCGGCATTGCGCGGTCTCGCAATAGCCGATCAGCGTGTCGAGCCGGCGGTGTGACCGCCTCTTGTGCTCTGACGAGGCATCCTCGTCGTCGATGAACAGCCGGCGCATGCGGATGTCGCCAAGGCCGTAAAGCATATGCGCCTCGGCCTCGCGTCCGTCGCGGCCAGCACGGCCGATTTCCTGATAATAGGCTTCCAGGCTGCCCGGCATATCGGTGTGGAAGACAAAGGCGACATCAGGCTTGTCGATGCCCATGCCGAACGCGATGGTTGCCACCATGACGACGCCGGACAAGGTCATGAAGGCGTTTTGATTGGCTTCACGCGCCTCCTTGCTCATGCCGGCGTGGTAGGCGAGCGCGGTGACACCATTGCGCTTCAGAAAGGCCGCGATCTCTTCCGTTTTCTTGCGCGACAAGCAATAGATGATGCCGCTCTTGCCCGCATGGCGCTCGATGAAGCCGAGCAGCTGGCGCTTGCTGTCCTGCTTGGGCGCGATGGCCAGCTTGATGTTGGGCCGGTCGAAACCGAGCACCAGCGTTTCGACCTGCTCGGCGAACAGGCGGGCGGCGATGTCGGTACGCGTGCTCTCATCAGCCGTCGCCGTCACCGCGATGATCGGCACATTGGCAAAGATGCCTCGCAACCGGGACAGATCCTCATATTCGGGCCGGAACGCCGGACCCCATTGCGAGATGCAATGCGCCTCGTCGATGGCGATCAGGCTGACGTGGAGCCTGGAAAGGGCGTCCAGCATGCGCTCGGTCATCAGCCGCTCCGGCGCCAGATAGAGCAGCCGCGTCTGGCCAGATGCCACACGGCGCCAGGCCGCGACATTGGCCTCGCGGTCGAGCGAGGAATTGATCGTATCGGCCGCCACGCCGGCAAGCCGCAGCGCCGCGACCTGGTCCTGCATCAGAGCCACCAGCGGCGAGACGACGAGGGTGAGCCCGCCCAGAACCAGCGCCGGAACCTGGTAGCAGAGCGATTTGCCCGCGCCCGTCGGCATGACGGCCAGCACATGGCGCCCGCCAAGCAGTGTATCCATCACGTCGGCCTGGCCGGGGCGAAAATCGTCGAAGCCGAACACCTCCTTCAGGACGCGCCGCTTGGGATCCCCGGCCCTGATGCCCGCCGCCTGAGCCGGCATCAGACAGTCACCTGGCGGCAAGCGATTTTTCGCGTACGGGAGAGATCGGGGAAGACGGTCAAGGGCAACTCCTTGTGAGGCCTTGGAGTAGCTCACCGCTCATCCCATCACAACAGCCCTCTCAATGCCCTCGGCAACACCGCCGGCGACGCCTTCCCCAGCGGCACACGCACCCCTGATGGATTCCGCCGCGTTGCGATGTAAGCTTGCCCTCGCCGATACGCCACGGAGGGCGCGATGCTGCAGGTGAGACAGGATTTGCTGGGCGAGCGGTTCCGGCTGCAGCGCGCCGCCTTCAAGGCACAACCCTTTCCCGACCTTGGCGTCCGCAAGGACCGGCTGAGGCGCCTGCTGGCGCTGACCGAGCGGCACGAGAATGAAATCTGCGCTGCGATCGATGCCGACTTCGGCGGCCGCTCGGCGCATGAGACCCGCCTGGCCGAACTGTTCGTCGTGCGCGCCGGCATTCGCCATGCGCTCGCCCATGTCGGCGGCTGGATGCGGGAGCGCCGCGTTGCCACCACCTTGCCGTTTCTGCCAGGCAGGAACCGCCTCGTGCCGCAGCCGCTCGGCGTCGTCGGTATCGTGTCTCCCTGGAATTATCCTTTTCAGCTCGCCGTCGCGCCGGTTACGGCCGCGCTTGCCGCCGGCAACCGCGTGCTGGTCAAGCCTTCCGAACTGACGCCGGCTTTTTCCGGGCTGCTGACCAGGCTGGCTGGCGAACATTTCGCCCCGGATGAACTCAGCGTCATCGCCGGCGATGCCGATACGGGGAAAGCCTTCGTCTCGATGCCGTTCGATCATCTGCTGTTCACCGGTTCGACGGCGGTCGGACGCCAGGTTGCGATCGCCGCCGCCGCCAACCTGACCCCGGTCACGCTCGAACTCGGCGGGAAGTCGCCGGCGATCCTCGACCCCTCCTGCGATCTTGACACCGCGGTTGCCAGCGTCGCCTATGGCAAGCTGTTGAATGCCGGGCAGACCTGCATCGCGCCGGACTATTTGCTGGTGCCGAAGGGACAAGCAGGTACGGTCGCCGCGAAGCTCGCAATCGCCATGGCGCGGCTCTACCCCTCGCTGCGCGACAACCCCGACTATACCGCCATCATCAGCGATCGGCATTACCAGCGTCTGCGCGCCATGATCGCGGAAGCGCGCGACACGGGTGCCGATGTCACCGAGATCAACCCGGCCGGCGAGGACCTCGGCAATGCGGGCCGGAAGCTTCCGCCGACCCTGGTCAGCAACGCAGGCTCGGACCTGAAGCTGATGCGCGAGGAGATTTTCGGCCCGGTGCTGCCGATCGTCGAATACGCCACGCTCGACGACGCGATCGCTTATGTGAACCAGGCCGACCGGCCGCTGGCGCTCTACTGGTTCGGCAATGACAGGGGCAACCGCCAGCGCATCCTGCGCGAGACGGTCGCCGGCGGCGTCACCATCAACGACTGCATGCTGCATCTGGTGCAGGAGAACCAGCCCTTCGGCGGCGTCGGCGCCAGCGGCATGGGCGCCTATCACGGCGAATGGGGTTTCCGCACCTTCAGCAAGGAGAAACCGGTCTTCCTGCAGTCGCGCTTGAGCGCAGGGAGCCTTCTGCGGCCGCCCTACGGCAAGACGTTCGAACGGCTTTTCGGCCTGCTCAGGCGCATCACCTGACGCGCATTAAGTCTATCTTCACCATGATGCGGCAGCTTTCGCACTCTGCGGTGATGTTTTGAGTACCGCGGCGCCATTGGCGCCCAGGCAACAACCCGCGCTTCCCTGGAGGCGCGGGTTTTTCGTTGGCCGAGAAATCGTCGGCGACCCGGTCAGGCGAGGAAATCGGCGCGGTGCGGCGTAAAACTGTCGACCAGCCGCCCCGCCTCGAGCGCCTTGACGCCGTGCACCAGGCCGGACGGCACGATGAAGCTGCCGCCGGTCTCGACGATTTCGGTCCGGCCGCCGATGGTCACCTCAAAACGGCCTTCGGCGACATAGCTCGCCTGCACATGCGGATGCGAGTGCAAGGCGCCGACACCACCCTTGTCGAAACCGAATTCGACCATCATCAGTTCGTCGGTGGAGAGGAGAACCCGCCGGCGATTGCCGTCGGGGGTCGGCGTCCAGGCACCCTGGCCGGCATGCGCGAAAATCTTCGGCTCGGTCATCGTCTTCTCCTCATCGCGCCAGCCATCCCCCATCCACCGGCACCACCGCGCCATGCATATAGTTCGAGGCCGGCGCCAGCAGGAAGACGGCAGCATCGCCAATGTCTCCGGGCTCGCCCCAGCGGCCGGCGGGAATGCGCCCGAGGATGGCCGCGCTGCGGTCGGGATCGGCGCGCAGCGCCTGCGTGTTGTTGGTGTCGATATAGCCCGGCGCTATGCCATTGACGTTGATGCCCTTCGCCCCCCACTCGCAGGCGAGCAGTCTGGTGATGCCGAGCACGCCATGCTTGGACGCCGTGTAGGACGCGACGCGGATGCCGCCCTGGAAACTCAGCACCGAGGCGATGTTGACGATCTTGCCCTGGCGTCCACCGGCAAGGAGGCGCCGCGCAAAGGACTGACACAGCAGGAAGACGGACTTCAAATTGACGTCGATCACGTCGTCCCAGTCGGCTTCGCCGAGATCGACGGCATCGGCGCGCCGGATGATGCCGGCATTGTTGACCAGCCCGTCGATCGGACCGTTTTGATCCCAGACGCGGTCCAGCATCGGTCCGACTGCTGCCGTGTCGGCAAGATCGGTGCTCACCGCCTCGAATTGGCCGCCCGCCGCGCCGACCTTGCTCGCGGTGTCGTCCATCGATGAGCGGCCGACGCCGATCACGGCGCCACCGGCGCGCGCGACCGAGATGGCAATGCCTTGGCCGATGCCGGTGTTGGCGCCGGTCACCAGGATGCGCTTGCCGGCCAGGCTGAAGGCGGAGAGGTCGCTCACCGCAGCATGTCCATCGCCACCGGATCGACATCGGTGTAGTCGACATTGTCGCCGGCCATCGCCCAGATGAAGGCATAGTTGGACGTGCCGGCGCCTGAGTGGATCGACCAGCCCGGCGACAGCACCGCCTCCTCGTTGCGCATGACGATGTGACGTGTCTCGTCCGGCTCGCCCATGAAGTGGAAGACGCGGGCCGCCTCGGGCAGGTCGAAATAGAGGTAGGCCTCCATGCGCCGGTCATGCACATGGCATGGCATGGTGTTCCAGATCGAGCCCGGCGCCAGCTGCGTCATGCCGACGACGAGCTGGCAGGTTTTTGTTCCCCCGGCATGAATGAACTGGAAGATCGAGCGCTCGTTGCAGGCCTCCTTGCTGCCGAGATCGAGGCGCTTGGCGTCATCGAGGCGGATCAGCCGGCTGGGATGAGCCTGATGCGCCGGGGCGCTGAGCAGATAGAACTTGGCGGGGTCGTTCCTATCAGCAGAAGCGAAGGAAACCGTGTCGGTGCCCATGCCGAGATAGAGCATGTCGCGCGTCCGCAGGTCGAAGGACTGGCCGCCGGCTTCGATCGTGCCGGCACCGCCGATGTTGACGGCGATCAATTCGCGCCGGTCGAGAAACCCCTTGGTGCCGGTCGGCTTGATCGCTTCCAGTGGCAATGCCGTTGCCGCAGGCACGGCGCCGCCGACGATCATGCGGTCGTAGTGCGTGTAGGTCAGGCTGATGCGCCCGGGCTGGAAGAGATCCTCGATATGGAAATTATGGCGCAGCTCATCCGTTCCCATGGCGGCGGCGGCCGCCGGGTCTATGGCGAAGCGCGAGGTGTAGTCGGTGTGGTTCTGGCTCATTTCTGTCCTGGCTTTCGGTGGATCATTCGCCTGCGGCCGCCTTGACCGAGCTGGCGTAGTAGGCCTGCCGCGCCTGCAGCCGCTCGCGGTAACGCTGCTGGCTGGCGCCGAGATGGGTGCGCATCGCCTCGCGCGCGGCTTCGGCATCGCCCGCCGTGATCGCGTTCAGGATCACCAGATGCTCGCGCTGCAGCCCGCGCTGGTAGCTGTCGGACTGCGCCAGTTCGGTCGACCAGGGCGAGGTCACGTCGCACGGAATGGCGCGCCGGCCGAGCACGTCGAGCATCTCGACATAGAAGGGATTATTGGTGGCGCTGGCGATGGCGCGATGGAAGGCGAGGTCGGCCGGACCGGTCGGCTGGCTGTCGAGCAGCAGCCGCTCGAACTCGAAGAAGGCTTCCTGGATCGCCGCCTCCTGCGCGGCGTTGCGACGGATGGCAGCGAGCCCAGCCGATTCGATCTCGATCGCCAGCCGCACCTCGAGCACGTTGAGCGCGACCGAATCCTTGGCTCCCATGTCGGCGGCGAGCGCCCCGAACATGGTCGAAATATGCTCTGTGACGAACACCCCGGCGCCCTGCCGCGGCTCGACCAGACCGTCGGCGGCAAGCTTGGCCAGCGCCTCGCGGATGACGGTTCGGCTGACGCCGAAGGTTTCGGTCAGCTGGCCCTCGGTCGGCAGCTTGTGGCCGGGCGGGATCTCGCCCGCCTGCAACTGCTTGCGGATCGCCCCCACGACGGTTTCCGACAGCTTGGGTTTTCTCTCGACCCTGAGGTCGTTTGCGGTATCGGACACCTCGGTGACCTCCTAGTGCAATTCCACGAAAAGTGCGTAGCGTCTTTCCGCCTGGAATTGCGTAAACACAAAGAGTTAGAGCGGTTCAACGATTCTAACGATCGCCGAACCGCTCTAATGGAACAGGCCCGGCAGCCACAATGAGATTTCCGGCACGTAGGTGACAAGCATCAGCACGGCGAAGGCAGCGCCGTAGAATGGCCAGATCGAGCGCATCGCGGTCCAGATCGGAATACGGCCGATGGCGCAGCTGACGAACAGGACCGCGCCGACCGGTGGCGTGCAAAGCCCGATGCCGAGATTGAGGATGAGGATCACGCCGAAATGCACGGGATCGACCCCATAGGCCATGACGACAGGCAGGAAGATCGGCGTCGTGATGATGATCAGCGGCGACATGTCCATGAAGGTGCCGAGAATGAGCAGGACGACGTTGATCAGCAGCAGGATCACCAGCTTGTTGTCGGACACCGACTGCAGAAAGGCGACCAGTGCCGCCGGTACCCTGAGATAGGCGAGCAACCAGCCGAAGGCCGCCGCGCAGCCGATGATCATCAGCACCATGGCCGTGGTGCGCACCGACGCCGTCGTCGCCGCGACGAAGTCGCCCCAGCTCATCGAGCGGTAGATGATCAGCGTCACCAGGAAGGCGTAGACGATGGCGATGCAGGAACTCTCGGTCGCGGTGAAGACACCGGACCTGACGCCACCGAAGATGATGGCGATCAGGATGAGCCCGGGAATGGCGGCGACAAGCAGTTGCAGGGCCCGGCCGAAGCCGGCGAAAGGCTCCGTCGGATATCCCCGGCGGCTGGCGACCCAATAGGCCGTTGTCATCAGCGACAGCGCCAGCAGCAGACCCGGCAGCACGCCAGCCGTGAACAGGTCGGCGATCGAGATACGGCCGCCGGCGGAGATCGAATAGATGATCATGTTGTGGGACGGTGGAATGAGAAGCGCGATGATGGCCCCGACCGAGGTGATGTTGACGGCATAGTCGACGCCGTAGCCGCGCGCCTTCATCTGCGGAATCATCAGCCCGCCGACCGCCGACGCATCCGCCACCGCCGAGCCGGAGATGCCACCGAACATGGTCGACGCCGCGATGTTGACCTGCCCCAGGCCGCCGCGCAAATGACCGACCAGGGAGCCTGCCAGCGCGACCAGCCGCGCGGCGATACCACCGCGCACCATCAGGTCTCCGGCGAAGATGAAGAACGGGATGGCCATCAGCGAAAAGACGCTGACCCCGGAATTCAGCCGCTGGAACACCACGACCGGCGGCAAGCCAAGCGTGAGGATCGTGGCAAAGCTGGCAACGCCGAGGCAGAAGGCGATCGGCGTGCCGATGACCAGTAGGAACACGAAGGTGCCGAAGAGGACGATCAGGGCCATGGTTCAGGGCTCCTCGCCGGTTGCATGAATGTCGGCGTCGACGGGCAGGCCGGCAAAGCGCCCGGCCAGCCGTTCCAGCGAAAACAGACAGACCAGCGCCCCACCCAGGATGACCGGCAGGAAGCTGACGCCGCCCGGCAGGGCAAGTGACGGCATGACCGTGTTCCAGGTCAGCCTGGCCAATTGCACGCCATAGACGATCATGCCGGCGCCGAAGGCCAGCACGACAAGGTCGGAAATGCTGCGCAGTACCGCCTTGGCCGAAACAGGCAGGACATAGAGCAGCACGTCGAAGCCGAGATGGGTGCGTTCGCGCACGCCGACGGCGGCGCCGAGAAAAATGAACCAGCCCATCAGCAGAACCGAGAAGGATTCCGTCCAGCTCGGCGAACGGTTCAGCACATAACGCGAGAAGACCTGCCAGAAGATGATGATCGTCATCAGCGTCAGGCCGGCGCCGCTGATCCAAAGCGCCAGCCTGGCAAGCCCTGACAGGACCCGCTCCGCACCCAGCCAGAATCCTCGCATGGCCGACACGTCCGAAGGCAGCGCGGGGGCCTCCGCGCTGCTCGATCCATTGCCCCTGCCGTTCATTTCTCGGCCTGTATGCGGGCGGCCAGATCCTTCAATTCGGGCGTCGACAAGTACTTGTCGTAGACGGGCTTCATCGCGTCGATCAGCGGCTGTTTGTCGATCTCGCTGACCTTGACGCCCGCGGCCTCGACGATGCCGCGCGACTTCTTCTCCTGCGCGTCCCATAGTTCGCGCATCTTGACGACGCTGTCCTTGGCTGCCTGGCGCACGATCGCCTGGTCTTCCGGCGAGAGCTTGTCCCAGCTTGCCTTCGACATGACCAGCACTTCCGGCACGATCTGGTGTTCGTCCATCGTGTAATGCTTGGCCACTTCGTAGTGCTTGGCGGATTCGAAGCTCGGCCAGTTGTTTTCGGCGCCGTCGATGACGCCGGTCTGCAGCGCCGAATAGACTTCGCCATAGGCCATCGGCGTGGCGTTGGCGCCAAGCGCGTTGACCATGTCGACGAACACATCGGACTGGATGACGCGGAACTTCATCCCTTTCATGTCCGCCATCGAGGTAATGTCCTTCTTGGTGTTGTAGAAGGACCGAGCACCGGAATCGTAGAAGGCGAGGCCGACGAGATCATGCGCCTCGAACGCCTTCAGGATCTGGTCGCCGACAGCGCCGTCCATGACGTGGCGCATGTGCTCGACGGAGCGGAACATGTAGGGCAGCGACGGCACGGCGGTCTCCGGCACGATGCCGTTGAACGGTCCCATCGAGACACGGTCGAGGTCGATGACACCGGCCTGGGTCTGCTCGATCGTGTCCTTCTCCTCGCCGAGCTGCGCCGAGTGATAGACCTCGATCGAATAACGGCCGGCGGTGCGCTGCTTGATCAGGTCGCCCATGTACTTGACCGCCTCGACGGTCGGGTAGCCGTCCGGATGGGTATCCGAGGATCGCAGCACGGTTTCGGCGTTGGCAGCGCCGATCAGCAGCGAACCGATGGCGAATGTCGCCGCCGCCGTCAATTTCGAAAAATGCAACATGACTTCCTCCCTTTGAAAATCGAAACGCCCGGCTCAGAGCCGGTACGCATTCTTGGCAAGCGTGTAGGCAAGCTCCTTCGCGAGTTCATGCGCCTCGTCCTCACGCAGCCTGTGCTCGGCGACGAGACGCGCCAGGAACGCACAGTCGACCCGCCGCGCCACGTCGTGGCGGGCCGGTATCGACGGAAAGGCGCGCGTGTCGTCGTTGAAGCCGACCGTGTTGTAGAAGCCGGCGGTCTCGGTGGTCATCTCGCGGAACCGGCGCATGCCTTCCGGGCTGTCGTGGAACCACCAGGCCGGCCCGAGCTTCAGCGCCGGATAGACGCCGGCCAGCGGCGCCAGTTCGCGCGCGTAGCTGGTTTCATCCAGCGTGAACAGGATGACGGTCAGGTCGCGCTCCAGCCCGACGCAGTCCAGTAATGGCTTCAATGCCGTGACATAGTCGGTCCGGGTCGGGATATCGAAACCCTTGTCCCTGCCGAATTTCTGGAAAGCGGAAGCCGAATGATTGCGCATGGAGCCGGGATGGATCTGCATGACCAGCCCGTCGTCCCGGCTCATCTTGGCCATCTCGGTCAGCATCTGCGCGCGAAACAATTTTCGCTCGCGCTCATCCTGCGAGCCGGCGCGGACCCGGTTGAACAGCTCCTGCGCCGCCGCGTCGGAAAGATTGGCGGTCTCCGCCGTTGGATGACCGTGATCCGACGAAGTCGCGCCGAAGCTCTTGAAGAAGGCGCGCCGCTGGCGATGTGCGTCGAGATAACCGGCCCAGGTCCCGGTGTCGCAGCCGGTGATCTCGCCGAGCCGATCGAGATTGGCCGAAAAGCCTTCAAAATCGGGATCGACGACGGCGTCTGGCCGATAGGCGGTGACGACACGGCCCTCCCAGCCACTGTCGCGGATCATCTGGTGCCATTTGAGATCGTCGAGCGCGCCTTCGGTCGTCGCGATGACCTCGATGTTGAAGCGCTCGAACAGCGCGCGAGGGCGGAAATTCTCCCACTGCAGCAGCGTTGCGATCGTGTCGTAATGGCGGTCGGCGGTCGCGGCGCTCAACGGCTCTTCGATGCCGAACAGATGCGCAAGGACATGGTCGAACCACAATCGGGTCGGCGTGCCACGAAAGAGGTAATAGTGTTCGGCGAACAACCGCCAGATCGCCCTGCCGTCGGTCTCGACGGGCTCACCATCGAGGGTCGGCACGCCGAGAGCCTCCAGCCGCACGCCCTGACTGAACAGCATGCGAAAAATATAGTGGTCCGGCACGATGAGCAGTTGCGCGGGATCGGGGAACGGCTCGTTCAGCGCATACCAGCGCGGGTCGGTATGGCCGTGCGGGCTGATGATGGGCAGGTCCTTGATGCCGGCATAGAGAGCGCGGGCGATCGACAGCGGACGCGCCTCGGCTGAAAACAGCAAATCCGCATTGGTCAGTGCCACGGCCATCCTCCGGCTCCATGGGTAGGATCGGTCAGAAATAATGTCAACATACAAAAATCGGATTGTTGTATGATGACTGCTACGCAAAGCTGAGCATTGTCGGCGGACGCCGTCAGTGTTACCCCGCAAATCGTTCCACGAGATGAGTGCCGAACCGATGACAGACCGCCGCCTTTCCAACCGCACGGCGCAGGCATTGCCGGCCAAGGTCGCCGCGCCTCGATATGATCGTGGCGCAATCACGCCGGGCATCGTGCATCTGGGCGTCGGCGCCTTTCACCGCGCCCACCAGGCCGCTTATATCGATGAATGCCTGGCGGCCGGAGAAACGGACTGGGGCATATCAGGCGTGTCGCTGCGCAGCGCGGAAACGCGCGACGCGCTGGCGCCGCAGGACGGGCTCTACACCTTGGCTGTGCGCGGCAGCGGCGGCGAGAAGCTGCATGTCATCGGCTCGATCGGCTCGCTGCTGGTGGCGCCGGAAGACCCGGAAGCGGTGCTGGCGGTGCTGGCCGATCCGCGTACCCGCATCGTGACGCTGACGATCACCGAGAAAGCCTATTTGCGGGCGGCCGGCGGCGGATTGGACGCAGCGCATGCCGACATCGTCCACGACCTGGCCAATCCGCGAACACCGAAGACGGCGCATGGTTTTCTGACCGAAGCGCTCGCCCGGAGGCGGGGCGCTGGCACCCCGCCCTTTACCGTGCTTTGTTGCGATAACCTGCCGGCCAACGGCGCCACCTTGCACCGGCTGCTGATCGAATTCGCCACGCTGCGCGATGCAAGTGCCAGTTCGGCGGGCAATGCCGGAATGGCCGACCACATCGCCAGTCACGTCGCATTTCCCTCAAGCATGGTCGACCGCATTGTGCCAGCCACGATCGACGCCGACAGGGCACGGATAGCGGGCGAACTTGGTATTGAGGACGCCTGGCCCGTGATGACGGAACCCTTCCGCCAGTGGGTGATCGAGGACGATTTCCCCATGGGCCGTCCCACCTGGGAAAAATTCGGCGTCACCATGGTTGGGGATGTCGCTCCCTTCGAGGACATGAAGCTGAGGCTGCTCAACGGCGCGCATTCGGGCATCGCCTATCTCGGCCTGCTCTGCGGCCACGCGACGGTCGACAGTGCCTTCGCCGATCCGGCGATCCGGCGGTTCGTCGACGCGCTATGGCAAGAGGCCATAACAACATTGCCGGACGATGCCGGCCTCGACCCATCAGCCTATACCGCCGAGCTTGCCGAGCGTTTTTCGAACACGGCACTTGCCCACCGCACGGCGCAGATCGCCAATGACGGCAGCCAGAAACTGCCGCAGCGCATTATCGCCTCGGCTGTCGAGTGCCTCGAAGCCGGCAGCGAACTGGTCCATCTCACGCTGGTCGTAGCTGCCTGGATCGCCGCCTGTGCGGCGCGCGGAAAGACGTTGCCGGAAGGCCATTTCACCGATCCGCTCGATGCGCCGATGACCGCGCTTTTGGACCAGCAGCTGCCGGCGAACGAAACCGTGACGGCGGTGTTTGACATGGCCGGCTTCGCCCGGGATCACGCCGAGCGCCAGACGCTGATCGAACTCGTGGCCGTCCATCTCGTCCACCTGCGACGAGACGGCCCGACTTTGGCCTTCGCCGCGCTCGGCATAGAAGCCGAAGGACAGTAAGGCGCGGGCGGTTGAGAACCTTGATGTCGGCGCGCAACTCCAGCACCGCCGCCACACCCACTCTCACGCCATAATATCCCGACAAACAAAAAAGCGGGGCAAGGCCCCGCTTCAACCCGTTGTCCCGCGACGAGTTTCAGGCCGGCAGGATGGCGCCTTCCAGCGTGGTGAGTTGGCTAAGGAATTGTTCCGCCTTGCTGCGCGCCTGGTCGTCCTTGGCGTCGCCAGCATCTTCCTTGGCTTCCTGGATGCGGCGGGCGAGATCGGCGCGGTCGACGTCCTTCACCGCGACAGCGGATTCCGCCAGCAGCGTGCAGCCGGCCGGGACGATGTCGGCGAAGCCGCCGAACACGACATAGCGTTCTTCGCTGCCCGAGGCGCTCTTCACCGTGACGACACCCGGCTTGATCGTGGTCATGACCGGCGCGTGATGAGCCATGACGGTCATCTCGCCTTCGGCGCCTGGGATGACGACCGCCTCGACCTCGGCGGAAACCAGCAGGCGTTCCGGGGAAACCAGTTCGAACTTGAAAGCTTCAGCCATGTCAATTTAGTGAGTAGGGAATAGTGAGTAGGAAGTAGGGCGAGAGAACAACTATCCGACTCGCCCAGCTGCTATTCACTACTGACTACTGACTACTCCCTATTCGCTTTATTTACGCCGCTTCAGCCGCGAGGCGCTGTGCCTTCTCGACCGCTTCCTCGATGCCGCCGACCATGTAGAAGGCGGCTTCCGGCAGGTGGTCGTAATCGCCGTTGCAAAGGCCCTTGAAGCCCTTGATGGTGTCGGCGAGGTCGACCAGCTTGCCCGGCGCGCCGGTGAACACTTCGGCGACGAAGAACGGCTGCGACAGGAAGCGCTCGATCTTGCGGGCGCGGGCCACGGTCTGCTTGTCCTCTTCCGAGAGCTCGTCCATGCCCAGGATGGCGATGATGTCCTGCAGCGACTTGTAGCGCTGGAGGATCGACTGCACCTGGCGGGCGACGCCATAATGCTCGTCGCCGACGACCAGCGGATCGAGCATGCGCGAGGTCGAGTCCAGCGGATCGACGGCCGGATAGATGCCCTTCTCTGCGATCGAACGGTTGAGCGTCGTCGTCGCGTCAAGGTGAGCGAACGAGGTCGCCGGCGCCGGATCGGTCAAGTCGTCGGCCGGCACGTAGATCGCCTGCACCGAGGTGATCGAGCCCTTGGTGGTGGTGGTGATGCGTTCCTGCAGCGCGCCCATGTCGGTGGCGAGCGTCGGCTGGTAGCCCACGGCCGACGGGATGCGGCCGAGCAGAGCCGACACTTCGGAACCCGCCTGCGTGAAGCGGAAGATGTTGTCGACGAAGAACAGCACGTCCTGGCCCTGGTCGCGGAAATATTCGGCGACCGTCAGGCCGGTCAGGCCGACACGGGCGCGCGCGCCCGGCGGCTCGTTCATCTGGCCGTACACCAGCGCTGCCTTGGAGCCTTCACCGCCGCCCTTCTTGTTGACGCCGGATTCGATGAACTCGTGATAGAGATCGTTGCCTTCGCGGGTGCGCTCGCCGACGCCGGCGAACACCGAATAGCCGCCATGTGCCTTGGCGATGTTGTTGATCAGTTCCTGGATCAGCACGGTCTTGCCGACGCCGGCGCCGCCGAACAGGCCGATCTTGCCGCCCTTGGCGTAAGGCGCCAAGAGGTCGAGCACCTTGATGCCGGTGATCAGGATCTGGGCTTCCGTCGACTGCTCGACATAGGTCGGAGCCGGCTGATGGATCGAGCGCATTTCGATTGCGTCGACCGGGCCTTCTTCGTCGACCGGCTCGCCGATGACGTTGATGATGCGGCCGAGCATGCCCGGGCCGACCGGCACGGTGATCGGAGCGCCGGTGTCGCGCACTTCCTGGCCGCGCACCAGGCCTTCGGTGGAGTCCATGGCAATGCAGCGCACGGTGTTTTCACCCAGATGCTGGGCAACTTCGAGCACCAGGCGGTTGCCGACATTGGTCGTCTCGAGCGCGTTCAGGATCGCCGGCAGGTGATCGCCGAACTGCACGTCGACAACGGCGCCGATGACCTGGCGAACCTTGCCGACAACGCCGGTGGCTTTCGTGGCCATGGCCTGCGTCTTGGCGGCCACGGCCTTGGCCGGCGCCGCTGCTGCCTTGGCCGGAGCAGCCTTTGCCGCCGCTGCCGGAGCCCTGGCCGCTTTCACTGGGGCTGCTGCCTTGGGGGCTGCCGCCTTCGGAGTTGCCTTCTGGGGGGTCGCTGCTTTCGCCATCGTCTTTACCCTTTTCGTCCTTTGTTTCTCACGCGGTCCGGTTCGCGGGACAGTCACCCGCGGACCGCGCCTAGAGCGCCTCGGCGCCCGAAATGATTTCGATCAGTTCCTTGGTGATCTGCGCCTGCCGCTGGCGGTTGTAGGTGATCGATAGCTTGTTGATCATCTCGCCGGCGTTGCGCGTCGCATTGTCCATGGCGCTCATCTTGGCCCCCATTTCGCCGGCGGCGTTTTCGAGCAGCGCCCGGAAAACCTGCACGGAGATGTTGCGCGGGATGAGGTCGGAGAGGATTTCGCCCGGCTCCGGCTCATATTCATAGACGGCGCTGCCGCCATCCACCGCCGCGGCCGGAGCCGAAGCGGTGCTGGCCGGGATGATCTGCTGCGCGGTCGGGATCTGGCTGATCACCGACCTGAACTGCGAATAGAACAGCGTGCAGATGTCGAAGGCGCCCTCGTTGAAGAGATGGATGACCTTCTTGGCGATCGCATCGGCATTGACGAAGCCGAGCGTCTTGACCTCGCGCAGATCGACACGGTCGATGATCATAGATGCATAGTCGCGGCGCAGGATGTCGAAGCCCTTCTTGCCGACGCAGATGATCTTGACCTGCTTGCCGTCGGCCAGAAGCCGGCGGATGTGATCGCGGGCAAGACGGGCGATCTGCGAATTGAAGCCGCCGCACAGGCCGCGCTCGGCGGTGCAGACCACGAGCAGATGCACGGCGTCCTTGCCGGTGCCTGTCATCAGCGCCGGGGCATCGCCGCCACCGCCGATCGCCTGGGTGATGTTGGCCAGCACGGAACCCATGCGCTCCGAATAGGGGCGCGCCGCTTCCGCCGCCTCTTGCGCACGGCGCAGCTTCGCCGCGGCGACCATCTGCATCGCCTTGGTGATCTTCTGCGTCGCCTTGACCGAGGCGATACGGTTACGAAGGTCTTTTAATGAAGGCATGCTTCAAACCTGATCCCGTCTTGTCTCATCCGGACTGGCGCTTCGCTCAGGCGAAGGTCTTGGCGAAGGCGTCGATCTCGGCCTTGAGCTTGGCGCGCAGATCGTCCGAAAGCGCCTTTTCCTTGCGGATGGCGTCGAGAACGTCCTTGCCCGCCGCACGCATGTGGCTGAGCAGGCCGTGCTCGAACTTGCCGACCTGGTTGACCGGCAGCTTGTCGAGATAGCCGTTGACGCCGGCGAAAATCACCGCGACCTGCTCTTCCGTCTTCAGCGGCGAGAACTGCGGCTGCTTCAGGAGTTCGGTCAGGCGCGATCCGCGGTTGAGCAGGCGCTGCGTGGCGGCGTCGAGATCCGAGCCGAACTGCGCGAAGGCAGCCATTTCGCGGTACTGCGCGAGCTCGCCCTTGATCGAGCCGGCGACCTGCTTCATCGCCTTGATCTGCGCGGCCGAGCCGACGCGGCTGACCGACAGGCCGACGTTGACGGCCGGACGGATGCCCTGGAAGAACAGGTTGGTTTCGAGGAATATCTGGCCGTCGGTGATCGAGATCACGTTGGTCGGGATATAGGCCGACACGTCGTTGGCCTGCGTCTCGATGATCGGCAGGGCGGTCAGCGATCCGCCACCCAGATCGTCGTTGAGCTTGGCGGCGCGCTCGAGCAGGCGCGAGTGCAGGTAGAAGACGTCGCCGGGATAGGCTTCGCGGCCCGGCGGGCGGCGCAGCAACAGCGACATCTGGCGATAGGCGACAGCCTGCTTCGACAGATCGTCATAGCTGATCAGCGCATGCATGCCGTTGTCGCGGAAATATTCGCCCATGGTGCAGCCGGCGAACGGCGCCAGGAACTGCATCGGCGCCGGGTCGGAAGCGGTGGCGGCGATGATGATCGAGTATTCGAGCGCGCCGCGCTCTTCCAGAACCTTGACGAACTGCGCGACGGTCGAACGCTTCTGGCCGACGGCGACGTAGACGCAGTAGAGCTTTTCCTTTTCCGGGCCGTTGTCGTGCACCGACTTCTGGTTGAGCATCGTGTCGAGGATGATGGCGGTCTTGCCGGTCTGGCGGTCACCGATGACCAGCTCGCGCTGGCCGCGGCCGACCGGGATCAGCGCGTCGATGGCCTTGAGGCCGGTCGACATCGGCTCGTTGACCGATTTGCGCGGAATGATGCCCGGTGCCTTGACGTCGACACGCTTGCGTTCGGTCGCCTTGATCGGGCCCTTGCCGTCGATCGGGTTGCCGAGCGCGTCGACCACGCGGCCGAGCAGGCCGGGGCCGACGGGAACGTCGACGATGGCGCCGGTGCGCTTGACGATGTCGCCTTCCTTGATGTCGCGGTCGGCGCCGAAGATAACGACGCCGACATTGTCGGCTTCGAGGTTGAGCGCCATGCCGCGGATGCCGCCGGGGAATTCGACCATTTCGCCGGCCTGGACATTGTCGAGGCCATAGACGCGGGCGATACCGTCACCGACGGACAGCACCTGTCCGACTTCGGAGACCTCGGCCTCCTTGCCGAAATTCTTGATCTGGTCTTTCAGAATTGCGGAAATTTCCGCGGCGCGGATGTCCATCAGCCGACCTCTTTCAGTGCAAGCTTGAGCGAATTGAGTTTGGTTTTGAGCGACGTATCGATCTGGCGCGAGCCCATCTTGACCACCAGCCCGCCGAGCAGCGACGGATCGACGGTGACGGAAATGGTCACGTCCTTGCCGGCAACGCCCTTCAGCGCCGCCTTGAGTTCGGTCTGCTGGGCCGCGGTCAGCTCATGAGCCGACGTCACGTCGGCGGCGGCCTCGCCACGGTATTCAGCGGCGATCTGGCGGAATGCCTTGATCATGCCGGGCACCGCGAACAGGCGGCGGTTCTTGGCGACGACGCGCAGGAAATTGCCGGTCAGGCCGGTGATGCCGGCCTTGTCGGCGATCGCCCCGATGGCCTTGGCCTGGTCCTCGCTGGAGAATACCGGGCTGTTGATCAGCCGGGTCAGGTCGGCACTGCCCGCGAGCATGGCCTCGAAACTGGTGAGGTCGGCCTCGACCTTGGCCACGGAATTTGCCTGCGATGCCAGTTCGAACAGCGAACCGGCATAGCGTTCTGCGACACCTGAGATTGGCGATGACGATTGAGCCACGGACCGTCTTTTCTCTTGTCTGACAGGCCGCAGATTGTTGGCGCGAGCAAAAACTCTGGCTAAATCTTTGACCTTACTGCATTTTTTCAAGCACGGAGGCGCGGCTTCCGCTATCCCCGGCCGAAAGTCGATTGCCGTCTAGCACAGGCATTTTAAGACCGCAATGCGTCGTTCCGCATGGTTTTCAGGCACTATTGTCGCATCCGGCGAAAGATCAGCGTCCTGCGCGCCTGAATACCCCAGGATTCAGGGCACAAAGCCGAAGGCAAAGGCGAGCGGCAAGGCCGCGAGTGCCAATTCCACCACAATGGAAACCCAATTGAAAGGTGTATTGGCGCCATCCGACATCATCGACAGCAGCCGGCCGAATGCGGTGAACAGCCAAGAAAATCCGAGAGCCATGTAGACCAGGGGCTGCGCGAGCAGGATGCAGCACAGGCCGACTCCGAGATAGAAGCCCGACATGCGGCCGCGCCCCTCGGCGATCGCCGCCGCCTTCTCGGGTTTCGCCTGCAGGCGCAGGATACGGAACGCCAGCCCCGGCGCCAGGAAAAACAGAAGACCGAGCAGCACGGTGAAGACCGCGCTCGACCAGGCCAGCCATTCGCCCTGGCTCGTCGGCCATGGAAGCGCAAAATCCATCGTGTCCCCTCGAATTGCCTGTTTTGAAAAATCGCCGACATTCTAGCGAAGGAAAGAACCGGCGCCAGATGGCTTCAGCCACTTTAGGAGACGCGCATCAACCGAGTGCGAATTCCACCGCCGCCCCGGCATGGATGCGCGTCGTGTCGAAAATCGGGATGTCGAAATCATCCTGGCCGATGAGCATGGTGATCTCGGTGCAGCCCATGATCAGGCTGTCGGCGGCTTCGTCGCGGCGCAAGCGGTTTGCCTCGGCGACATAGGCCGCCTTCGAGGCTTCGGTGACGATGCCCTGACAGAGTTCCTCGTAGATGACGCGATGCACCATGTCGCGCCCGGCCGAATCCGGCACCACTGGCGACAGGCCATATTTGTCGGCAAGCCGGCCCTTGTAGAAGTCCTGCTCCATGGTGAACCGCGTTGCCAGCAGCGCCGGCCGCCGCAGGCCGGCCTGCCTGACCGTGGCCGCGGTGGCGTCGGCGATATGGATCAGCGGGATCGACACAGCCGCCTGCACCTGGTCGGCCAGTCTGTGCATGGTGTTGGTGCACAGAAGCAGGCCCTCCGCACCGCCGGCCTCAAGTTTGTGTGCGGCATCGATCAGCAGCGCACCGGCACCGTCCCAGTCGCCATCATGCTGCCGTTCGGCGATCTCGGCGAAATCGAACGACCAGAGCAGCAGCTTCGCCGAATGTAGACCGCCCAGCCGCTCGCGCACGATCTCGTTGAGCAGGCGGTAGTAGATGGCGGTCGATTCCCAGCTCATACCGCCGAGCAGGCCGAGGGTTTTCATGACGGGCTGTTCCTTTCCCGTACGATTTCTATATTATGACCCCATGAGACCACAAGGAGCTCGGCCATGAAGACAATGCAGGTACGAGAGGCCAAAGCAAGTTTCTCCGCGCTCGTGGAAGCTGCCGAAAACGGCGAGCCTACAATCATCACAAAGCATGGCAAACCTGCCGCGGCGGTTGTACCGATCGAAGAGGCCCGCAAGCTCTACCCGGATCGTAACGACGCCTTCATCGACTTCCTTCTCAAATATCCGGGCGGCATCGAGCTTGAAAGAGATCAATCGATCCTCAGGGATTTTGATTTTTGAACGGATATCTTCTCGACACGTCAGTGTTGTCGGTGTTCGCTCCCGATCGTGCTGCACTTCCGCCCGCTTTCCAGACTTGGCTGTCGCATACGGGGCGGCGCCACACTTGGTATATTCCGGCTATAGCAGCGGCTGAAGTCCAGAAGGGCGTTGCCAAGTTGAGGCGTGCCGGGGGCACTCAGCGAGCGGAACGACTGGAGCGCTGGCTGGACAGTCTGCTGGATGAATTTGATGAACGGCTCCTGCCGGTAGGCTCCGCCATCGCCAGACGGGCGGGAGAAATGGAAGATATGGCGATTGCTCTTGGGCGCAACCCAGGTCTTCCCGATATCCTGATCGCTGCTACCGCGCTTGTGCACGATTTGACGATCCTTACCGCGAACAACCGCCATTTCGACGCTCTGAAGGTCGCAAGTCTGAATCCGTTTGAGGCCGAACTCGGCGCCTAACGAGATGTTCAGCGAGCTTACAAAAAGCTCTGCGGGTCGACGTCCACCTGCACCCGAACCGAGCCGCGCTGTTTCGGCCCGTTGGCCAGCATGGCGCGGATGAAGCTCTGCATGTCGGCGCGCCGTTCGCCCTGGATCAGCAGGCGGAAGCGGTGGCGACCGCCGAGCAACGATAATGGCGCTTCCGCCGGCCCGAGCACGAACAGATCCGGCGCCTCCGGTGCGGAGCGGCGCAGGCCGCGTGCATGGCCTTCCGCTTCCGCCCGCGTCACCGCGCTGACGATGACGCCTGCCAGCCGGCCGAAGGGCGGCAAGGCAGCGCGTTCGCGCTCTGAAATCTCGCGCTGGTAGAAAGACTCGGCATTGCCGGAGACGATCGCCCGCATCACCGGATGGTCGGGCTGGAAGGTCTGCAGCAGGCCAAGGCTCTTCTTGCCGGTGCGGCCGGCACGGCCGGTCACCTGGCTGAGCAGCTGGAAGGTGCGCTCGGCGGCGCGCGGATCGCCATTGGCAAGGCCCAGATCGGCATCGACGACGCCGACCAGCGTCATGTTCGGGAAATTGTGACCCTTGGCGACCAGTTGCGTGCCGATGACGATATCGGCCTCGCCGTTGGCGATAGCCTCCAGTTCCAGCCGCAACCGTCGTACACCCCCCATTATATCCGACGACAGCACGATGGTACGCGCGTCCGGGAAATGCGTGACGACCTCTTCGGCGATGCGCTCGACCCCCGGCCCGCAAGCGACCAGGTGGTCGAGCGTGCCGCATTCGGGGCAGGCTTCCGGACGGCGCTCATTGTGACCGCAATGATGACACACCAACTGGCCGCGAAAGCGGTGCTCGACCAGCCAGGCCGAGCACACCGGGCAACCGAAGCGATGGCCGCAGACCCGGCACAGCGTCAGCGGCGCATAGCCGCGCCGGTTGAGGAACAGCAGCGACTGTTCCTGCTTCTCCAGCGTCTTGCGCATATGGTCGATCAGCACCGGCGACAGGAAGCCGCCACGGGCCGGCGGCGCGCGGCGCATGTCGATCGACTTGAGATCGGGAAGTGCCGCCTCGGCGAAGCGGGCGGAAAGAACAGCCCTGGCGTAGCGGCCCTGGCTTGCGTTGACCCGGCTTTCGACCGACGGCGTCGCCGACGCCAGCACCACCGGAAAGCCGCCAATATGCCCGCGCACGACAGCCATGTCGCGCGCATTGTAGAAGACGCGGTCTTCCTGCTTGTAGGCCGGGTCGTGCTCCTCGTCGACGACGATCAGGCCAAGTTCCTTGAACGGCAGGAACAGCGCCGAGCGTGCGCCGGCGACGACACGCACGCCCCCTTCCGCCACTTGCCGCCAGACTTTTTCGCGCATCCTGGGCGGCAGATCGGAATGCCATTCCCCCGGCTTGGCGCCGAAGCGCTGCTGGAAGCGTTCGAGGAAAGCATGCGTCAGCGCGATTTCCGGCAGCAGGATCAGCACCTGTTTTCCCTGATCGAGCGCGGCCGCCACCGCCTCGAAATAGACCTCCGTCTTGCCGGACCCGGTGACGCCGTCGAGCAGCGCGACATTGAACGCACCGGCCACGACATTGGCGCGCAGCATCGACGCGGCGTCGTTCTGGTCCGGCATCAGGTCCGGCACGGCATAGCTTGGGTCGGGTGCGGCCACCACCGGGCGCGGCGGGATCATCACCGTTTCGAACACGCCTTGCGCTTTCAGCCCCTCGATCACCGTCGACGACACGCCGGCGGCATGCGCCAGCCCCGAGCGCGTCCAGGCCAGCCCTCCTTCGGCCGTCTCCAGCACCCGCGTCCTCGCATCTGTCATCCGATCGGGCATGACGAGCGTCCGCTGCAGTCCTTCGATCCAGGGTTCGGGATCGAAAGCTTCCGGCGCACGCAGCAGCATTCGCGCCACCATGCCCGGAGCCGACAGCGTGTATTGCGCCACCCAGTCGACGAAGCGGCGCATGGCGCGATCGATCGGCGGACAGTCGAAAACCTGTTCGATCGGGCGCAATTTCCTGGCATCGACCTGCTCGACCACGCCGTCCCAGACGATGCCGGCGACCTGGCGCGGCCCGAGCGGCACGCGCACGATCGAGCCCGGCACCACCCGCATGCCGGCCGGCACGGCATAGGTGTAGGGGCGTTCAGCCGGCATCGGCACCAGCACCGGTGCGGCTGCGGCAAAGGGCGAATCTTCGATCATGAGGCGTGACCTTGCCCCGACTTTGCTCTAGATCAAAGGGCAACGCTGAACGTGCCTTGGCAGGCACCACGAAATCGTCAGGAGACCGCCATGAAATTTTTTGCCGACACAGCCGATATCAAGGAAATCCGTGAACTGATCGATCTGGGTTTGCTCGACGGCGTCACCACCAACCCGTCGCTGATCCTGAAATCGGGCGGCAAAATCGCCGAGGTCACCAAGCAGATCTGCGACATCGTCGAAGGCCCGGTTTCCGCGGAAGTCGTGGCGACCGAATACAAGCAGATGATGGCCGAGGCCGAGGTGCTGGCCAAGATCGCGCCGAATGTCGCCATCAAGGTGCCGTTGACGCTGGACGGATTGAAGGCCTGCAAGACGATCCGCACCGAGATGAACCGCATGGTCAACGTCACCTTGTGCTTCTCGGCCAACCAGGCGCTGCTCGCCGCCAAGGCAGGCGCCTCCTTCATCTCGCCCTTCGTCGGCCGCATCGACGATACCGGCTCTGACGGCATGGAAGTGATCCAGGAGATCCGTCAGATCTACGACAATTACGATTTCCAGACCGAGATCCTGACCGCCTCCGTGCGCACAGTGAACCACGTGAAGCAGGCGGCGCTCATCGGCGCCGATATCGTCACCGCGCCACCCGCGACCCTGAAGGCTCTGGTCAATCACCCGCTGACCGACAAGGGCCTTGCCGCCTTCCTCGCCGACTGGGCAAAGACCGGCCAGAAAATCGGCTGAGCGAGCTTATGCCCGATACGAAAAAAGGCCGGGCAACCGGCCTTTTTATGCGTTGCGGATCAAGAGGCCGATCGATCCGTGCCGTCATCCCCAGGGATGGTTACCGGTGGGCGCTTGCCCGCCATGATCTCGCGCTTGCCGACATGGTTCGGTGCGCCGACCAGACCCTCCTTCTCCATCCGCTCGACCAGTGAAGCGGCGCGGTTGTAGCCGATGCCAAGGCGGCGCTGGATGTAGGACGTCGAACATTTCTTGTCGCGCAACACCACCTTGACCGCCTCGTCATAGCTGGAATCGCCGTCCTCGGCGGCAACAGCTCCCTTGTCGAAGACCGCTCCCTGGTCGTCTTCCTCTTCCTCTTCATCCTCGTCGGCCGTTACGGTCTCCAGATATTCGGGGCGGCCCTGCGCCTTCAAATGCGCCACGACATGCTCGACCTCGGCGTCGGACACAAAGGGGCCGTGCACGCGGGCGATGCGCCCGCCGCCCATCATGTGCAGCATGTCGCCCTGGCCGAGCAGCTGCTCGGCACCCTGCTCGCCCAAAATGGTGCGGCTGTCGATCTTGGAGGTGACCTGGAAGGAGATGCGGGTCGGGAAGTTGGCCTTGATCGTGCCGGTGATGACGTCGACGGAAGGCCGCTGCGTTGCCATGATCAGGTGGATCCCGGCGGCGCGCGCCATCTGCGCCAGGCGCTGGATGGCGCCTTCGATCTCCTTGCCGGCGACCATCATCAGGTCGGCCATCTCGTCGACGATGACGACGATGTAGGGCATCGGCGCGAGGTCGATCTCCTGCTGTTCGAACAGCGGCTCGCCGGTGCCCTTCTCGAAGCCGGCCTGCACGGTCATGACGACCGTCTCGCCCTTGTCGCGGGCAGTGGCGGCGCGCTCATTGTAGCCGTCGATGTTGCGCACGCCGAGCCGCGCCATCTTGCGATAGCGGTCTTCCATCTCGCGCACCGCCCATTTGAGCGCGGTAACCGCCTTCTTGGGATCGGTGACGACGGGCGTCAGAAGGTGCGGGATACCGTCATAAACTGACAGCTCGAGCATCTTCGGGTCGACCATGATCAGCCGGCATTCTTCCGGCTTCAACCGGTAGAGCAGCGACAGAATCATGGTGTTGATGGCGACCGACTTGCCGGATCCGGTGGTGCCGGCGACGAGCAGATGCGGCATTTTCGCCAGCTCGGCGATGACAGGTTCGCCGCCGATCGTCTTGCCAAGGCAAAGCGCCAGCTTGCAGCTGGTCTTGCGGAAGCCCTGCGATTCGATCAGTTCACGGAAATAGACGGTCTCGCGTGTCTCGTTCGGCAGCTCGATGCCGATGACGTTGCGGCCGGGCACCACGGCGACGCGCGCCGAGACCGCCGACATGGAGCGGGCGATATCGTCGGCAAGACCAATCACGCGGGAGGATTTGACGCCCGGGGCCGGCTCGAACTCATAGAGGGTAACGACCGGGCCGGGGCGAACATGGATGATCTCGCCGCGCACGCCGAAATCCTCCAGCACGCTTTCCAGGAGATCGGCATTCTGCTCGAGCCGCTCCTGCGACATGTAGAAGCCCTGTCCTTCCGGCGGCTGCTGCAGCAGCTCCTCCGAGGGAAGCGCGTAGCCTTCGCCCGTCACCGGCTGCACAACCTTTCCGGCCATGGGCAGCGACGGCGAACGCACGGCGGGAACGGTTTCCTCCACGCGTTGCAAAAGTGGCGCCGGGGCGGCGCTGGCTGCGGCAGGCGCCGTCGCGGCCGTTGTCCGACCGAGCCGGGCGGCTCTGCCCGCCGGGACGGCCGGCTCGATCACCACCTTGTTGGAGTTGGCCGGAAAGACGTCCGGCAGGGCAGGTGGAACCTGGCCAGGAAGGCATTCGATGACACGGAACAAGGCGGTGACATCGGCCACCGCCGGTCCGGAGACATCGGCCCGCGCGGTGGCAACCGGCGGAGCCGGGACCGGTGCACGCGGGACCGGGCTGACTTGGCGGGCGGGCGTCACGTCGACTAGAAGCGGCGCCAGGCCCTCGAAGAAGGCGTGATCCGAAAGATAGGGCCGCCGCGCTTTTTCAGCGGGGGCTGCTCTGACCGGCGCGCCATTCCCCACAACGGGCGCCGGGCGCGTGGCCGCCCGTGCCGTTGCTGGCACCTTTAGAGCCGCCGGCGCAACGCCTTGCGCCGTCTCCCCGCTACGCGCCGGCTGAGCGGGCCCGGCCGCGGCCGGTGCCGGTCCGCGATGCATGACGGCCCCAGGACCGACCTCCTGCGTCGGGAGCGCCTGCCGTGCGTCCTGCTCGGCAACGTCGTCCTGCGGTTGGCGGTGCTTTGGCTCATAGTCCGGCGTGCGTGTAAAACGCACATTGGGTGCAAGGAAAAAATACTCTTGCCAGGCCGGGCTTTCGGTGTCGCCACCCTGCGGGAAAGAAGCGCCGGACTGGCGGACATCGACCTTGCCGCGCGGGCCGCCGGAACGCTCTCCTTGGGGGTCATCGGGCGCAGCTGTGTGCAACGAATTGATCCGAGAAAAACGCCTGGCTTCCATGCTCAAGACTCACTGTGAAACGACTGCCGAGCAATAGGGAGCGAGTGGTTAACAGTTGCTTCCCGTCAGCGTCGCTGGAGCGATCGAGACGCATCTTTCGCGGCGAAACGCTGGGCTGGAAAGCGGGGCGAACCTTGGTCACGGGAAAAACCCGCGGACAGCATTCACATGGCGCCAAAAGCCCAGCTGCCGGCGCGTTTCCGTCGCCCGGACACAGGATCGGGACATCGAGAATGAAAGAGGGCGTTCGGCCCTCTTTGAGACGGCGAACGCGCTAGCTGGCCGCCTTGCCGTGCCGGGCCAGATCCTGGGCGATCGACAGCTGCAGGGCTTCAGCCAGTTCGCGCGCGGCGCGGTTCTCGGCGTCGATCTGCGCCCGGTAGGAGGCAAACTCCTGACGCGGCCTGTCGAAGGACGAGGTGATCGCCCGCTTGCCGACGGCGATCACCGCGCCGGTTTTCACATCGGTCAGCGTGTAGCCCGCGGTCAACGTCACCGAACCGGCGGTCGGCTCGTCCTGATCGGTTCCATTCTGTACCAGCGCCGAGGATTCAACGCCTTCGCTCACGCCGAGGTCGAGGGAATAAAGCGGCGAGGCGGGCTCGCCTGCGCCGCGCCCGAACCCGAAGATCAGATTGTTACGCACCTGCTGGGCATAGCGCGTCCGGACCGGCTTGACGGCGATCGATGCCATCTCGGCATTGGCGGTCGAGCCCGTCGACAACGGCGCGCTCGAATAGAGCGGCCGCACCTGGCAGGCCGAAATGAGCGCCAGCGAGCCGACGAGGCCGGCAAGCGCGATGCGGCGCAGTAGACGGCCCAGCTCTGTCTTTTCCCGATCAGGCAACGACATTGACGATCCTCTGCGGCACGATGATCACCTTGCGCGGAGCCTTACCTTCAAGTGCTTTCTGCACGAAGTCGAGAGCCAAGACCGCTTTTTCGACCGCACCTTGGTCCGCGTCGCGGGCAATTGTCAAATCCCCCCGCTTCTTGCCGTTGACCTGCACCGGATAGGTGACTTCGTTGTCGACGACCAGTGCCGGATCGAAGACCGGCCACGGCCGTTCGGCCACCAGATCGATGCCGCCCAGCGTCTCCCAGCACTCTTCAGCCAGATGCGGCATCACGGGCGCGATCAGATGCACCATGATCTCAACCGCCTCGCGGCAGGCGCTTTTCAGCGCCGGAGCGGCCTTGCCTTCCGCCACTTCGTTGAGCGGGGCTGTCAACGCGTTGGCAAGTTCATAGATGCGAGCAATGGCGCGGTTGAAGGCGAGCTTCTCGATGTCTTCGCCAACCGCCTTCAGGATCTTGTGCGCGGCCTTGGAAACCGCCCCGGCCTCGCCATCATTGGCCGCCTCGGGCGCAACCCCTGCCAGCGTCTCGGCCGCCGTCGACACCAACCGCCAGATGCGCTGCATGAAGCGATGCGCGCCGGCGGCACCGTCGTCGGTCCACTCGACATCGCGCTCGGGCGGCGAATCCGACAGCATGAACCAGCGCGCCGTGTCGGCGCCGTAGCCATCGGTGATGTCTTCCGGGCTCACCGTGTTCTTCTTCGACTTCGACATCTTCTCGAGCGGGCCGATGGTGACCGCCTCGCCGGTGGCGACGTCGATGGCGCGGCGCTTGCCGTCGACGTCATCCAGACGAACCTCGGTGGGCGCCAGCCAGCGCCCATTCGACGCCGAGCCGACACGGTAGGTTTCGTGAACCACCATGCCTTGCGTGAACAGGCCCTTGAACGGCTCGGCCAGGGCAACATGGCCGGTCTCGCGCATGGCGCGGGTGAAGAAGCGCGAATAGAGCAGATGCAGGATCGCATGCTCGATGCCGCCGATATATTGGTCGACCGCCAGCCACTCGTTCGCTGCCTTGGGATCGGTCGGCTCATGCGCCCAGGGCGCGGTGAAGCGGGCGAAATACCAGGACGAATCGACGAACGTGTCCATCGTGTCGGTTTCGCGCCGCGCGTCCTTGCCGCATTGCGGGCACTTCACATGCCGCCAGGTCGAGTGACGGTCGAGCGGATTGCCTGGCCGGTCGAAATCGACATCGTCGGGCAGCTTGACCGGCAGATCGGCCTTCGGCACCGGCACCACACCGCAATCCTCGCAATGGATCATCGGGATCGGGCAGCCCCAGTAGCGCTGGCGCGAAATGCCCCAGTCGCGCAGGCGGAAATTCACCTTGCGCTCGGCCATTGGCCGGTTGCCGATGGTCTTTTGCTCCAGCAGCCCGGCGACTTCGTCGAAAGCGCTGTCCGGCGCCATGCCGTCGAGGAACCGCGAATTGATCATCGCGCCTTCGTCGACATAGGCCTCGTCGACGATCTGGAACGTCTTGGCATCGGCGCCATCAGGCATCACCACAGGCACCACCGGCAGGCCGTATTTGTTGGCGAAGTCGAGGTCGCGCTGGTCATGCGCCGGACAGCCGAAGATGGCGCCGGTGCCGTACTCCATCAGCACGAAATTGGCGACGTAGACAGGCAGCGTCCAGCTGTCGTCGAAGGGATGGACGACGCGGATGCCGGTGTCGAAGCCCTTCTTCTCGGCCGTCTCGAGCGCCGCCACCGAAGTGCCCATATGGCGCACTTCGTCGATGAACTTCGCCAGGGCCGGATTGGTCGCCGCGGCCTTCTTGGCCAGCGGATGATCGGCGGCGATTGCCATGAAGGAGGCGCCGAAAATGGTGTCCGGCCTTGTCGTGTAGACTTCCAGCTCATGCTCGCCGGCGATTTCCGAGGCCAGCGGCCAGCGAATCAGCAGGCCTTCCGAACGGCCGATCCAGTTCTGCTGCATCAGCTTCACTTTTTCGGGCCACTCGTCGAGACCGTCCAATGAATCCAACAAATCCTGGGCAAAGTCGGTGATCTTGAAGAACCATTGCGTCAGCTCGCGCTGTTCAACCAGCGCGCCGGAGCGCCAGCCGCGCCCGTCGATGACCTGCTCGTTGGCGAGCACCGTCATGTCCTCCGGATCCCAGTTGACCTTGGAGGATTTGCGCGTCACCAGCCCCTTCTCGACGAAGTCGAGGAACAGCATCTGCTGGCGGTGGTAGTAATCGACGTCGCAGGTGGCGAATTCGCGCGCCCAGTCCAGCGACAGGCCCATTACCTTGAGCTGCTCGCGCATGGCGGCGATGTTCTGGTAGGTCCATTCCTTGGGATGCACCTTGTTCTGCATCGCGGCGTTCTCAGCCGGCATGCCGAAGGCATCCCAGCCCATCGGATGCAGCACGTTGAAACCCTTGGCGCGCTTGTAGCGGGCCACCACGTCGCCCATCGTGTAATTGCGGGTATGGCCGATATGGATGCGCCCCGACGGATAGGGGAACATTTCCAGCACGTAGTATTTCGGACGCGGATCGTCATTGTGCGCTTCGAAAAGCTTCTTCTCGGCCCAGGCCTTCTGCCATTTGGGTTCTGACGCGCGCGGGTTATATCGTTCGGTTGCCATGGGACGTTTTTCACTTAAAAGCATACGGACTGCGAGCAAGAGCCCGGCAGTTCATAAAATGTGGTCCGGGTGTTCACCATGGTTTGGCAAACCCGTCAACCATATGGGCATCGCGGCTGACAAAAACGCGGGTCAAAACAGCGGGATTTGCATATGGGCGACACCGTTCAGCAGTTTTTCGCGGTCAAGGCGAAGATCGCCGCCGCCGAGCGGGAGGCCGGCCGTAAAGCCGGCGCGGTGACGCTGGTGGCAGTCTCCAAGACCTTCGACGCCGCCGACATAGGCCCGGTCATCGAGGCCGGCCAGCGCGTCTTCGGCGAAAACCGCGTGCAGGAAGCGCAAGGCAAATGGCCTGGCCTGAAGGAAGCTTTCCCCGACATCGAACTGCACCTGATCGGTCCGCTGCAGTCGAACAAGGCGAGGGAAGCGGTAGCGCTGTTCGAGGTCATCGAGACGGTCGACCGCGACAAGATCGCCGCGGAGCTCGCCAAGGAAATTGTCCGGCAAGGCCGCGCGCCAAAACTCTATGTCCAGGTGAACACCGGTTCCGAACCGCAGAAAGCCGGGATCGAACCGAGCGAGGCGGTCGCCTTCGTCAGACGCTGCCGGGAAGTGCACGGCCTCGGCATCGAAGGCCTGATGTGCATCCCGCCGGCGGACGAGAACCCCGGCCCCCACTTCGCCTTGTTGGAGAAACTCGGCAAGGAAGCCGGGGTCGCCAAACTGTCGATGGGCATGTCCGGCGACTACGAGACCGCGATCGCCTTTGGCGCCACCAGCGTCAGGGTCGGTTCGGCGATTTTTGGAAGCCGGTAGTCCGAATTTCCAGCTTGCTGCGCATATCGCTGGGCTAATCCACAAGCACCATTATACCAGCGCTTGAAACGAAACGTTTCGTTCCTATTTACTTGATGTCACCGCACATCCTCCTGGAGTCTCACGATGCGTTACAATCAGCTTGGAAACACGGGGCTATTCGTCTCCGAACTTTGCCTCGGCACCATGACCTTCGGCGCCGCCGGCCAGAACGCCCAATGGGGCCTGATCGCCAGCCTCGACCAGAAGGGCGTCAACGAGATCGTCGGCCGCTCGATCGCCGCCGGCGTCAACTTCTTCGACACGGCCGACGTCTATTCCGTCGGCGAGTCCGAACGCCTGCTTGGTCAGTCGCTTAGGGATCTCGGTGTTGCCGGGTCAAACGTGGTCATCGCCACCAAGGTCCACGGCGCCATGGGTGAGGGACCAAACCAGCGCGGCTCCTCGCGCGGCCATATCATGGATTCGGTCGACGCCAGCTTGGAGCGGCTGCAGCTCGACCATATCGATCTCTATCAGTTGCACGGCACCGATGCGGTGACGCCGATCGACGAGACGCTGCGGGCACTTGATGATCTCGTCTCCAGCGGCAAGGTCCGCTATGTCGGTGTCTCCAACTGGCAGGCTTGGCGCATCGCCAAGGCGCTCGGCATCGCCGACCGCAAGGGGTTTGCCCGCTTCGAAACCATCCAGTCCTATTATTCGATCGCCGGTCGCGACCTCGAACGCGAGATCGTGCCGCTGATCAACGAGGAGAAGCTCGGCCTGATGGTGTGGTCGCCGATGGCTGGCGGGCTGCTGTCCGGCAAATACGGGCCCGGCGCGCCGGGCAACGGCGAGGGCCGCCGCGCGTCCTTCAACTTCCCGCCGGTCAACGAGGACCGCGCCTGGGCGGCGGTCGCCGTCATGCGGGAGGTCGCCGAGAAGCATGATGTCGGCGTCGCGACCGTGGCGCTCGGCTATGTCCTGGCCAAGCCTTTCGTGATGAGCGTGATCATCGGCGCCAGCCGCATGGACCAGCTCGAGCAGAACCTTGCCGCCACCAGCCTCAAGCTCGATGCCGACGATCTCGCCAGGCTTGACGAAGTGAGCGCACTACCCGCCGAATATCCCGGCTGGATGGTCGAACGCCAGGGCGCCGGCCGTCGTCCGGGGCCTTTCGTGCCGAAGGCATAGCGCGTACCGCTGGCAAGTCGGTCCTTCAACGCCGCGCGTCTCATCGACGCGCGGCGTTGATTACAGCCGAACGGTCTCGGCAAGAAAGTCGAGAAAGGCCCGCACACGTGCCGGCAGGTGTTTGCCCTGGCCGACATAGACGGCATGCGTCGGCTCTTCGTCGCCGGGGTTGAAATCTTCCAGCAGCGGCACCAGCCGGCCGGCGGCAATGTCGGGTTCGACATGCCAGCGCGCCAGTCGGGCGATGCCGGCCCCGGCGACGGTCGTTTGGCGCATCGCCTCGCCATCGGTCAATGCCAGGTTTCCGACAACCGGGGTGATCACCGGCGCGCCTGCCGTATCGATAAAAGGCCAGCCGTCGATATGCCGCGCGAAACTGAAGGCGAGCATGTTGTGACGCCCGAGATCGGACAGCGTGCGCGGCGTGCCATGTGCTTCGAGATAGGAAGGTGCCGCGACCACCACCATTCGGCTTTGACCGAGCTTGCGCGCCACCAGCCTCGATTCGCGCAGCGGCCCGGCGCGGATCGCGACATCGGCCCGCTCTTCCAGCAGGTCGATCACGCTGTCGGTCAGCACAGCCTCGACGAAAATTTCGGGATAGCGCTCCAGAAAGCGCGGCAGCAGTTCCATCAGCCGGTGTTGGCCGAACGGCACGTAGCTGTTAACTCTCAGCCTGCCGCGCGGCGCGGCTCCTGCCGCCGCTTCACGCTCGGCCTTATCCATGTCGGCGAGCACGCGCACGCCGCTGTCGTAGAACGCCGTCCCTTCCGGCGTGAGCTGGAGCTTGCGCGTCGAGCGGCTGACAAGCCGCGCCCCAAGCCGGGTTTCGAGCCGTGCTATCAGCTTGCTCACCGCCGATGGCGTCATCCGCAGCCGCCGCGCCGCGGCCGAAAAACTACCCGCCTCGACGACGCGCACGAAGACTTCGATCTCGCCGGAACGGTTGATGTCGGGCCTGGCCATCTGTGAATCTATTTCACAAGAAGTATGCCTTGGGCAAGTCTGGTTCACAACATCGCGGATCATGATCTTCAGGGCCGGGGCGCGGACTGAGCGTCCTTCGCCGACAGATGGGACCATCGCCATGCCTCTTGCTCTTTATGCCCTCGCCGCCGGTGCATTTGGCATCGGTGTTACCGAATTCGTCATCATGGGCCTGCTTATCGATGTCAGCAAAGACCTCGGCGTGTCGATCTCCGCCGCCGGCCAATTGATCTCTGCCTATGCGCTCGGTGTCGTCATCGGTGCACCCTTGTTGACCATTGCCACGGGCAACTGGCCGCGCAAAACCGTGCTGCTGGCGCTGATGGCGATCTTCACGATTGGCAACCTCGCCTGTGCGCTGGCGCCCGATTACTGGACGCTGATGGGTGCCCGCATCATCACCGCCTTCGCCCACGGCACCTTCTTTGGCGTCGGCTCGGTCGTCGCCACTGGTCTGGTCGCGCCCAACAGGAAGGCTTCGGCGATCGCGCTGATGTTCACCGGCCTGACCATCGCCAACATCCTAGGCGTGCCCTTCGGCACCTGGCTCGGCCAGGCCTTTGGCTGGCGTGCGACCTTCTGGGCGGTGACCGCCGTCGGCCTCGCGGCCTTCGCCGTCATCCTGGCCCTGGTGCCGCGCGGCCAGGCAGCGCCCGAGAAGAGCGATCTGCGCGCCGATCTCGCCGTGCTGCGCCGCACGCCTGTCCTGCTCGGCCTCGCCACCACGGTGCTTGGCTATGCCGGCGTCTTCGCCGTCTTCACCTACATCGCTCCGTTGCTCACCGAGATCAGTGGCTTCAGCGAAGCCGCTGTATCGCCGATCTTGCTCGTCTTTGGCGGCGGTCTCATCGCCGGCAATCTCGCCGGCGGCAAGGTCGCCGATCGCTGGCTGGTGCCGGCGGTGCTCGGCAGCCTCATGGTGCTGGCGCTGGTGCTTGCCACGATGAGCTTCGCCATCCACAGCCAGGTCATGGCCGTGATCTATGTCGGCCTGCTCGGCGCCGCTGCCTTCGCGACAGTGGCGCCGCTGCAGATGTGGGTGCTGGAAAAGGCACAAGGCGCCGGCCAGAGCCTGGCCTCATCGTTCAACATCGCCGCCTTCAATCTCGGCAATGCGGCCGGCGCCTGGCTTGGCGGCGCGGTCATCGCCTATGGCCTTGGACTGGGTTCGCTCACCTGGGTCGCCGCCCTGCTGCCGCTCGCGGCGCTCGCCGTGGCCGGACTGGCGCTCCGCCTTGATGGTGGCACCACATCAGGTGCGCCTGTCTCCGTCCGGTCGTGACGCCAGCCGACACCCGAATCCTCTCGACCTCTTCACAAACCACCAGGAGCAAGAAAATGGACTATCGACGTCTCGGCGCATCGGGCCTGAAAGTCCCGGCGCTTTCATTCGGCGCGGGCACGTTCGGTGGCTCCGGCCCGCTGTTCGGCGCCTGGGGCAACAGCGATGCGCAGGAAGCGCGGCGGCTGATCGACATCTGTCTCGAGGCCGGCGTCAACCTGTTCGACACGGCGGACGTCTATTCGAACGGCGCCTCGGAGGAGGTGCTCGGCGAAGCGATCAAGGGCCGTCGCGATGCGGTACTAATCTCGACCAAGACAGCGCTGCCGATGGGCGACGGGCCGGGCGACTACGGCTCCTCGCGCTCGCGGTTGATCAAGTCGGTCGACGCCGCGCTGAAGCGCCTCGGCACCGACTATATCGACCTTCTACAACTGCACGCCTTCGATGCCGGCACGCCGATCGATGAGGTGCTGTCGACGCTGGATGACCTCGTTGGCTCGGGCAAGCTGCGCTATGTCGGCGCCTCCAACTTCTCCGGCTGGCAAGTGATGAAGTCGCTCGGCTTGGCGGAGAAGCACGGCTATCCCCGCTATGCCGCGCATCAGGTCTACTATTCGCTGCTCGGCCGCGACTACGAATGGGAGCTGATGCCGCTCGGCCTCGACCAGGGCGTCGGCGCGCTGGTGTGGAGCCCGCTCGGCTGGGGCCGCCTGACCGGCAAGATCCGCCGTGGCCAGCCCCTGCCGGAAAAGAGCCGGCTGCACGAGACGGCTGATTTCGGTCCGCCGGTCGAGGATGAGCATCTCTACCGGGTCATGGATGAGCTCGACGCGGTGGCGCAGGAAACCGGCAAGACCGTGCCGCAGATCGCCATCAACTGGCTGCTGCAGCGCCCGACCGTTTCCTCCGTCATCATCGGCGCCCGCAATGAAGAGCAGCTGCGCCAGAACCTCGGCGCCGTCGGCTGGACGCTAACGCCGGAGCAGGTGAAGAAACTCGATGCCGCAAGCGAAGTCACCGCGCCCTACCCGTACTTCCCCTATCGCCGCCAGGAGGGCTTCGCCCGGCTGAACCCGCCGGCGGTTTGAGCCGCGCTGGCGTTGAAGCTGCCAATCTCCCCCCTTGCGGGGGAGATGTCCGGCAGGACAGAGAGGGGTGTGAAGGAACGCGGCGTTGACTAGAACCAGTAGCGGCGAACGGCCTCATGGATAATTGCTGAGATGTCGGCGGGACAGCCCCCCTCTGCCCTGCCGGGCATCTCCCCCGCAAGGGGGGAGATCAGCTGTATCACCGCTCAATGCAGCACGAACTCCCCATCCACCTTGCGCCATTCATTCGGCGCGATCAGCTTCTGGTGCGTGTAGACCACCGAATGCAGTGGCCCGTCGAGCTTGGCTTTCCAGAATTCGATGAACCGGATCAGCACCGGAAACCTCGGAGCGATGTCGTAGTCCTGCCAGACGAAGCTCTGCAGGAGATGCGGGTGGTCGGGGAAATGATAAAGAATCTTGGCCGTGGTCAGGCCGTAGCCTTTGAGCATCAGGTCCATTTCAAGATGGTCGTGCATTATGGTCCCCTTGGGTGGTCCCCTGGTTGATTCTCCTTTCCTCCCAGCTGCCAATTGTGCGCGCCGTTACTTAACTGTCTATTGATTTTTGTTGATCTCAAAGGGAAGTTTTCGAGTAAAAACATGCGGTTAGCAGCGAACCGCGTCGAGTGCTGACAGTTCCGGAAAGCGCCCCTGCGGCATCCCGCCGCGCGAATCCAACGTCTAATGTTGCCGTCGCGACGGAACTGGTAATAATGCCGCCGAATTCGCGGCTGCGTCGCCGCGATCCCGCGGGCGTTTCAAGCCGGCGGACTGTTCGGGAGGAAAGCCAAGAAATGTCCGAGGTTCATGTCCATCGCGTCCAGCCGGCGTGGAAGAAGAACGCCCTGATCGACAATGACACCTACCTCAGATGGTATGCCGACAGCGTGAAGAACCCGGACAAGTTCTGGGGCAAGCACGGCAAGCGCATCGACTGGTTCAAGCCCTTCTCCAAGGTCAAGAACACCTCCTTCGACGGCAAGGTCTCGATCAAGTGGTTCGAGGATGGCCAGACCAATGTCTCGTACAATTGCATCGACCGCCACCTCAAGAAGCGCGGCGACCAGACCGCCATCATCTGGGAAGGCGACAACCCCTACGACGACAAGAAAATCACCTACAACGAACTCTACGGGCACGTCTGCCGGCTCGCCAATGTGATGAAGAAGCACGGCGTCAAGAAAGGCGACCGCGTCACCATCTACATGCCGATGATCCCGGAGGCGGCCTACGCGATGCTGGCCTGCACGCGTATCGGCGCTATCCATTCGGTCGTCTTCGGCGGCTTTTCGCCGGACGCCTTGGCCGGTCGCATCGTCGATTGCGAATCGACCTTCGTCATCACCGCCGATGAGGGTCTGCGCGGCGGCAAACCTATTCCGCTCAAGGAAAACACCGACAAGGCGATCGACATCGCCGCCAAGCACCATGTCAAGGTCAAGACCGTTGTGGTCGTGCGCCGCACCGGCGGCAAGATCGGCTGGGCGCCGGGACGCGATGTCTGGTATCACGACGAAGTCGCGACGGTTAAGTCTGATTGCAAGCCGGAGAAGATGAAGGCGGAGGATCCGCTGTTCATCCTCTACACGTCGGGCTCGACCGGCAAGCCGAAAGGCGTGCTGCACACCACCGCCGGCTACCTCGTCTATGTGTCGATGACGCACCAATATGTCTTCGACTATCATGACGGCGACATCTATTGGTGCACCGCAGATGTCGGCTGGGTGACCGGCCACAGCTACATCGTCTACGGGCCGCTCGCCAACGGCGCCACCACGCTGATGTTCGAGGGCGTGCCGAACTACCCCTCTCAGTCGCGCTTCTGGGAAGTCATCGACAAGCACAAGGTCAACATCTTCTACACCGCGCCGACGGCGCTGCGCGCGCTAATGGGTGCCGGCGACGCGCATGTGAAGAAGACCTCTCGCAAGTCGCTGCGCGTGCTGGGCTCGGTCGGCGAGCCGATCAACCCGGAAGCCTGGGAGTGGTATTTCAACGTCGTCGGCGACGGCAGGGTCCCGATCGTCGATACATGGTGGCAGACCGAGACCGGCGGCATCCTGATCACGCCGCTGCCGGGCGCCACCGACCTCAAGGCGGGTTCGGCGACACGGCCCTTCTTCGGCATCAAGCCGCAGCTGGTCGATAGCGAGGGCAAGGTGGTGGACGGTGCGGCCGACGGCAACCTCTGCATCACCGATTCCTGGCCCGGCCAGATGCGCACCGTCTATGGCGATCACGACCGTTTCGTGCAGACCTATTTCTCCGCCTACAAAGGAAAATACTTCACCGGTGACGGCTGCCGCCGCGACGCCGATGGCTACTACTGGATCACCGGCCGCGTCGACGACGTCATCAACGTCTCCGGCCACCGCATGGGCACGGCCGAGGTCGAATCGGCCCTGGTCAGCCATGACAAGGTTTCCGAGGCCGCCGTCGTCGGCTATCCCCATGATATCAAGGGCCAAGGCATCTATTGCTACGTCACCCTGATGGCCGGCGGGCAGCCGAGCGAGGATCTGCGCAAGGAGCTTGTCGCCCATGTCCGCAAGGAGATTGGCGCCATCGCCACGCCGGACAAGATCCAGTTCGCGCCCGGCCTGCCCAAGACACGTTCGGGCAAGATCATGCGCCGCATCCTGCGCAAGATCGCCGAGGATGACTTTTCCGCACTCGGCGATACCTCGACGCTTGCCGATCCGGCCGTGGTCGACGACCTCGTTGCCAACAGGCAGAACAAGAAGGGCTGATGCGGGAAGACGCGGCATTGGGCACCGTCACCCAGTTGTGGCGCTATCCGGCAAGTTCGCTCGCCGGCGAGCGCCGGGACACCATCCTGGTTGGACCGGTTGGCGTCGAGGGCGACCGCCTGTTCGGCCTCGTCGATGCCTCGGACAATGAGATCGCCCGGCCGGATCGCGACGTGAAATGGCACAAGGTGCCGCGCATCCGCACCCGGCTGAGCCGCGACAGCGAACTGGAAATCGCCGTCCCCGATGGCGACTGGCTCGCCGCCCCCGGCGCCGAATGCGACCGCGTCGTGTCGGCCTATCTCGGCTTCCGCGCCTCGATCCGGCCGTTCCGCGGGGAGAACGCGGCCGGCTATGCCGGGCCGCTGACCGCGGAGCGCTACCGCAAGGCGCCGATCCATCTCCTGACCACAGCCTCGCTGGCACGGCTGAAGGCGCTCCATCCGGAGGGAGCCGCCGATCCCCGCCGCTTCCGTCCCAACATCGTCGTCGACATGGCCTCGGTCGAGGGCTCGTTTCCCGAAACCGAATGGATCGGCAAGAAGCTCGCCATCGGCGACCTCGTCCTGACCATCTCCGAGCCGTGCCGCCGCTGCGGCTTCACCATCATCGCCCAGGACGGCTTCGACGATGATCCCGCCATCCTGCGCAATCTAGTCCGCCACAACGCCCACAATCTCGGCGTCTACTGCACCGTCGACCGGCCGGGTCGTGTCGAGATCGGCGCGCCGATGCGGTTCGTCTGACCTTCCGGCCCAAGCCTATCGATAAAGATCCGCCCGCGTCGGTGGCAGGCCGCTCGGGCCTCGCGCGCGTTTGGTGGCGACAGTCTGGAATATCTGCGCCGAGGCGCGTTCGAAGGTGATGGAGCAGCCGCTCAGGTAAAGCAGCCACAGCCGCGCCTTGGCTTCGCCGACCTCGGCGATCGCCTCGTCGAACCGCGCCTGCAGACGCTCGGCCCACAGCCTGCAGGTGCGGGCATAGTGCTCGCGCAAATTCTCGACATCATAAACGAGGAAGCCGTGTGCTTCGAGATTGCTTGATGTCATGCCGATCGTGTCGAGTTCGCCACCCGGGAAAATGTATTTGATCAGCGCCTTGTATTCCGGCCCCTTGCGCAGGGTCTTCTTGACGTCGCCCTTGCTGCGCCTGGTGATGGCGTGATGCAGATAGATGCCGCCCGGTTTCAGCAGCCGGTGGACAGCGGAGAAATAAGCGGCATGGTTTGCCAGGCCCAGATGCTCGAACATGCCGATGGACGATATCTTGTCGAAGGTGCCGGTGAGCTCCGCATAGGACTTTATCTCGATGGTGATCTTGTCCTCCAGACCCTCGGCGCGAATGCGCTCGCGCGCTAGTGAGGTCTGGGCTTGCGACAGCGAGACGCCGTGTCCGACGACACCATAGTTTTTCGCGGCGTGGATCAGCATCGCGCCCCAGCCGCAGCCGATGTCGAGCAATCTTTCGCCGGGCTTCAGCCGAAGCTTGCGGCAGATATGGTCGAGCTTGTCGACCTGCGCCTCGTCGATGCCGTTTGCGAAATCCTGGAAATACCCGCAGCTATAGACCATGCGCTCGTCGAGAAAGAGCCCGTAAAAGGCATTCGAGATGTCATAGTGATGCTGGATCGCCTCCTTGCTGGAGCCGCTGACGAACGGGTTGCGCCCCGCGAGATCGACCCGCGACGCCATCTGCTTTCTCGAAAACAGCACCGCCGGCAAGTCACGCAGAAGCGCCCGTTTGGGCAACGCCTTCAGCTTCGACCGCAGCTTGCCCGTCGAAGGCAGGGCATAGAAATCGAACAGCGATCCGTCCTCGATGTCGACGGCCTTGGAAATCCACATCTCGATAAGGGTCGACAGGGACGGTCGGCGAACGATCTGCCAGACAATGTCGTGGTCGTTGATGACCAGCACGGGGCCGGTGGCGGGGCCGATCCGCTCGCCGGTCCACAGCCTGACCGCGAAGCCGGGCTTGATCGCCTCGACTACCGTTCGAACGATGCGCGCAGCTCTTTCGGTGGCGTCCATGCCCTTCCCCGCGGTCGATGACGCGATGTTGTCCTTTTGGGCCGCGGATCGCAAGCACGTCACGCTTTTTCCACCCGGCATCTTGTCATTTGCTGCAACGCACCCCATCATGAGTGTGTGTTCAACAAATCGAAAGGAGGTGATCCGATGTCGAGTGATTTCGTTTTCCAGAACGTGGGCTCAGCGGATTGCACTTTCGGGAAGCAGTCTTCCCGTTAAGGCGCGAGATGCGCGGTTGTTGACGTAAGCGTCACCACCATTGAGCCGCGCCATGGACGGAAACACGGAAGGCCGCCGGCTTTGAAAGAAGCGGCGGCCTTTTCCTTTTTACGTCTATTGGGTCAGTACGACCTTTTCGGTGTTGCGGATGATTTCCTGAAAGGCATTATCCAATTCCAGCCCGGTGGACACCTCGAAATAATGTCTCTCGGCGGCGGAGGCGTCTTTCGAAGAACAATCCTTTAGCACCGCCTTTGCCTGATCCCTCTCGGTTGCCGACATATCCTTATCGTTGAGGTCGAAGCCGATGGTGAAAATCTCGATGTCGTCATTTTTCATATTGTCGCACAGCGTTTCAGCATTGCCGCGCGCAAGATTGCCTTGGCTGTTGTATCTCCCAGCAACACCCGCGAAGGCGGTATTGAACTGGCCATCGGTCATCAGGATCGCAACCTTGGCGACCTTCTTCGCATCGGCGTTCGAAGCGCCGTTGCCGAGACCGGCATTCTCGATCGCAGCGCGCCATTGCGGCGACAGCATATAATACGTCCACTGAATGGCGATCGCGCCGGCCGTATAGCTATCGGCCTGGAAGTCGTCGATCGAATCAAGCAATGCCTCAGAATCCGCGGTCAGCGGGATCACTTGCGCGTCAGGACACTTGTTCATTCCCTGGTCGCTGAGATGATCGTCCCGATTCACCAGGGCATAATATTTCTTGCCGTTCCTGTCTGTGCGAACCGTGTCAGGGCCATCGGCGCTCAAGTCGGCATCGCCGTTCTTATTCTTGCGCTCTGTAGCGCAATTATCCGGGTGTGGCATGGCCGCCCCAACAATGGAGACGTAGTCGCTGAAGGACGGCAGCAGATTTTTGCCCGTCTTGGCAACGAGAAGCGAACTGCCGGCGACGGGTGGTAGTTCAGAACTCCCTTGCTTCTCGGCATAGACGTTTTCGGCCAGTTTTCCGGCGTTCACGCCAGATGCATAGGGCACAATCGCGACACGGACGCGGGGGTTCTTCGGGTCTTGGTTCTCGAGCATCGTCTTGACGGCGTTCGTCGCAGCGACTTTCAGATCGCCGATCTTGTTGACGTTGCCCCGCCTGGCCATCGATCCCGTTATGTCGAGCATCATGGCCACCTCTATCTGCTTGTCGGAATAGAGCGCTTTGGTGGAAGCGCCGACGCGCTGCATGTCACCGGTGCTGAACAACGGGAAATAGAGGCCGACATCGACGTGGGCATCCGCCTGGACCGTGTTGGCGGTCCTGTCGACGATCAGCTTGTCGAGCACGATCTGGCCAGCGTGCAGAATGCCCCCCGTGCCGTTGGCGTCGAGAAAGGCCTGCACGGATTTGTTTGCGTCGGCCTCCTTGATGGCGCCGGTGGTCAGGTCACGTGCCGTCGATGTCACTGCCGCGTCGATCACGCCCTGCAGGCTCGATCTGGCGTTGTAGAGCTGCGTGATATTGACCGAGAAGCCTGCGGCCAGCGCCAAGACCGAGGCAGCAAAGCCGAACAGGACCGCGAAATTTCCACTGCGGTCTCTGGCGAAGCCGCCGACCGCGTGAACAAGACCCCCGTAATTCCGCATCCAACAGCCTCCACTTGCCTCGGCCTCGTCGCCGCATCGGGGGCAATGCAGGATTCCGGCCGGAACGGGAGGCGACCCGATCCGCGATCGGGAATTCACCAGCAGAACATTGCTTTTATTGGATTTTCACGGGGTAAGAAGGTGAACGGTCGGTAAACGTCAGCGTGTATCCGCGCGCACCTTTACCGGACGCTTACCATGCCCATAGCGAAGTGCTGGTCCGGTGTCCGGCGACGTCTTGTTGCGGCACAGCATCTCTGTCCCGAAGCGGGCCAACTGTCCCAGGATTGCGAAGCATGTCGAGGCACAAACCCGGCCAGGTGTGTTGAGATTCAGGTCAGGCCAAGCCATTTGCAGCCCGGCCTCACCTGAATATCAACGCAGCTAGGCCAGCATCCGCGCGCTGACCGTCCTGTCGATGCCGTGATAGGGTGGATTGAACAGCCTGCCTTCCTGTTCGTAGGTCCATACCTTGAACAAGCTCAGCCGGTGCGGGCCGAAACTGTGCAGCAAGGGAACGTCGGTGGCGTCGCGGCCGCGCGCAATGACGACGCGACCGGTCCTCGGCCGGTTGTGACGCGGGTCGAACGTATACCACTTGCCGTCCAGGAAGGCTTCCATCCAGGCCGAGAAATCCATCGGCGCGGGATCCGCCGGCACGCCGATATCGCCGAGGTAGCCGTTCACGTAGCGCGCCGGAATGTTCATGCAGCGGCAGAGCGTGATCGCCAGATGGGCAAAGTCTCGGCACACCCCGACACGTTCCTCGTGCGCTTGCGCGGCGGTGCGGGTCGAACGGGCATAGCCGTAGCCGAAGGACAGGCGGTTATGGACATAGTCGACGATCGCCTGCACCCGCGCCCAGCCGGAAGGAAGATGGCCGAAGAGCTGCCAGGCAAGGTTACTCAGATGATCCGTCTCGCAATAGCGGCTGCCCAGGAGATAGAACAGCACCTCGTCGGGCAGCTCGGCGACGGGCATTTCCCGGGCCAGCGTATTGACCTCATCCGTCTCGCCGCTGTCCTCCACGACCGCGTCATAAAGGATGCGAAAGCCGCCGGCCGGCGCAGTGAAGCGGCGGCAGGCATTGCCGTGCAGGTCATGATAGAGTCTGGTCGGCACCGAAGGCGAGGTCAGGACACGCGTCTGCCGCTTGATGTCGGCCTGCCTGTCCTTGTGAATCTCGAGAAGCGAAATCACCGGAGTGGCCTCGGCGCACTCGATGGCAATCTCATAGCCGAGGCGTATCAGCATGGGCGTCGTCCCTTGGTTCGCGTGGTGGGAATTGTACGTTTGAAACGTTGCAAGGTGACGGTGGTTCCCTGGATCGCGCCCCAAATGCGCTCGCGCGCCTTTCCCCAAATGCGCTCGCGCGCCTTTCCATGTCACCGCCTTGGCGTTACGGTTGCGTCCTCCTCGACCCCTCCCCCGCACTTCAAGGAAAATCATGTTTGCTGGCAGAAAATTCGCCGCCTTCCTCTTCGATATGGACGGCACGCTCATCAATTCCATCGCCTCGGCGGAGCGGGTCTGGGGCGATTGGGCGCGGCGCCACGGCCTCGATGTCGCGGCCTTCCTGCCGACGATCCACGGCGTACGGGCGATCGAGACCATCACTGCCCTGGCGCTTCCGGGCGTCGACCCGGGACACGAAGCGGATCTGCTGCTGAAGGCCGAGGCCGACGATCTCGACGGCATCGTCCAGATCGCCGGCGCCGTGGCATTCCTCAATTCCCTGCCGCCGGAGCGCTGGGCGATCGTAACCTCGGCGCCACGCTCGTTGGCGCTTGCACGCATGAAGGTCGCCGGCATTCCCGTCCCCGCGGTCCTCGTCGCGGCGGAGGACGTTTCCCGCGGCAAGCCGGCGCCAGATTGCTTCCAGCTCGGCGCAAGACGCCTTGGCTTCGACGCGCGCGATTGCCTGGTGTTCGAGGACGCCCCGGCCGGCATCGCGGCGGCGGAGGCGGCGGGCGCTTCGGTCATGGTGATCAACGCCACGCACCAGCACCCCCTGGCAACACAGCACGCCGCGATATCAGGTTATGACGCAATCAGCATCACCGTCGACGAGCGAGGCTGGGTTGCGCTCGAGCCGCAGCGCAACGCTGCTTGAGATCAGTCGCTAGAAATCACTGGCCAGGCCTTTGACCTCCCAGTCACCATAGCGGCCGGGCTCCTTGCCGCCACGGCCGCCGATCTCCCGCGGAAGTGCTGCTTCCTTGCGGCGGTAGTCCTGCCGCCTTGCCTCGGCTTCCTGCAGCGCGCGGCGGGCGGCGGGCGTCAGCTCCTGTTGCGGCGTGCCATCGTCCGGGCCGGGCGGCGTTTTACTGGTTTCGTCGTTCATGCGATATTTCCAGTGGATTGAAACGGGAACGGGCGTTTCCCATCATATAGCGATGACCTCACGAGGATCGAGCCTTTTTCACCACCATCCGGACAGGAGCAGACGATGAATACCATTCGCACCGCCATGCTTCTCGCCGCCATGACGGCGCTGTTCATGGGCGTCGGCTTTTTGATCGGCGGTTCGGGCGGCATGATGATCGCGTTGGTCATTGCCGCCGGCACCAATTTGTTCAGCTACTGGAACGCCGACAAGATGGTGCTGTCGATGAATCGCGCCGTCGAGGTCGACGAGAAAAACGCGCCGGAATATTACGCCATCGTCCAGGCGCTGGCCAAGCAGGCCGGCCTGCCGATGCCCAGGACCTATCTGATCGACAATCCGCAACCGAATGCCTTTGCCACCGGCCGCAATCCGCAGAACGCGGCGGTCGCCGCCTCCACCGGCCTGCTGCAGCGGCTGACCCATGAGGAGGTCGCCGCCGTGATGGCGCATGAGCTCGCCCACGTCCAGCACCGCGACACGCTGACCATGACCATCGTCGCCACCTTTGCCGGCGCCATCTCGATGCTCGGCAATTTCGCCTTTTTCCTCGGCGGCAGCCGCGAAAACAACAATCCGTTCGGCTTTGTCGGCGTGCTGGCGGCGATGATCGTGGCGCCCTTCGCCGCCATGATCGTGCAGATGGCGGTCAGCCGTACCCGCGAGTACGAGGCCGACCGGCGCGGCGCCGAAATCTGTGGACACCCGCTGTGGCTGGCCTCCGCGCTTGACAAGATCGCCCGCGGGGCCGAACGCATTCCCAATCCCGATGCCGAGCGCAATCCGGCGATGGCGCATCTCTTCATCATCAACCCCCTGCATGGCGAGCGCATGGACAGTCTGTTCTCCACCCATCCGAGCACCGACAACCGCATCGCCGCGCTGCAGGCGATGGCACAGCGGATGGGCGAAGGCGCTCCGCCAGCCACGCAGCGCCAAGCGCCGATGTCAACGCAGGCTGACGAGCCGGAGATGACCGGACCGTGGGGCAAGCCAACCGCGCCAGAACGGGCGACCGAGCCGGCCAGCCCAAAATCCAATCCGTGGGGTCGCAATCCGACCGGGCCCAAGGGCCGGTGGTCGTGAGCGTCGCGGGCAGGGCACCTCGACGCACGGTTTCAGGCGATCAGGATCACAATGCCGGCGGCGAATTCGTTGCCGGCCTTGCCGCGCGCAAGGCGGCGGCGCGACTGCTGGCCGCCGTCATCGACGCCCGCACGCCGCTCGACGGCCTGACCGATCACGAGAACGGCCATCCGCAATACAAGGCGCTCGATCTGCGCGACCGTGGCCTGGTGCGCGCCATACTGGTCACCGCGCTGCGCTACCGCATGACCATAGCGGGGCTCCTGGCGCGGCGCCTGGAAAACCCGCTGCCGCCCAACGCGACCGCCTTGTCGCATATCCTGCATGTGGCGGCGGCGCAGATCCTGTTCCTCGATATTCCCGACAGCGCCGCCGTCGACCTCGCGGTGACCCACGCCAAGTCCGATCCGCGCACGCAGCGCTTTTCCGGCCTGGTCAACGGTGTGCTGCGCACGCTCGCGCGGGCCAAGGAATCCGAGCTTCCGGCCGCGCTTGCCGCCACCGACGAAGCGCCGAAATGGTTTTCCGACCGGCTGAGGGCCGCCTATGGCGCCGAGAAGGCCCGGCAGATCCTGGCTGCCCACCGCCACGAGGCGCCGGTCGATTTCTCGGTCAAGGCCGATCCCGAACTCTGGGCCGAAAAGCTTGGCGGCATTGTCCTGCCGACGGGCACGGTTCGGGTGGAGAAGCTTGCCGGCGCCGTCACCGAATTGCCGGGCTTCGCGGAGGGTGCATGGTGGGTCCAGGACGCGGCCGCCAGCTTGCCGGCAAGACTGTTCGGCGATGTCAGCGGATTGCGCGTCGCCGATCTCTGCGCCGCGCCCGGCGGCAAGACCGCGCAGCTCATTCTCGCCGGTGCCAAGGTCACCGCCGTCGACACTTCGAAGAACCGGCTGGCGCGGTTGACGCAGAACCTTGCGCGCCTCGGCCTCTCCGCCGAAATCGTCCAGGCCGATCTGCTCAAATACGAGCCGGCGGAGTTGTTCGACGCCGTGCTTCTCGACGCGCCATGTTCCTCGACCGGTACCGTTCGGCGACATCCCGACGTGCCGTGGACCAAGACGGCGGCGGACGTCGAAAAACTCGCCGACCTGCAACGCAGGCTGCTCGCCCGCGCCGTGATGCTGGTCAGGCCCGGCGGCCGGATCGTCTTTTCCAATTGTTCGCTCGATCCGCGGGAAGGCGAGGAACTCTACCGCGCCTTCCTGGTCGACAATCCGGGGGTGACCACCGATCCGATCCGGCCGGGTGAATTTGCCTGTCTCGACCCGTTCCTCACATCCGATGGCGCGCTGCGCACCACGCCCGCCGACATGGTGCTGGGCGCACCCGCGATTTCCGGCCTCGACGGCTTCTACGCGGCCCGCATGCGGCGTGCCGGCTAAAGCAATCCCAGGAAAAGCGTGTAACGGTTTCCGTCCGGAATTGCGTGAAGACAAAGAGTTAGAGCGGGCGGCGATCCCATCGAGCGCTGAACGCTCTAAAGCATGTCATCAAGGCTCCAATGACTGCCCCAGCGGGCATCGATTTCGTCGTCGACATTCTGGTAGCGGATATCCGTCGACAGCCGGATCAGCCCATCGAGGCTCTGGTTGGTCGTCGAGGCATGGATCATGTAGGGCGAGTGAAGGACGATGTCGCCCGCTTCGAAATCCGCCATCAGCCAGCGCGTGTCGAACCGCTCCGCCATATCGGGCAGGTCCTTCGACACCCAGCCGCCCTCACTCATGTTGCGATTATAGGCACTGATGCGCTCCTGCGGACTGAGAGCGGAATTGTCCTTGTTGAACTGTCTCTCCAGGGCGGCGCCGACGGCGTGTGATCCCTCCAGGTAGACCAGGCCGCCCATGTCGATGGTCGTGTCGCCGATCGGTATCCAGGTCGTCACCACCCGGTTGGTGCCTCCGCGCAGATAAACGAGATCGTAATGCGCCGGCGTCGCGGTGGCCGTTCCAGGCAAGGTGAAGCGCATGATCTTGCGTTTGTGCAGATAGGATAGGCCGCCCACGAAACCATCCATCAAGCGCGACAGGCGCGGCTGCGCGCAGAAGCCTTCATAACCGGTTGACCGGACCACCGACATCAGCCGGCGCTCGGCGAGCTGACGGTCGATGGCACGATCCGAAGCGATGCCGAGCGAGGGATCCGTCCCGGGTTCCAAAAGCCCGCTCTCGGCAAGATGGGAAAGCACCCAGCCACGAAAATCGATCACTTCCCTGCGGGGCAAAAGGCCCTTCAGCCAGACATAGCCTTGGGTCGCATAAAGATGCCGGATGGCTTCAATGCCGACGGACGGGTCGGTCGCGGAAAGGTATCCGAGCCTGTTCGGCATTGTCGACAGCAGCTTGCCGTCAGCTGTGAGGGCAACCGGCGGGGTGTCCGGAAATGCCTGCTCATCCGTTGATACCGACATTTCAATCACCTGGATCGGTTCGACCTTGGCCGGAGAATAGCTTATCATTCGGCCCCTTCCTATGGATAGGAAACCGACCTCCATCTGCTCACGCCGTTTCAGCCGCGCATCCTGTTCGCGAGGCAATTGCGGCGGCTACCGATTCGATCTAACGGTCGCGACGAGGGTCCATATCGGCGATGCCTTCCGCGTTCCGCGGCCCTTTCGGGACCGCGAAAACTGCTGGCCCAGCGCGTTTGGCCGCCGCCGCAAGAAGACATAAGTCGCAGGAAAACCGGCTGTATGGCCCGGAAAAGACGTGACTTTTTTAGGGGCGACCCGGCCACGGCCCCGTTGCGCGCCTTACCGAGGCGAAATCCGCCTTCGCATAAGTTCTTGAATCATATAAGCTTGTGCTTGGGATAGAGGACGACCAGGAGGGGTTTTGGCACTTGCTGCCGGCAACACGACGCGTCTGTGGACGCTGGTCGCGAAGGAGTTCTGGCGCAAGACGCGCCGGCGCCTGCGCGCCGGGCCGATCTATCGCTGGCGCTATTCGGGCCGCACGCCCGAACGTGTCCTGATCGCACCGCCGGACCTGCGCCTCGCCGATCCGCAGATCGCGCTCGAGATCTACTACGGCCGTTATCCCCTGTCCGGCCACCTGGTCGAGACCGGCGGCAAATCCCCTTTCCAGATCAATGTCCCCAATCACGGTTGGCAGAAAACGCTGCATGGCTTCCGCTGGCTGCGCCATATGCGCGCCGCCGGCACCGAGCTTGCCGCCGCCAACGCCCGTGCCCTGGTTTCGGACTGGATCGCCATGCATGGCAATCATATTTCGGGCGTTGCCTGGGAGCCAGGCACGACCGCCAAACGCATCATTGCCTGGCTGCAGCACTCCTCCATCGTGCTGCAGGGTGCCGAGTTCCCCTTCTACCGCGCTTTCCTGAAATCGCTGGCCATGCAAATCCGCTATCTCAGGTCGATGGCGCGCGAAATGCCCGACGGCAAGGACCGGCTGCGCGCCCGCATCGCGCTGGCCTTCGCGGCGCTGTCCCTCCCGGCGCCGGCCTCGGCGCTGCGCGGCGCCACCCGCAACCTCGCCGGGGAACTCAATCGCCAGATCCTTGCCGACGGCGGTCACATCTCGCGCAATCCAATGGCGGTGCTGGAAATCCTCGCCGACCTCCTGCCGCTGCGCCAGACCTATGCCAACCAGGCCGAAGCGCCGCCGCAGGCGCTGATCGGTGCCATAGACCGCATGTTGCCGGCACTGCGTTTCTTCCGCCACCAGGACGGCAGCCTCGCCCGCTTCAACGGCATGGGCGCCACCATCCATGACCGTATCGCCACCATCCTGCGCCATGACGACACCGCCGGCGCACCGCTGCTGCATGCGCCGCATTCGGGCTATGAGCGGCTGGCGATGGGCGGCACCACCGTCATAGCCGATACCGGCCTGCCGCCACCGGTCGACGTGTCCAATGCAGCGCATGCCGGCTGCCTTGCCTTTGAACTGTCGTCGGGCCGCCAGCACTACATCGTCAATGCTGGCATCGACACCTACGGCGCCGCCGAGTTCCGGCCGCTGGCCCGCGCCACCGCCGCGCATTCGACGGCCACCATCAACGACACGTCTTCGGCGCGTTTCACCCACGCGCTGCGGGTAAACGACCAGTTGGGTTCACCGCTGATCGGCGGCCCGCAGCAAGTGCAGTGCAAGCGCATCGACCAGAAGGGCGTCCACGGCTTCATCGCCCGTCACGACGGCTATCTCCAGCGTTTCGGCTTCCTGCATGAGCGCGAGCTGAAACTCTCCTCGGACGGCAATGTGCTGGCGGGCCGGGACCGGTTCCAGCGGCCGGGCAGCACAGCGATCCGCAACAATGGCCGCGATTTCATCACCGTGCGCTTTCACATCCACCCCGACATCAATCTGCTGCAGGACGAGCAGGAGCGGCTGGTCCTGACCGGCGACCAGGCCGATACCTGGGTGTTCACCTCCAGCGAAGTGGTGCCCGAAGTTGAGGAATCGATCTATTTCGCCGGTCTTGGCGGTCCGCGCCGCAGCCGCCAGATCGTGCTCGCCTTCAAGGCGTCGGAAATTGCCGATGTCCACTGGCAGCTGACCCGCACAAAGATCGCCGGTTATCCCGAAACAATTGAGCTTGCGGCGGCAATGGCATGCCGCGAAAAAGCCAACGCTTGATTTCCGAGCCTCATGTGCTACGGCGCGGGCACGCTCCTCCAGACATGAAAGGCCGCCAGCCATGGCCGTTCCTGCCAAGAACATTCCCGCCCCGGACCTCGTTCCGGTCCGCCGTGCGCTGCTCTCCGTTTTCGACAAGACGGGCTTGATCGACTTTGCCAGGGCACTGGCCGCGGCCGGCGTCGAGCTGGTCTCCACCGGCGGCACGGCAAAAGCGATCGCCGAGGCCGGCATGGCGGTGCGCGACGTCTCCGAGCTCACCGGCTTCCCCGAGATCATGGATGGCCGCGTCAAGACGCTGCACCCGTCCGTGCATGGCGCGCTGCTTGGCGTGCGCGACGACCCCGAGCACGCATTGGCGATGCGCAAATACGGCATCGAGCCGATCGATCTCGTCGTCTCCAATCTTTACCCGTTCGAGGACGTCCGCCGCTCCGGCGCCGACTACGCGGCGATCGTCGAGAACATCGACATTGGCGGCCCGGCGATGATCCGCGCCTCGGCCAAGAACCACGCCTATGTCGCCATCGTCACCGATCCCGGCGATTACGCCGCTGTGCTCAACGCGCTGGAGATGAACATCGGCTCTCTGTCGTTGGATTTCCGCAAGAAGCTGGCGGCGAAGGCCTTCGCCCGCACCGCCACCTACGATGCGGCGATCTCGGGCTGGTTCGCCGAGGCGCTGGAGATCGAGCATCCAACCTGGCGCGCTTTTGGCGGCAGGCTGGCCGAGGTGATGCGCTACGGCGAGAACCCGCACCAGGGCGCCGGCTTCTACGTCAATGGCGACAAACGGCCGGGCGTCGCCACGGCGCGGCAGCTGCAGGGCAAGCAGCTATCCTACAACAACATCAACGATACCGACGCCGCTTTCGAATTGGCCGGCGAATTCGATCCCAATCGCTCGGCCGCCGTCGCCATCATCAAGCACGCCAACCCGTGCGGCGTGGCCGAAGGCACATCGCTGAAAGCGGCCTACGCCAAGGCGCTCGCCTGCGACCCGGTCTCGGCCTTCGGCGGCATCGTCGCCTTGAACCGCACCCTTGACGCCGAGGCGGCCGAGGAAATCGTGAAAACCTTCACCGAGGTGATCATCGCGCCCGACGCGACCGACGAGGCTGCTGCAATCATAGCTGCCAAGAAGAATTTGCGCCTGCTGGTCACCAGCGGCCTGCCGGACCCGCGCACGGCCGGCACGACGGTCAAGTCGGTTTCAGGCGGCCTGCTGGTCCAAGGCCGCGACAATGCCGTGGTCGACGACCTCGACCTGAAGGTGGTAACGAAGCGCGCGCCGACGCCGGCTGAAATGGCCGATCTCAAATTCGCCTTCCGCGTCGCCAAGCACGTCAAGTCGAACGCCGTAGTCTACGCCAAGGACGGCGCCACGGTCGGCATCGGCGCCGGTCAGATGAGCCGGGTCGATTCTTCGCGCATCGCCGCGCGCAAGGCGATCGACGCAGCGGAGACGGCAGGCATGGCCGAGCCGTTGACCAAGGGCTCGGTGGTCGCTTCGGATGCCTTCTTCCCCTTCGCCGACGGCCTGCTGTCGGCCATCGAAGCCGGTGCCACCGCCGTGATCCAGCCGGGCGGTTCGATGCGCGACGACGATGTCATCGCCGCCGCCGACGAACACGGCATTGCCATGGTGTTCACCGGCGTACGGCATTTCCGGCACTAACCTGCCGCTCGGCGGCCAGTGGGGTGAATATCGAAGCATCTACTCCGGCCGATCCGCCGGATATGGCGTGCGAACCAGGATCGCCATGCCGATGGCCAGGAACAAAATAATCGCCGCCATGCCAAGCCGGGCCGAGCCGCTGGTGGCGGTAATCGTCGCCACCATGAACGGCGCCAGGAAACTGGTCGCCCGACCGGCCAGCGCATAGATGCCGAAATAGCGACCGGATTCGGCTGCGGTCACGCTGCGCGCCATGTAGGAGCGCGACGAGGCCTGCACCGGCCCGAAAGCCAGGCCGATCAGCAGGCCGTACATGATGTAGGCCTTTTCGGCCGCCGTACCGAACAGGCCGCCTGAATCGGAGGTCGAAAGCTGGATCAGGCCGAGCAGCGTGAATCCAGGCCCGGTCGAGACCACGCCGATAGTGGCGATGGACAGCATGACCAGCGAAATCATCACCACCGCCTTGGAGCCCAGCGCGGTGTCCAGGCGGGCGGCGACCCAGCAGCCGAAGATGGCGACGACATTGAGGATGATGCCGAACATCCCGATCTCGGTGATCGACCAGTGGAACATGCCCGCCGCGAAGGTGCCGCCCAGCGCCAGCAAGGCATTGACGCCATCCTGGTAGATCATGCGGGCGACGAGAAAGCGGAAGATGCCGCCGCGCTTGCGCACCTCGGCCAGCGTCGATTTCAGCTCCGACAGGCCTTCGCGCACCGCCGGCCCGATCGGGATGCCCTTGATGGCGTCGGGCGTAAAGAAAAACATCGGCAGGATGAACAGGAAATACCAGCCCGCCGACAGCGGCCCGGTGGCGCGAGCATCCTCGCCCAGTTGCGGATCGAGCCCGAACAGCGGGGTGATGCCGATGATCGTCTTGCCGGTCTCCGGCGAGCCGGCCAGGCAGGTGACGACGAAGATCAGTGCGATCATGCCGCCGAGATAGCCGAGGCCCCAGGCCACGTTGGAGATGCGGCCGATCTCGCTCTTCGGCACCAGCCGCGGCATCATGGAATCGTTGAAGACAGTGGAGAACTCCGCTGCCACCGAGGCCAGCGAGAACAGCGCCACGACCAGGAACAGGTTGGAACCCGGCGCGGCGAACCAGAGCAAGGTGAGACTGGTGATCTTGATCGCCGCGAAAAACGCGATCCACGGCTTGCGCGGCCCGGTCTGGTCGGCGATCGATCCTAGGATCGGCGATAGCACCGCGATGACCAGCCCGGCTGCGGCGATGCCATAACCCCAGACGGCCTGGCCAGTGGTTGGATCGCCCGCCATGCGCGAAACGAAATAGGGGCCGAAGATGAAGGTGGTGACGACCGTGAAGAACGGCTGCGCCGCCCAGTCGAAGAACATCCACCCCCAGATGCCGCGCCCGGATGCCCGCTGCACTGTCTCTACCGCCATAGTGATTCCCCCGGCGTCCGCTCCGCCCATTTCGGGCGCCATGTCTGCATGTTTCGAATGATCATGCAAACGGACAACCGCTGGCTCACATGCCCGTCAGATCGCTCATCAGCCCCGACGCAACCGACAGCCGCGACACGGTGATGTCGCCGCCCTCCGTCAACGCCTGCAGCCGTTCGCGGATGCGCGCCACCCGCTCGCCACCGGCTTCGAGCCAGGCCGCCACCGGATCGGCCGCCTCGGCATGGCCGGTAAGCGCGGCGATAGCGATGCCGCGCCGCGCCGCGCCGATCGTGTCGGTGGCGCGGGACAGAGCGAGCTGGTCATAATAGTCCGATGGCGTGATCGAGCGCGCGGCATCCTCGACGCGCGGGATGCGGAAGGCATCGCTGACGGCGAAGAACGCCTTGGCCGCCGCGACGATATCGGCGCCGGCGATGCGGGCCGTCAGCGCGACGTCGGGGATGAGTTCCGCCGCCTCGCTCATCGCCAGCTGCTCGGCCAGCTTTTCCGGTGCGCCCGCCTTGAACAGCGCGTGCCGCTTCTCCTCGATCCGCTCGCGCGAAAAAGCCGGCAGCAGCGAAACGAGCTTGGGCTCCAGCGCCTTGCGCGCATCCTGCAGTTCGGCGATGCGCTGGCCGAGCGGTGCCGTGCCGGCATCGTTCTTCAGATACCAGCCGCTGCTCATGTAGATAAGCCGGCTCACCATCTGATAGAGATCGAGTTGCACCTGGCCGTCGATCTGGTTGTCGAGCGCGTCGATCTCGCGATAGAGCGCGGGCAGCGCAAAGCCATCGCGCACCACGGCGAAGGTGCGCACTACATCTGCTGCGGTGCGCCCCGTCGCCTCCTGAAGCCGGTTGACGAAGGACGGCCCGCCGCGATTGACCAGATCGTTGGCGACGACGCGCGCGATGATCTCGCGGCGCAGCCGGTGGCCGTGGATCTCGGAAGCGTATTTCTTCGCCATCCGGTCCGGGAAATAGCCCATCAGGTCGCGGTCGAAATGCGCATCGTCAGGCACGTCGCTGGCGACGATGTCGGAAAACAGCACGATCTTGGCATAGGCGAGCAGCACGCCGAGCTCGGCCCGGGTCAACGGCTCGCCGCGCGCCTCGCGCTCGGCAAGGGCTGCCGGCGACGGCAGTGTTTCCACGACACGATCGAGCAGGCCGCGTGCCTCCAGCGCCGTCATGAAGCGGCTCTGATGCGCGATGTCGGCGAGGCCGCGCTTGCGGGCGATCGAAAGCGCCAGCGTCTGCTGGTAGTTGTTGGACAGCACCAGCCCGCCGACCTCGTCGGTCATCTCGGCCAGCAGCTTGTTGCGCGCCGGCCGCGTCAGCGATCCCTTGCGCATTGCCGACGCCAGCGCGATCTTGATGTTGACCTCGACGTCGGAGCAGTTGACGCCGCCCGAATTGTCGATCGCGTCGGAGTTGCAGCGGCCGCCATTCATGCCGAACTCGATGCGCGCCCGCTGCGTCACACCCAGATTGGCACCCTCGCCGATCACCTTGGCGCGCACGTCAAGCGCCGTGATGCGGACGGCATCGTTGGCGCGGTCGCCGACCTCGGCATTGGTCTCGGTCGATGCCCTGAGATACGTGCCGATGCCGCCGAACCACAAGAGGTCGACCGGCGCCTTGAGGATGGCGGTCATGATCTCGACCGGCGTGGCGGTCGTCTTGGCTAGTCCGATCGCCGCTGCTGCGGCAGCCGGCAAGGTGATCGATTTCTGGCTGCGCGAAACGATGACGCCGCCGTCCGACAGCTTGGTCTTGTCATAGTCCTGCCAGCTCGAACGCGGCAACGCGAACATGCGCTCGCGCTCTGCCATCGAGACCGCCATGTCGGGATCGGGATCGATGAAGATGTCGCGATGGTCGAAAGCGGCGATCAGCCGCGTTTTCGGCGACAACAGCATGCCGTTGCCGAACACGTCGCCCGACATGTCGCCGACGCCCACGACAGAGAAGGGCGAGGTCTGGATGTCTCGGTTCATCTCGCGGAAATGCCGCTTGACCGCTTCCCAGGCGCCCTTGGCGGTGATGCCCATCTTCTTGTGGTCGTAGCCGGCCGAACCACCGCTGGCGAAGGCATCGTCGAGCCAGAAGCCGTGCTTTTCGGAGATGGCGTTGGCGGTGTCGGAGAAGGTTGCCGTGCCCTTGTCGGCGGCGACGACGAAATAAGGATCGTCCTGGTCGCGGCGCACGACACCTGCCGGTGGAATGACGCCGTCCAGGCCGATATTGTCCGTGATCGAGAGCAGGCTGGAAACGAAGTTCTTGTAAGCCGATGTGCCGGCCTCGAAGATCGCGTCGCGTCCGGCGCTCATCGGCAGTTTCTTGGGATAGAAGCCGCCCTTGGCGCCGACCGGCACGATGACGGCGTTCTTGACCTGTTGCGCCTTGACCAGGCCGAGCACCTCGGTGCGATAGTCCTGGGCGCGGTCGGACCAGCGCAAGCCGCCACGCGCAACCGGGCCGAAGCGCAGGTGCAGGCCTTCGACCTCCGAGCCGTAGACGAAAATTTCGCGCCATGGCCGCGGCGCCGGCAATCCCTCGACCGCCTGCGACTCGAGCTTGATCGCCAGCGACTGGCCTTTCTCTTTCGTATCGGCAACGAAATGATTGGTGCGCAGCGAGGCTTCGATCAAATTGAGGTAGCGGCGGATGATGGTGTCGTCGTCAATGTTAGGCACATCCTCCAGCGCATCCTTGATCTTGGCCTTGAGGTGCTTTGCCGCCACCACGCCTTCGGTTTCGGCCGTCGGGCCGAGCCGGGCGATGAACAGCGCGTGCAGGCCGCGCGCGATCTCGGGATAGCGGTTGAGTGCGGCGGCGATGAAATCCTGGCTCTGCGGGATGCCGACCTGCTGCAGGTAACGGCCATAGGCACGCAGGATGGTGATCTCGCCCGACCACAGGCCGGCGGTCTGGGCGAGGCCGTTATAGCCGTCATTGTCGACGTCGCCCCGCCACACCGACAGGAAAGCGTCCTCGAACAGCGCACCGCCGTCGGCGAGGTCGATCGGCTTGCCGTAGCTGTTCTCCAGTTCCATGTCGTGGATGAAGACTAGGCCCGACTGGTCGTCGCCGACTTCGAAAGTCCGCTCGCTGATGACGCGGAAGCCGATGTTCTCCAGCACCGGAACGCGCCGCGACAGTGCCACCGGGCTGCCATGGTGATAGATCTTCAGCGCCGCCTGGTGCGGCTTCTGCTCGGCATGGCGGTAATAATCGATGGCGATCGGATTGCCGGCGCTGATCTTGGCGATTCGTCCGGCATCGGCCAGCGCCACGCCAGCGCTGAACGTATCCCGGTAGCTCTCTGGCAGCCGCGCGGCGATGGCTTTCAACGCCGGGTCGCTGCCGCTGGCTTCGGCCGCATCGGCAAGCGCATCTTCCCAGGTGCGCACGATGTCGCGGATCGCCGCCTCTATCGTCGCCTGCTCGACCTTCGGCGTCTTGCCGCCGGAGCGGCCGATGATGAAGTGCACGCGCGCCAGCCCGCCTTCCGGGAAAGCCGGGTAATAGGCCGACAGCCGGCCCTCGAACGCGGTTTTCAGATAGGTGCCGATCTTCTCGCGCACGACGCTGTCGTAGCGGTCGCGCGGCACGAAGACGAGGATCGAGACGAAACGGTCGAACTGGTCGGCGCGCACCAGCGCCCGCACGCGTGGCCGCTCGACCAGGCCGAGAATGGCAGCGGCATGCTTGCGCAGGATCGGTACCGGCACCTGGAACAGTTCGTCGCGCGGATAGCTTTCCAGCACGTTGATCAGCGCCTTGCCGGAGTGGTCGTGGCGGTCGAACCCCGACTTGGCGATGATGGTTTCGGCCTTGGACCTGAGATACGGGATCTTCATCACCGAGCGCGTGTATGCGGTCGAGGTGAACAGGCCGACGATGCGCAGTTCGCCCGCCAACGCACCTTTGGCGCTGTAGGTCTTGACGCCGATGTAATCGAGATAGATGCGCCGGTGCACCAGCGACTTGGCATTGGCCTTGGTGACGATCAGCGGCTCCGGTCCGTGCAGGAAAGCGCGGATTTCCGGCGTCGTCGTCACCGCCTCGGTGCCGCGTCTCAGCACCAGCACGTCCGGGTCGGTCAGGATGCCGAGGCCGGGTTTTTCGGCCCGCTCCAGATTGCCGCTTTCCTCGCCGCCTGTGTATTTGAATTCACGCATGCCGAGGAAAGTGAAATTGTCGTCGCGCAGCCACTCCAGGAAGGCGATCGCCTCGGCGACGCTCTTCTTGTCGAGCGGCACCGCCGAATAGCGGAATTCGGAGATGGCCTGATCGAGCCGGGCCAGCATCGGCCGCCAGTCGTTGACGGCGGCATGGACCTGGCCGAGCATCTTGCGCAGCCGCTCGGCCAGGCCATTTGCTTGTTCGGGCGTCAGCCGGGGAATATGGACATGGATCACGCTCAGCCGGTCGTGGCTGCCGTCATCCCTGGCGAAATTGCCGTCGCCGAGGATTTCGTCGACACCCGTCTTGCCGTGGCGAACCGTGACCACCGGATGGGTGACCAAGGTCGGTTCACCGGCGGTTTCTGTAACCTCGCCGAGAATGGAATCGAACAGGAAGGGCATGTTGTCGTTGACGACCGTGATGACGGTCACCGGGCGGCCTTCGCGAACCACGCCCGAATCGGCTTCGACGGCGACGACGCACTCACCCTTTTTGTGGGCGGCGACCGCTTGGCCGGCGAGATCGGCGGCACGCTCGAGGTCGGCCACGTCATAGGCGGCGATATCCTCCGCCGGCGCGCGGGCGAGCAGGTAATCGGCAAGCCTGGCCGGCCTTTCCTCTGCCTTAGCCGCAGGTGCCTTCTTCTTCGACTTAGCTGCGGATTTTACGCTGGCCATGACGCTTCTTCCCTCCCGTCGCATGCTTTTGCGACTATGGTAGCAGATGACCGCTGTTTGGCGACAAAGGTTTGACGGCTTGCCAAGAATTCTCGGAATTCGGCGGCAAGGCTTCGCATGACGAGGAGAAATGACACGATGACCGGCAAAATCACCGCGCTAGACCTGGCCGCCGGAGAGCTGAGCGAGCCGACAAAAGCCTATTTCGCCAAATGCGAGGAAAAGCTCGGCCTCGTCCCCAACGTGCTCAAGGCCTATGCCTTCGACGACAAGAAACTGCGCGCCTTCACCGACATGTACAATGATTTGATGCTGGGCGAGTCCGGCCTGTCGAAGCTGGAACGCGAGATGATCGCGGTCGCCGTCTCCTCCATCAACCACTGCTACTACTGCCTGACCGCGCATGGCGCGGCGGTGCGCCAGCTCTCGGGCGATCCCCTGCTTGGTGAGATGATGGTGATGAATTTCCGCGCCGCCGATCTTTCGCCGAAGCAAACGGCAATGCTCGACTTCGCCGTCAAGCTGACGGAGGAGCCGGCCAGGATCGTCGAGGCCGATCGCGCGGCCCTGCGCCAGGCCGGCTTCAGCGATCGCGACATCTGGGATATCGCCTCGACCGCGGCCTTCTTCAACATGTCGAACCGTGTCGCGGCCGCGATCGACATGCGGCCGAACGACGAATACCACGCCATGGCGCGATAGGGCCACGCGCGTTCCACCATCGGTCCTACTTCGCATCAAGCGTTGACAGGCGAATGCCGCCGGCTAGTTTTCGGGGAAACAAAATTTCCGAGGGGTGAACTTGATGCCCGAGGCCAACGCTTCGTGAATGGGAGTCCCCCTGTGCTTGATGCAATTGCCAAACCCGGGATTTTTCTCCGCGCCCTGACCATGACGCTGGCGCTTGCCGCTCCACCCGCCCACGCCTTCGAGGCGGTGACAGCCTACCAGCCCATTTTCGAGACAGCCGCGGCCAAGACGATAACGCTGACTGGCCATGACCTGACCGTCGAACAGGTCATCGACATCGCCCGCAACGGCGCCAAGGTCGAGCTCAGCCCCGAGGCGCTGCAACGTTCGGCGGACGCCTATGGCCTGCTGCTCGAAGGTGCTGCCGAAGGTGTCACCATCTACTGGTTCAACCGTGGCGCCGGCGACCAGCGCGAGACGGTGATCTTCTCGGGCGATCCGACGACGCCCGAAAACAGCAAGCTGCTCAAGGATCAGCAGCTCGCCCGCTTCAAGGGCGGCGTCAACAGAGGCTATGGGCCGGAGTTGCAGGAAGAAGCGCTGGTGCGCGCCATCATGGCGATCCGCGCCAACACCATGTCCTACGAGGCTGCCAGCCCGCAGCTGACGCATATGCTGGTCGACATGCTGAACAAGCGGGTGACGCCGGTCGTGCAATCGCGCGGCACGCTCGGCGAAGGCGACCTCGCGACGCTTGGCAATATCGGCGCGGCCATGGTCGGCGAAGGCGAAGCCTATCTCGATGGCGTCCGCATGCCGGCCACACAGGCCCTTTCGCAGGCCGGTCTGAAGCCTCTCGAGCCTTTCGCCGCCGACCAGGCCGCGCTGATCAGCACCAATGCCTACGCACAGGCACAGGCCGTGCTTTTGCTGGAGGACGCGCGAAAACTGCTGGAGTGGACCGACCTCAGCTACGCCATGGGGCTGAAGGCATGAATTCCAGCGTGACGCCGATTTCCGCACCCGTGCAATCCATGCGGCCTTACCCATGGCTGACATGGGATGCCGCGCGGGTCATGGACATTATCAAGGGCAGTTATCTCTTCGACGAGGATCAGACCCGCATCATCCAGGATCCGGAAAGCATGCGTGCCTCCAGCCAGCGCCAGGGCTCGGCCTGGCAGGCCTGGGCGGATCTGCGCCAATCCGTGCTGCTCTCCATCAATTCGTCGGATCACAATCCGGCCGTGCTGCCGGGCCTGACGCCGCAGAGCTCGCCGGAGCTGAGCACGCCGCAATTCATGAAATATTATATCAAGGGCGGGCCGCTGAGCGGCGGCAAGTCCGGCTATATCTTCTCCAACGCCAACTGGGATCCCTATCCCATGGCCAATCAGGTCGAGGCTTTCACCATCTCTCTCACCAATCTCGGTGTCGCGGTGGCGCAGCGCATCGAGCGCTTCCGCAATCCCTTCTTCACCGTGATCAAGCCGACCGATGCGCTGAAGCCCGACGAGCGCAAGGACATCCCGACCTTCGACGGCTATCTGCCGACCGATCTCTGGCAGGAACTGGCCGACCTCGGCACGCCGGTGACGCCGAATGGCCAGGCGATCGTCGCCACCGTCGAAGACCTGGAAGGGCAGACCCGCGTCAAGACGCAACGCGCCCGCGAGGCGGTCGACATATCCTTCCATCTCTTGGCGCAGGACCTGTTGACGGCAAGCTATTGGATGGAAATCCGCAAGGCGCAGAACCCGCAGCGGAAATTCGGCGAGGCGCCAACCGCGGCGCTCGAGGCGCTGCGCCAGGTGATCCCCTGGCACCAGGCGGCATCGGAACGGCAAAAGCGGCCGCTCGGCATGGTCGCCTACGATTTCATGCAGGAGAACCCGGCCTCGAAATTCTATTCCGGCGGACCGCAGGCGCCGAAGGCGGCCGCCATGCCTGCGGCCGGCGTCTTGCCCAGATAGCCTTACCGCGCCGCGATGGCCGCCGCCGCACCGGCCATCGTCGTGGCGCTGACGCGGTTGGCGATCTTCATGGCGCGCTTGCTCCTGAGGAGCTTGCGCGCCTGCGAGGCGGCGAGCACCCAGGCGAGATCGATGGCGATCAGCACCACCGCCATGGTCGCCGTCAGTTCGACCCAGCCGACGAGACTGACCGAAGCGAGGTCGATGATGGTCGGCAACAGCGCCAGGTAAAACATCATGATCTTGGGATTGCCGAGCGTGACGGCCATGCCGGCGAAAAAAAGCTTGCCGGCCGAATCCTCACGCGGCATCTCGCCCTCCTTGGCGTCGACAGGCGCCGTCCACATCTTCCAGGCGAGATAGGCCAGGTAGAGAACGCCGATCCATTTCACGACGACGAAAGCGAGATGGAAGGTCTGCGCCACCACGGCCAGCCCAAACACCGCCAGCGACAGCCAGATGCCTTCGCCAATCCACATGGCAAGCAGGAACGGAAACACATCGCGAAACCCCTTCGAGATAACGCGCGCGACAAGCGCCGCGATCGATGGGCCAGGCGAACCGGCGGCCACGAACAAGGCGGCGGCGAAAATCAGCAGCGAGGCGAGGTGCATGGCGAGGGTCTCCGCGTCAGGGCTTCACCAACCACAATAACCCGACAGCTGCGTCTCTGGCAAAGGCAAGACAATATGGGCCATGGGCGCTGACTCCTACGGCGTGACTTTCGTGCGCAAGCAGGTGATCGGCGGGATTAAGCAAGGCGCGACGGTGCTGGATCTCCGGCTTGGTCTGGAAATACCGGTATCGTTGAGGCTCGACCGGCTGCTTGCCAACGAACTCGGCATCTCGCGGTCGCGCCTTCGGGCGCTGGACGAGCGGAGGCTGCTGACCATCGAGCCGGATGGAGCAAAGGCCCTGCGCAAACCGGTCCGAGAGGGAGCGACAATCCGCATCGATCTCGCCAGCGAGCCCGACCGGCGGACCATCATCTCGGCCGCTGGTGGATGAACGAAAGAGGGCGGAGAACAAGTGCTCCGCCCTCTCAAACTCTCGGAAAGGGAAACTTTACGCCGCGCCGACCGCCTTCGACGACTTCTCGAAACGCTTGCGCTCGTTCGGGTCGAGATAGAGTTTGCGCAGGCGAATGGTCTTCGGCGTCACCTCGACCAGTTCGTCGTCCTGGATCCAGGCCAGCGCGCGCTCCAGCGTCATGCGGATCGGCGGGGTGAGCTTGACCGCCTCGTCCTTGCCGGCGGCGCGGATGTTGGTCAGCTTCTTGCCCTTCAGCACGTTCACTTCGAGATCGTTGTCCCGGCTGTGGATACCGATGATCATGCCCTGATAGACCTTGACGCCGGGATCGATGACCATCGGACCGCGATCTTCAAGGTTCCACATGGCGTAAGCCACCGACTCGCCCTGTTCGTTGGAGATCAGCACGCCGTTGGTGCGGCCAGGCAACTCGCCCTTGTAGGGCTCGTAGGCATGGAACAGCCGGTTCATCACGGCGGTGCCGCGCGTATCGGTCAACAGTTCCGACTGGTAGCCGATCAGGCCGCGCGTCGGCGCATGGAAGACGATGCGCTGGCGGTTGCCGCCCGAGGGACGCAGCTCGACCATTTCGGCCTTGCGTTCCGACATCTTCTGCACGACGACACCGGCATGCTCCTCGTCGACGTCGATGACGACTTCCTCGACCGGCTCCAGCAATTCGCCATTCTCGCCCTTCTGCATGACGACGCGCGGACGCGAGACGGCGATCTCGAAACCTTCGCGGCGCATGGTCTCGATCAGGACGGCGAGCTGCAATTCGCCCCGGCCGGAAACGAAGAACGAATCCTTGTCGGGCGATTCTTCGATTTTCAGCGCGACATTGCCTTCGGCCTCGCGCAGCAGACGGTCACGGATGACGCGACTGGTCACCTTGTCGCCTTCGGTGCCGGCCAACGGGCTGTCGTTGACGAGGAAGGACATGGTCACGGTCGGCGGATCGATAGGCTGTGCATGCAGCGCCTCGGTCACCGCCAGGTCGCAGAACGTGTCGGCGACGGTGCCCTTGGACAGGCCGGCGATGGCGACGATGTCACCCGCCTGCGCTTCTTCGATCGGCTGACGCTCGAGGCCGCGGAAAGCGAGAATCTTTGAAATGCGGCCGGTCTCGATCTGGGTGCCGTCATTGTGCAGCACCTTGACCGCCTGGTTAGACTTCAGCGTGCCGCTCTCGATGCGGCCGGTGATGATGCGGCCGAGGAACGGGTTTGCTTCCAGGATGGTGCCGATCATCCGGAACGGGCCGGGATGAACGGTCGGCGCCGGCACATGCTTGATGACGAGGTCGAACAGCGGCGCAAGCTGCTGGTCCTTCGGGCCTTCCGGATTTTCCGACACCCAGCCGTCGCGGCCCGAACCATAAAGGATCGGGAAGTCGAGCTGCTCGTCGGTGGCGTCGAGCGCGGCGAACAGGTCGAACACCTCGTTGACCACCTCGACATGGCGCGCGTCCGGCCGGTCGATCTTGTTGATGACGACGATCGGCCTCAAGCCGACCTTGAGCGCCTTGCCGACGACGAACTTGGTCTGCGGCATCGGGCCTTCGGCGGCATCGACCAGCACGATGGCCGAATCCACCATCGACAGGATTCGCTCGACCTCACCGCCGAAATCGGCGTGACCGGGCGTGTCGACGATGTTGATGCGCGTGTCCTTCCAGTCGACCGAGGTCGCCTTGGCCAGGATGGTGATGCCGCGTTCCTTTTCGAGATCGTTGGAATCCATGGCGCGCTCGGCGACGCGCTGGTTGTCGCGGAAGGAGCCGGACTGTTTCAAAAGCTGGTCGACCAGGGTGGTCTTTCCATGGTCGACGTGCGCGATGATCGCGATATTACGGAGGTTCATGATTCTGGTCTCGGAAGCGTTGCAGGCAGCAGGCCAAGGGCGCTGCCTCTTTCGGTTGCGCGGCTCATACAGGGTTTTTCGCAGTTGCGAAAGGGGACGCGCGACACCAAATACTCATCAAATCTTAAGCATCTGCGTGTGAAATGATTTTGTTAACCAAGGCGGGAACCTTTTCAGGGCCCGGACAGTTCGAACGTCATGACCGATAGACTCAACCGATTTTGGCCGCTTATCGCTTCCGCCGCCTTTGCGATGCTGCTGGCGGCCAACGCCGCGCAGTCGGCCGCGACGCTGAAGGAAACGCGGCCTGTCCTGCCGGCCGATGCGCCTTCCGCGCAGCAGGCCTTTGCCGACGCGCCCGACGGCGTCGACCCCGTGGTGACCGGGCCGGTCAGTGCCGCCTTCAAGCAGAGACAGGCGAGCGCCAACTGCGACGCGGCGGTCTGGCCCAACATTCCAATGGTCTGCTACCCCGACTGATCGTTCGCGCCCGTTCTTACACGCTGAGGTGTGTTGAGATTCAGGTCAGGCCGGGCCGAAAATAGTGGTTTTCGAGAATCCGAGCGGAGCGTACATTTTGTACGTGAGCTCAGTTCTACTGCGACGCAGTAGAACTGAGAAGCGCAGGAATCCGCCGTTTGCAGGCCGGCCTCACCTGAATTATCGACGCGCCTCAAGCCGCCTGCGGTTCGGGATCGAAGGCCGGCCGGCTGGTGTTGATCAGGAGCGAAATACAAGCCGCCGCGATCGCCGTCATGCCGGCAATCAGGAACGCCAGTTCGTAGTTGCCCTGCAGTTCGCGCATGGTGCCGCCGAAGGCAGCGGCGGCGGCGGCACCCACCTGATGGCCGGCCACGATCCAGCCGAACACGATCGGCCCGCTGCGGTCGCCGAAGGCTTCGTTGGCGAGCCTTAAAGTCGGCGGCACGGTGGCGATCCAGTCGAGACCATAGAGCACCGCGAAGATGATCAGGCTGGTTGCCGAGAAGCCGGAATAGGGCAAATAGATCAGCGACAGGCCACGAATGGCATAGTAGACGCCGAGCAGCTTGCGCGGGTCGTAGCGGTCGGTGAGCCAGCCGGACAGCGTGGTGCCGATCAGGTCGAAAATGCCCATCATAGACAACAGGCCGGCGGCCTGCACCTCGCCGATGCCCATGTCGCCGCAGAAGGCGATCAAATGCGTGCCGACCAGCCCGTTGGTGGTGAAGCCACAGACGAAGAAAGTGGCGAACAGGTACCAGAAAACCCGCGTGCCGGCGGCGCAGCGCAGCGTGCTGAGCGTATGCGCCAGGAAATTGCCTTGTGATGCGGGCGAAGTCGGCGGCACATCATCCGCCTCGGCCCCATAACGCACCATTCCGATCGAGGCCGGGCGCTCCGGCACCAGCAACCAGACCAGAGGGATCAACGCCGCGGTGGCGATCGCGACAGCGATGACGACAGGCTGCCAGCCGCCTGACTGGGCGAGCGAGGCGATGAGCGGCAGGAAAATCAGCATGCCGGTGGCGCTGGAGGCCGACATCAGCCCCATGACAAGACCGCGATTGGTCTTGAACCAGCGGTTGACGATGGTGGCGCCAAGGACGCTGGCGACAGCGCCGGATCCGATGCCGGAAAAAACGCCCCAGGTGATGAACAGGTGCCATGGCTTGGTCATCAGCAGGCTGAGCGTGGTCGAAGCCGACATCACCACCAGCGACGCCAGCAGCGTGCGGCGCAGCCCGATGCGTTCCATGAGCGCCGCGGCGAACGGACCGGTCAGCCCATAGAGCAGGATGCCGACGCCCGCGGCCAGCGAAATGACGTCGCGCCGCCAGCCGAAGCTGTTTTCGAGCGGCAGCATCATGACTGAAGGCGCCGAGCGCAGGCCGGCCGCGATCAGCAGGCAGAGGAAGATGACGCCCACCACCACGAAAGCGTAGCGCTGGCCAAAGGGACGGGATTGAGCTATCATGTTACTGACCGGTACGTTGCAAGGTAGGAGCATGTATACGTACCGATCGGTAACATTGTCAATCGAGTCCCATGATGCCAAGCGACAAAAATATTGAACTGACCATCAGCGACGGTCATGCGTCGGCGCCACCGAAGGCCGCCAAGAAGATCCTCGACGTGGCCTATGACCTGTTCTACCGGCGCGGTATCCGGGCGATCGGCGTCGACGAAATCGTCAAGCGTGCCGGCGTCACCAAGCCAAGCCTCTATCGCAGCTTTCCCTCCAAGGACGAGCTGGCCGCCTCCTACCTCAGGCAATACGATCTTGAATATTGGGAGCGTTTCGACGAGGCCGTCGCCGCCAACCCCGGCGACCCGCGCGCTCAGATCAAGGCTTTCCTGACCCGTATCGGCAAGCGAACGCAAGTGGCGGACTATCGCGGCTGCGGTATGACCAATGCGGCGGTCGAATATCCCGACCACAGCCATCCGGCTCGCGTCGTCAGCGAGGCCAACAAGCAGGAATTGCGCCGCCGCCTGCGCGCCATGGCGGCTGCGATGGGCGCGCAAGACCCCGACACGCTGGGCGACGGGTTGCTGCTGCTTATCGAAGGCGCCTATATCAGCGGCCAACTGTTCGGCCTCGGCGGCCCCGCGCAGTCGGTTGCCCGCAACGCCGACCTGCTGATCGAAGCCAGCTTGAAGAAATAGCGATTGGCGATACGCTGGGACGACCTCCAACTGAGATCTCCGCCATGCGCAGCCTGTTGATCCCGCTCACCTTGGCCGGCCTTTGCCAGGCGGCACAGGCCGGCGACATTTCCAGCACCTACACCGACCTCGACTGGAAGAAGGACTGCGTGACCTATGCGCAGGCCGAGCAGGGCGACGGCGACTGGGCCGACCTCGCCTGCTCCGGCTATCGCGGCTATCCCGTGCTGGTCGGATATGACGACGCCCGCGAATCGCTGTTCTATGGTTTTCCGCCCGGCGGCGACATGACGTCCACCTGGGAAAGTTTTTCCGCCTTGAATTCGTCCGGAGCCAAGGTCGAGTGGCGTGTCGAAACCAATGGCGACAAAGCCGTGCCGTTCGCGGTCATCCACCGCCGCTCGATCAGCAATGGCGAGGACGAGACCAAGAAGACCGAGGTGCTGCTCGTCGCCAAGGTCGCTCAGATGGACGCCCGGGACGGCTGCACCGTCGGCCTGGTGTTGGCCACCGGTAACCCCGCCGCCAACGACCAGGCGCGCAAGATCGCCGACGAGAAGGCGAAAGGCTTCGCCTGCGGCAAGGACAAGCGCGTGGTGATTGGCGACGTGCCGGCTTTCGGCCGGGTCGATAACTGACCGCGAGCTACTTGCTCGCCTTCGCCCGGTCGATAGCGTCCATGATCATCTTCTTGGCGTATTTGGAATCATGCCAGCCCTCGATCTTGACCCATTTGCCGGGTTCCAGATCCTTGTAGTGCTCGAAGAAGTGCTGCACCTGCTGGCGCGTGATGTCGGGCAGCTGCGTGTATTCGGTGACGTTCTCGTAGCGCAGTGTCAGCTTCGGTGACGGCACCGCGATGATCTTTTCATCCTGGCCGGCATTGTCTTCCATGATCAGCACGCCGATCGGCCGCACGTTGATCACGCAGCCCGGCACCAAGGCGCGCGTGTTGCAGATCAGCACGTCAATCGGGTCGCCGTCGCCCGACAGCGTGTGCGGCACGAAACCGTAATTGCCGGGGTAGCGCATCGAGGTGTGCAGGAAGCGGTCGACGAACAGCGTGCCGGCCTCCTTGTCCATCTCGTACTTGATCGGCTCGCCGCCGATCGGCACCTCGATGATGACATTGACGTCCTCAGGCGGATTCTTTCCGGTGGCTATGGCTTCGATGCGCATGTCTTTTGTCCCTCTCTCGGTCGGCAGGAGATAGCGGGCGGCGCAAAATGGTGCAATGCGGCGAATGGTGCTTACAGGCGTCCGGCGAGACGCGATGGCGGTCGACCCGTTCAATCATCGGCACAAGATGTTTCAGCGTCGTGATGTGCGTGAGCCCGGGACTGCGCCTCCCACGATCATCCCCAGGCGGTCACTCCCAGACGAAGGCGACCTTCTTCAGCGCCTTCTGCTCGAAAATCTCGACCCCTTCGGCGATGTCGCGGCCGCCGGCCCCGGCATAGAAGGCAAGTGCGTTCTGGTTGTCTTCCAGCGCCCACACCACCATGCCTTTCAGCCCGTGGTCGGCGAGACGTGCCCTGGCCGCCGAAAACAGCCGCCTGCCGAGCCCGATGCCCTGATATTCCGGGCGCAGGTACAATTCGTAGATCTCGCCCTGCTGCTTGAGCTCCTTGGCGCGGTTCTTGCCGATCGTCGCGTATCCGGCGATCGTGCCGCCGATCTCGACGACCAGGACGGTGGCGGCGCGGCGGATGGCGTTGGCCCACCAGTCGCTTCCCCGACGGTTGATCATAGATGTCAGCGTGCGGTGCGGAATGATTCCGCTATACGCGCCGCGCCAAGCCTCGAGGTGCACTTCGGCGATGGCGCCGGCATCGCGCGGGTCTGCCTTCCGAATGTCGATCGTCAGCGTATTCATGATTTGTTAACCATAAACTCGCATCGCCCGATTGCAAGAGTCCCGGCGGCCGATGGTCCGCTTTCGCACAGACGATCATGACACTGCCGACATTGGCCAAAGCCTGCCTGAAAACGCGCTCAGCCGAGGCGGATGGCGCGGCTTTCGAGTACCGAAGCGCAGCGGACTTTTAGGTCCGTAGGCATCGGAAGCGCAGAAAGCCGCGTCAGGCGTCCGGCTGAGTAGCGTTTGCAGGTAGGGCTTTTCAGATTTCGACCAGATGGTCGTCGAGCTCGTTGGTATCGCCCGAAGTGACCGGGAAGTGCTCGGCCAGCACGGCCCCGACCCGCTCGATCGCCTTGACGAAACCGTCGGCAAGCCGATCGTCGCCGGCATGCGCGGTCAGATCGCGCACCACGCCGTCCCAGACATGCTGGCCGACCTTGGCGTCGATGCCCGAATCGGCGACCACTTCGGCATAGCGCTCGGCGATCGAGACGAAGATCAGCACGCCGGTGCGCGCCGTGGTGCGGTGGACGTTGCGGGCGAGGAACTGCTTGACCGCATTGGCGTGCGCGGCCTGATAGCGCAGCCGACGCGGCACCATATGGATGCGCAGGCCGGGCAGCGTCCACAACAGGGCCAGCACGCAGGCCATGGCCAGCAGCTCAGCTATGACGAAATGTGGCAGGCGGATGGTGAGCCACCAGGCCTCCAGCCCATAGGCGACCGCGAGACTGACGACCAGCATGCCGAGGATCGCCATCAAGGCTGCGGGAGCGAAGTAGCCGTCGCTGGCATGCGCCACGACGCAGTAGATCTCGCCGTCGGTTTGCGCTTCGGCGGCGCGGATCGCAGCGGCGATGCGCTCATGATCCTGCGGGCTGATCGGTCGTGTCGCCATGATCTTGTCTCACCAGCTTCCTGAAGAACCGCCACCGCCGGACGAGCCGCCGCCACCGGAAAACCCGCCGCCACTGCTTGACCCCGACGACCAGCCACTGCCGGAACCACCCGAGGACCAGCCGCCGCCCGACGACCTCGTCCAGCCGCTGGCTCCGGATGATCCGCCCGCACCCTGGCCATAACGAAACGTCATGCCCAGCCATCGATACACGCCCGGCGACAGCTTTGTGCCGAACATCGGCGGCAGGAAGGCCATTGCCAGGCCACCGAAGAACATCGTCGCCCACAGGATCAGGAACACCGCGACGACCGGATCCATGGGGGTGCCGCTGTCGGCGGGATTGCGCCGGCCGCGCGCTTCCAGTTCTTCCGGATTGCCCTCCAGCACCATGATCATGTCGTCGACGGCCTTGGAGATGCCGCCCGGGAAATCGCCGGCGCGGAAGGCCGGCACCATGTCGTTCTCGATGATCAGCTTGGTATGCAGGTCGGTCAGCGTGCCTTCCAACCCATAGCCGACTTCGATGCGCATCTTGCGGTCGTTTGGCGCGACCAAAAGCAGGACGCCGTTATTCTCCTTGGCCTGGCCGAGCTTCCAGAAGCGGAACAGCCGGTTGGCGTAGGGCTCGATCTCCTCGCCGCCGAGGCTGGGAATGGTGGCGACGACGATCTGGTCCGAGCCCTTGGCTTCGAAGTCGGCGAGTTTTTGGGTCAGCGCCGCACGTGTGCCGGCATCGATGATGCCGGCATTGTCGACCACGCGGCCGGTGAGAGCCGGAAGGTCGGCGGCCACGGCGGCGATCGAGGCAAGCAGCAGAGACGCCAGGATGATCAAGGCCAGGCGCAGCCGCGCCGCGCATTGGCCAGGCATTGAAGGGACGGCAGCCCTGACCATGGCCTTACCAGCTTCCCGAGGAGCCGCCGCCGCCGGACGAACCGCCGCCGCCGGAAAAACCGCCACCGGAGGACCAACCGCCGCCGCCGGACGACCAGCCGCCGGACGATGATCGCCGGTGCGGCTCGAAGGTCATGCCGAGCCAGCGATAGCGTCCGGGCCCGAGTTTCTGGCCGAAGATCGGCGGCAGGACCGAGGCCGCGATGCTGCCGAAGAAAATGATCGCCCAGATGCCGATAAAAATGGCGAAGAACAGGTCGTCGGAATTGAACGGTGCCTGCTCGTTGCGCTTGCCGCGCGCTTCCAGTTCTTCCGGATTGCCGTTCAGCACCATGATCATGTCGTCGACAGCCTTGGAGATGCCGCCGGAGAAATCGCCGGCGCGGAAGGCCGGTACCATGTCGTTTTCGATGATCAGCTTGGTGTGCAGGTCGGTCAGCGTGCCTTCCAACCCGTACCCGACCTCGATGCGCATCTTGCGGTCGTTTGGCGCGACCAAAAGCAGGACGCCGTTGTTCTCCTTGGCCTGGCCGAGCTTCCAGAAGCGGAACAGCCGGTTGGCGTAGGGCTCGATCTCCTCGCCGCCGAGGCTGGGAATGGTGGCGACGACGATCTGGTCCGAGCCCTTGGTCTCGAAGTCGGCGAGTTTTTGGGTCAGCGCCGCACGTGTGCCGGCATCGATGATGCCGGCATTGTCGACGACGCGGCCGGTCAGCGCCGGAAGATCGGCGGCGAAGGCGGCGAACGGGAGGAAGAGGATGCCGGCAAGAAGGCCAAGAAAGGAAAGGTGGGCGTTCCGTAGCGCCCCCCTTGAGGAGGAGATGTCCGGCAGGACAGAGGGGAGTGTTTGCACGCCGGCGGTCCGTCTTTTCGGGAATTCGTTCCGAGGACAGTCGCCGTTCACCCGCCCTGCTTCGTGCCGAAATCGACCTTCGGCGGCTGCATCTTGTCTTCGTCGACGGTGAAGTTGGCGAAGGGCTCGTTGCCGCGGAACCAGAATGTCGCCCACAGTACCGACGGGAAGGTCTTCAGCGTCAAATTGTAGTCCCTGACCGCCTGGATGTAGTCGCGCCGCGCCACCGCGATGCGGTTCTCCGTGCCTTCGAGCTGCGCCTGCAGCGCCAGGAAATTCTGGTTGGCCTTGAGGTCGGGATAGGCTTCCGACACCGCGATCAGCCGCGACAGCGCGCTGGTCAGCCCGGCCTGGGCATCCTGAAACTTCTTGAGGGCTTCCGGATCCTTCAGCGTTTCGGGCGTCACCGTGATCTGCGTCGCCTTGGCGCGCGCTTGGACAACCGCGTCGAGCGTGTCCTTTTCATGCGAGGCATAGCCCTTGACCGTCTCGACCAGATTGGGAATGAGGTCGGCGCGGCGCTGATACTGGTTCAACACCTCGCTCCATGCCGCCCTGGCGTTTTCTTCCGCCGTCGGGATCGTGTTGTAGCCGCAGCCGGCAAGCAGCGGCAGCACGATTGCCATCATCAGGAAGGCGGGCAACGTGCGAAATGTCGATGGTCGAGCAAGGCGCTGGGCAAGCATGAAGGGATCCCTCGATAGAAGTTGCATCCGAAGCATTACCACAATCGGCGCGCAAGAAAACGGCCTCGGCCTCTGAAGCAGGCTCGGCATGAATTGTGCCCGCCCAGGCCCTGTGATTGGCCTGGTGAACGCGATAAGGTTCGATCAGAACGGGATATCATCATGGCGAAACGCCAGGACAGCCACAGCGAATCGCGCCGTATCCTCCAGCGCGTCGCGCAGGAGACCGATCCGGCCGGCAATTCTTTCGTGGCACGGACGACGAAAGGCATGCGCGACCACGTCTCCGCGGCCGATGCCGATCGCACGGATCCGATCGAAGTCTGGGGCACGCGTGTTGGCAGGATACTCGGCCTGCTTCTGGCGCTGGGCCTGATGGTCTGGCTCGTGCTTTTCCTCACCCGGGGCAGCTAGGAATCAAGAGACAATGAGCGCCGAAAAAGCCGACGCGCCGCGCGCGGTCATCGTCATATCCAGCCATGTCGCCCGCGGCTCCGTCGGCAACCGCGCGGCCGTCTTCGCGCTGGAGACACTGGGCTTTCCGGTCTGGGCCGTACCTACGGTCACCCTGCCCTGGCATCCCGGCCATGGCCGCGCGACCCGCATCGTGCCGCCGCTCGACCAGTTCAAGGCGCTGATGGCCGATCTGGAGCGCGCGCCGTGGCTGGGTGAGGTCGGGGCCGTGCTGTCGGGTTATCTCGGCGAGGCCGGCCAGGCCGAGGCGGTCGCCTCGCTGGTCGCCGCGGTCAAGGCGAGGACGCCCGATGCCGTCTATATCTGCGATCCGGTGATGGGTGATTCCGGCGGCCTCTACGTGCCCGAGCCCACCGCCGCCGCCATGCGCGACCGGCTGATGCCGATCGCCGACATCGCCACGCCCAACCGCTATGAGCTGGAATGGATGGCCGGCGCGCCGCTGCCCGATCTGAAATCGGTGATCTCGGCCGCACTCCATGCCGGACCGTCGACCATGCTGGTCACCTCGGCTCCGTCGATGATGTCAGGCGGCACAGGCAATCTGCTGCTTGACGGCACCCAGGCGCTGCTGGCCGAACACCGCCTGATCGACAAGCCGCCGAACGGCCTTGGCGACTTGACGGCAGCGGTCTACCTGGCGCGCATCCTGTCCGGCCAGCCGGCGATCAAGGCGCTGCAGTCGACGACGGCGGCGGTCTACGAAATCCTGGCGCGCACCGCAAAACGCGGCGGCGACGAACTGCAGCTCGAAACCGACGCGCAGAGCCTGTCGCACCCGATGGCCATGGTCCAGCTTCGCCACCTCACGCATCCGGGGCGGGATCGCCGGGCGTGACCCCGGCCAAGGTCGTGCTCGTCGGCGCCGATGGCTGCAAGGCCGGCTGGATCGCCGTGCGGAGCGAACCCGGTTCGACACGTCGTGACCCAGATACGGCGCCTTCGGTCGATGTCTTCCCTTCGTTCGCCGCCCTGCTGGCGGCGATCCCCGATGACGCGATCGTCGCCGTCGACATGCCGATCGGTCTACCGGAATTTTCGCAAAAGGGCGGACGCGGGCCGGAAGCGCTGGTGCGGCCGCTGCTTGGCGCTCGCCAGTCCAGCGTCTTCTCGATTCCGTCCCGTGCCGCGCTCTATGCCGACACCAGCGGCTTCACCACGATCGAAGCCTGGTACGCGGCGCATATCAGGGCAAGCGAAGCGGCCAAGGCCACATCCAACCCGCCGCGCGGCGTTTCCATCCAGGCCTTCGGCATCTTTTCGAAAATCCGCGAGATCGACACATTGCTGATCGCGCGGCCCGAACTGCGCGGCCGCATCTTCGAATCGCATCCGGAAGTCGCCTTCTGTCGCCTGAACGGCGATCGGGCCATGCGGTTGCCGAAGAAGATCAAGGGCAGCGTCAATCTGGCCGGCATGGCGGAGCGCAAGGCGCTGCTTTGCCGGCACGGCTATGACATGGATTTCCTCGACCAGCTGCCGCCACGTGGTGCGGCCGCCGACGATTTCCTCGATGCGGCGGCCATGATGCTGATTGCCGGCCGCATCGCCAGCGGCGACGCGAAGCCGTTTCCCGACCCGCCTCGCGCTGACGGTTTTGGCATACCGGTCGCCATTTGGGCGTGACAATGTCGGCGGGCGTCCCGCTCTGGCGCATGGCATTTATAGCTAGCCCCTACAATTCTGCATTGCTCGTAACGGGTTTTTGCCGTTAGAGGCTTTCCTCGACCGCAACGAGCTGCCGCCTCCAACCCGGAAAGGCCTTAGCCGCCCATGCCTCATCTTCCCGAACACCTCCTCGCCGGCTACCGCAATTTCATGAACGGCCGCTACCTCACCGAGAGCGGCCGCTATCGCGAGCTCGCCCGCGAAGGCCAGGCGCCCGAGACCATGATCGTCGCCTGTTGCGACTCGCGATCCGCGCCCGAGGCGATCTTCGACGCCGGCCCCGGCGAACTCTTCGTGCTGCGCAATGTCGGCAATCTGGTGCCGCCTTACGAGCCGGACGGCGAGTTCCATTCGACCTCGGCCGCGCTCGAATTCGCGGTGCAGAGCCTCAAGGTCAAGAATATCGTGGTCATGGGCCACGGCCGCTGCGGCGGCATCCGGGCCGCGCTCGACACCAACTCCGCGCCGCTCTCTCCCGGCGACTTCATCGGCAAGTGGATGAGCCTGATCGCGCCGGCCGCCGAGACGGTGTCGGCCAGCACCTTCATGACGGCGACGGAACGCCAGACGGCCCTGGAGCGCATCTCGATCCGCTACTCCCTCGCCAATCTCAGGACCTTTCCCTGCGTCTCGATCCTCGAGGGCAAGGGTCGGCTGTCGCTGCACGGAGCCTGGTTCGACATTTCGACCGGCGAGCTCTGGGTGATGAACAAGGACACCGGCGATTTCGAGCGGCCGGTGCTGGAATGAACGGTACGGCGCGGCAGGCGATGAGCGTCCGGCCGGTCGTTTTCACGGCGGCCGCGCTGATGATGGCGATCGTTGCCGCTCGCGCCGATGACCACGCCATCATAAGCCGCTGGTATTCGGCGCTGCTGGTCGCCGATCGCACCGAGCTGGCGGACCTGCTCGCCGACGACGTCCGCATCAAGCTCGACGACCTCGGCGTTGTCCAGAGCAAGCAGGAATTCATCGCCTCGCTCGACGAATGGAAAGGCGCGGTTGCGGGAGCCGCGATCCGCCACCGCATCGAGAAGACCGAAGGCGGGGTCACCACCGTGATCGCCTGCTACGACTTCCCCGACAATGATATGTTGATGCAGGAGACCTTCGCGGTGAGCGACAACCGCATCACCGCCAGTTCGCAGGCGGCAATCGCTGAAAACTGCGAGGGCTACTGAGGCGGAGCGGCCAACTGGCATATTGCGGGCCCGCGGACCGCGCCCTACATCGGTGACACCCTCCTTCCTGACGCCAGCGAAAGACCCTCCATGCCCTCTCCGAAAGCCGTCGATCTCGCCGCCCATCCGTTGACCGCGTGGCGAGGGCCGCTCGGCCTGCCCGATTTCGCCCATATTGGCGACGGTGATTTTTCTCCCGTTTTCGACGCCGCGCTGAAGGCGCATGAGGCCGAGATCGACGCGATATCAGGCAACAAGGATGCGCCGAGCATCGAGAACACGCTTGCCGCACTTGAGCTCGGCGGCGAGGCGCTGGATCATGTCTCATCGATCTTCTGGTGCCGCGCCGGCGCTCACACCAACGAAACCATCCAGGCCCTGGAGCGTGACATTTCGCCGAAGATGTCGCGGCACTTCTCGGCCATCTCGATGAACGAGAAGCTGTTTGCCCGCATCGACGATCTCTACCGGCGCCGCGAGAGCCTTGACCTCGATCCCGAGACGCTGCGCGTCCTGGAGAAGACCTGGAAAGGCTTCGTCCGTTCCGGCGCCAAGCTCGACGCGGACGGCAAGACGCGGCTGGCCAAAATCAACGAGGAGCTGTCGTCGCTCGGCACGACTTTCGGTCAGAACGTGCTGGCCGACGAGCGCGACTGGGCGCTGTTGCTCGACGAGGCCGATCTCGCCGGCCTGCCGGATTTCGTGAAAAGCTCGATGGCCGAGGCCGCCGAGATGCGCGGCCAGAAGGGCCGCTACGCCGTCACCCTGTCGCGCTCGATCTATGAGCCGTTCACAACCTTCTCCGAACGCCGCGACCTGCGCGAGATCGCCTATCGCGCCTTCACCATGCGCGGCCAGAACGGCGGAGCGTCAGACAACACGTCCGTGGTGCGCGACATGCTCAAGCTGCGCGCCGAAAAGGCGAAGCTGCTCGGCTACGCCTCCTTCGCCGCGCTCAAGCTCGACGACACCATGGCCAAGACACCGAAGGCGGTGCACGCGCTGCTCGACCCGGTTTGGGAAAAGGCATTGGAAAAAGCCGCCGCCGACCAGAAGGAGCTGGAGCGTCTGGCTGCCGAGGCTGGCAGCAACGAAAAATTCGCCGCCTGGGACTGGCGCTTCTACCAGGAGAAGCTGCGCGCCGAGAAGTTCGCTTTCGACGAGGCGGAGCTGAAACCCTATCTGCAGCTCGACCGCGTCATTGACGCCTGCTTCGACGTCGCGACACGGTTGTTCGGCATCACGTTCGAGGAGAAGAAAGGCATCGCCGCCTGGCATCCGGACGCGCGCGTCTTCGTGGTCAAAAATGCCGACGGCAGTGAGCGCGGCCTGTTCCTCGCCGACTATTTCGCGCGGCCGTCAAAACGCTCCGGCGCCTGGATGAGCGCGCTGAAGTCCGGTTACAAGCTTGGCCATGGCTCGAAGCCGGTGATCTACAACATCATGAACTTCGCCAAGCCGCCAGCGGGCGAACCGGCTTTGCTGTCGGTCGACGAAGCGAAGACCTTGTTCCACGAATTCGGCCATGCGCTGCACGGCATGCTGACCGACGTCACCTGGCCGTCGGTGTCAGGTACCTCGGTCAGCCGCGACTTCGTCGAACTGCCCTCGCAGCTCTACGAGCACTGGCTGACGGTGCCGGCGGTTCTGGAAAAGCACGCGCTGCATGTCAAGACCGGCAAGCCGATGTCGAAGGCGCTGCTCGACAAAATGCTGGCCACGCGCACCTTCGGCGCCGGCTTCGCCACCGTCGAGTTCACCGCCTCTGCCTTGATGGACATGGCCTACCATGCACGGCCCGACGCGCCGGAAGAGCCGCTTCGTTTCGAGGCCGAAACGCTTGCGACGCTGCATATGCCGGATACGATCGCCATGCGCCATCGCACCCCGCATTTTGGCCATGTCTTCGCCGGCGAGGGCTATTCGGCCGGCTACTATTCCTACATGTGGTCGGAGGTGCTGGACGCCGATGCTTTCGCCGCCTTCGAGGAAACCGGAGACCCCTTCAACCCGGCGCTGGCCGAGCGGCTGAGGAAGAACATCTACGCCGCCGGCGGCTCGAAGGATCCGGAAGAGCTCTACACGGCGTTTCGCGGCAAAATGCCGTCGCCGGAAGCGATGATGGTCAAGCGCGGATTGGTGTAGGCAATCGCCGAAGTCGGCGCTGACGTTAACCTCGTTATCCTTGGCTGCCGACCCAAGGATCCTTTACCCTTGGCCACACCGGCCGCGTCAGCTTCGTGTAATTCGTCGCCGCCGGATTGCTGGGATAGGAACTCGGCGCCGCGACATAGATGATCTCGGCGGCGATCGGCTCGAAGCCGGCGTAGAAATGGTTTGTTGACTTGATCAGCAATATGTCTTTCGACAGCGGATCGACGCCGATGTTGGAGAAGACATCCGGCTCGAAGGTCTGGGTGCGATTAGTGTTCAGGATCACATCGACTTCCGTGCCCTCGATGCGCACCACCGCTGATGGTCCCAATGTCACCCGGCTCGGGCCAAAACTCTGCCAGCCTTCGGCAACCGCTTTCAGTACCTTGACGCGTGCATCGATCGGTTCGCCCGCCTGCGGGCCGGCCTTGCCGCCGAAACGCAGGTCGATGACGGCACCTTCGCCGGCCGCCTGGCAGAAAGTCACCGCGATCGGATCCCAGATCGTCGCCACGCCGAACTTGTCCAGGCCCCGCGCCAGCATCTGGCGCAGCACGAAGGTGCCGTCGCCGGGAACGCCGCCGCCGGGGTTGTCCCAGATATCGGCAATGACCACCGGCTTGCCCGGTCTTTGCTTGCGCACGGCCAGCGCCCGATCGATGCCGTCGGCCGTACTCAGCATCGTCATCGCGGTCGTTTCGCGCATGGCATAGAGCTCGCGTCCAAGCCGCTCCGCCAGCGCATCGCCCTTGGCCTTGTCATTGTCGGTAACGACAAGGATGCGCGTGCCCATTTCGGGCACGTCGGCGGCCATGAAGCCGTGGATGACCGAGACCGACAGCACGCCGTCCTTGCCGTGCAGCGCCTTGATGCGGTCGACGAAGGAGCGCATCGGTTCGCGGCTGGTCGGCAGCACCTGGATCATGCGGCAGTCGAAGGTTGAGATGACCGGCTTGATCTCGCCGCGCGCCGCGGCCAGGCCAAGCGCGACCACATGTTCGCCGCGCTCGTAGAAATCGGTGTGCGGGAATTCGAGGAAATAGGCCATGATGTCGGACGCCGCCACGCGCTTCGGCGTCAGATGGCTGTGCGGATCGAACTCGCAGGCAATCACCACGCTTGGCCCGACAATGCCACGCACGCGCTCCAGCAGGTCGCCCTCGCAGTCGTCATAGCCTTGCGCCACCATGGCACCGTGCAGGCCCAGAATGACGGCATCGACCGGCAAGGCGGCCTTGAGCTGGCCGAGGATTTCGTCGCGGAGCGCCTCATAGGTCTGCCGCTGCACGAGGCCGCCGGGCTCTGCCCAGGTGGCGGTGCCTTCGATCACGGTCAGGCCTTCGGCGGCCGCGCGGCGGCGCAGCGCCACCATCGGCGAGGAGCACAGGGTCGGCGTTTCCGGATGCTTGCCCGGCCCGGCATAGAACGCCATCTCGAAAGAGGCCCGGTCGGTTGGCACCGGCGAGAAGGTGTTGGTTTCCGTCGCCAGCGAGGCGGTGAAGATACGCATGAAAACTCCGTGGACTTCTTGTTTTCGCAATTCCGGACGGATAACCGCTGGGCACTTTTCCTGGAATTGCTGGGATTGCTATTTGACAGCCCCGAGCGCCAAGCCCCGGACAAGATAGCGCTGCAGCCAGATGAACAGGATCGCCACCGGCAGCGTCGCCAGCAGCGTCGCCGCCATGACATGGTGCCATTCGATCGTGTAGCGCCCGGCAACCAGCGAGAACACCTGGATCGGCAGCGTATAGCTCTCCTGGCTGCGCAGCATGGTAAGCGCCACGACGAATTCGTTCCAGGCATTGATGAAGGTGAAGATCGCCGTCACCGCGATCGCCGGCAGGCAGAGCGGCAGGAACACTTTTCGCAGCGTCAGCCAGCGGCCGGCGCCTTCCATCCAGGCCGCCTCCTCGAGGTCGCGCGGAATGGTGTCGAAATAGCTCTGCAGCATCCACACGGTGAAGGCGACGTTGAAGGCCATGTAGATGAAGCCGAGCGCGGTGGTCGATTCGACCAGTCCCCAGGCAGCCATCAGCCGGAACAGGCCGAGCACCAGCACGATCGGCGAGATCATCTGTGAGATCAGCAGGAACTGGCGGAACGCTCCATAGCCGGCAAAGCGGAAGCGCGACATGGCATAGGCCGCCGGGACGGAGATGAGGATGGCGCCAACGGTGGCGATGACAGACACATAGAGCGAATTGGCCAGCGCCCGGCCGAAGCCTGTCGCCACCCACATGTCGGCAAAATTCGACCACCGGAACTCGCTCGGCCACCAGGTCGGCGTCAGCACTTCGGTACGCGGCTTGACCGCTGTCAGGAACATCACCGCGAAGGGAAAGATCGTCACCACGATCAAGGGCGCCAGCAGCAGCCAGGCGATGATGGTGCGCTTCAGCTTGGCCTTCATGCGCGTTGCTCCCGCATGGCAAGGCGCACATAGATCATGGTGAAGATCTGCAATATGGCGAACATCACCAGCGAGACCGCCGACGCCTCGCCGAGTTTGCCGATACGGAATGCCAGCTTGTAGAGGTGGGTGACCAGTATGTCGGTCGAGTTGGCCGGCCCGCCCTGCGTCATCACCCAGATGATCGGGAACGAGTTGAAGACGTAGATGGTGTTGAGCACGATGGCGATGTTGATGAAGGGTTTCAGGAGCGGAAAGGTGATCTCGCGGAACTGCTGCAGCGGCGTTGCCCCTTCGAGCGCCGCCGCCTCGTAGAGATCGTCCGGGATCGACGACAGGCCGCCGAGAAAGATCGTCGTGGTGAACGGCACCGTCACCAATATGCCGATCAGCACCTGCATCGGAAACGCCGTCTCGGCGCTCGCAAGCCACTGGATGTTGTGGTCGATCAGGCCAAGTCCGATCAGCGCCGAATTCAGCATGCCGCTTTCACCGCTCAGCGCCCAGCGCCAGACCACGGCCGTCATGGTCAGCGACACTGCCCAGGGCAGCATGATGATGACGCGGGCAAGGCCACGGCCATAGAAATCGGTGTTGAGGATCATCGCCACCGGGACCGAGAGCAGCAGCGCGCCGCCGACCACCAGCACCGTCCACAGCCCCGTGCGCCAGAGCGCGGCGACGAAGTCGGGATCCGCGGCCAGCGCGGCGAAATTGGCAAGACCGCTGAACTCGCGCAGCTGACCGAAGCGATTGACATCATGCGTGGCGATCTGGATCAGGTCCCAGACCGGCCAGAAGATGACCACCGCCGCGAGGAACAGACTGGGCAAGGTCAGGAGGTAGGGCAGGAAGCGATTTTGCATCGGCTGATTTTATACCGCGTTGCGAGGCATCAGTAGCGCTGGTTGGCCAGTTGACCTGTTCTTCCCAGGCGCTCGGTTTCGAACTCTTCCCCGGCGTCGGCGCCGCCCCTCACCTGCCTGCCGGCATCCTCTCCCGTATAGAGACGGGGAGAGGGGCGCTTTCATCACCGCTTTCGCCAGTCACCAGCGTCCAGAAAGGGCTCCGAGATGCCGGCCGCCCTTTCTCCCCGTCTCTATACGGGGAGAAATGCCCGGCAGGGCAATGAGGGGCGGCGCTGACGTCGACAATTCGTCCAAAGTGGTTGCTTGTCAGTCTTCGTTATTTACGTGGAGCGCAGCCAAATGTCTGTTTGGAAATGTGGCGCGCCCCACCTGAGTCGGGGGCGCGCCACGGGCGCAGGGAGATACGCCCTATTTGTGGGGCGCGGCCCCTACTTCTTCAGCACTGCGTTGGCCTTCGCCGCCGCTTCCTTCAAGCCTGCCTCGGGATCGCCGCCGAGATAGATCTTCTGCATGGCATCCGACGTGATCTGGGCAACTTCTTCCCAGCCTGGGATGACCGGCGCGAAACGGGCATCCGGCAGCAGGGCGGTAAAGGCGGCCAGGTCGGCGTTGTTGACGTAATAGTCCATCTTGGCCTCTTCCTTGTTCACCGGCAGGAAGCCTTCGCCCTGCGTGAACTTGGCGCGCTGTTCCGTGGTGAACAGGAAGTCCATCAGCTTCCAGGCCTCGTCCTTGTTCTTGGAGTTCTTGAACATGATCATGGAGTCTGTGACGCCATAGGTGCCGCGCGCACCGGTCGGACCGGCCGGAATGGCGGCAACGCCATATTTGAGGCTCGGCGCCTCGTCCTTGATCTGGTTGGACAGGAAGGGCGCCGTGATCATCATGCCGATCTTGCCCTGCTTGAACAGGTTCTGCACGTCCTCGCGATTGTTGGAGGTGACGCCGGGCTCCGTCAGCCCCTCGTCGATCATCGACTTGTAGAGCTTGGCCGCTTCGAGCGCGCCCGGCGTGCTCAGGCCCGACGTGCCGTCCTTGTTGAGGATCTCGGTGCCCTGCGACCACATCGCGTAGTAGTAATAGACGTCGGTCTCGATCTCCTTGCCCTGAAGGCCGAAACCGAAGGCACCCTGCGCCTTGATCTTGCGAGCATCCTCCTGCAATTCGGTCCAGGTTGCCGGTGGCTTGGCGATGCCGGCCTTCTCGAACAGCTCCTTGTTGTAATACATGGCGCGCGCCGAGGCGGCGATCGGCAGGCCGTAGGTCTTGCCGCCCATGATCGAGGGCGACAGGAAGGTGTCGATGAAGCGACCCTTGAATTCGGGCGTGATGTAGCTGTCGAGCGGCTCGGCGACGTCCTGCTGGACGAAGTCGATCAGCCAGCGCGTGCCTATGATGGAGAGATCGGCGTTGGTGCCGGCGGTGATGTCGGTGGTCAGCTTCTGCAAGAGCACATCCCAGGGCACCACCTCGAACTTGACCGTGATGCCAGGGTTCTTCGCCTCGAACTCCTTCTTGACCTGCTCGAAATACGGACCGGTCTTGGCGCTGTATTCGGCGACGGTAACCCGCACTTCGCCAGCCTCTGCCTGCGCCGCGAAGGCCAGAATGCCCATTCCGGCGATCAGGCCGGCAGTCCATTTCGCAAGGTTCATCCGATCTCTCCCATTGTTTCGCGCATTCGCGCTCCTTGTGCCGGTGCCGGCACAAGATTTATGTGACTTTCCTACATTATCGATGAATTCGCCGCGCGCAAGCGGATTAATATGTTGCTTAATTACATCCTGTTCTTTAGCCTCTCCGGCATCTGCCTGACCTGCGGGAGGAGCAAGCGCCGTGGTTTCGAGAGCCGAATTCGAAGGCAGGACCGCCGTCGTCACCGGCGCCGGTGGCGGCCTTGGCTCGGCGATCGTCGCACTGCTGGCCGGCAGGGGCGCGCGGGTGGTCGGCTGCGACCAATCAGAGGAGGCGCTGGCGAGCCCGCACCTTGCCTCGCGGCATGTCTTCGACCTTCTCGACCGGGCTTCCATCGAGGCGGGGATCGCCGCCGTTCTCGATCGGGACGGCGTGCCAGATATCCTGGTCAACAATGCCGGCTGGACGCGCGCCGAAACGCTCGATGCGCTAACGGCGGACACGATCGAACATGAGCTCGACCTCAACCTGACCGGTGTGATGACTTTCGCCGACCCGCTGGTTAAAGCGATGGCTGCACGCGGTTCGGGCAGCGTCGTCTTCATTTCTTCCGTCAACGCCATCGCGCATTTCGGCAATCCGGCCTACGCCGCCGCCAAGGCCGGCATCAACGCCTATGCCAAGTCGATCGCCGTCGAGCTCGGCCGTAGCGGCGTGCGCGCCAATGTCGTCTGCCCCGGATCGATTCGCACCGCCGCCTGGGACCATCGCCTTGCCAAGAACCCTGACATAATCGGCAAGCTGCAGCGGCTCTATCCGCTCGGCCGCATCGTCAACGCCTCGGAAGTCGCCGAAGCGGTGGCTTTCCTTGCCTCGGACCGCGCCTCGGGCGTAACAGGCGTGGTGATGCCCGTGGATGCGGGACTGACCGCCGGCTGCCTGCCGTTCATCGACGACATACTGGGAGCGTGACCATGACCGACGTCGAGTTTCGCAACCTCTCGAAATCCTTCGGCCAGCACAAGATCCTCGAGGAGATCAGCCTCGACATCAAGAGCGGCGAGTTCGTCGTGCTCGTCGGTCCGTCCGGCTGCGGCAAGTCGACCTTGCTGCGCATGCTGGCGGGCCTGGAAACCATCAGTTCCGGCGACCTCCTGATCGGTGGCACGCGCGCCAACGACCTGCCGCCGCAGCAGCGCAACATCGCCATGGTGTTCCAATCCTACGCGCTGTTCCCGCACCTGAAGGCTTCCGACAATATCGGCTTCGGTCCGAAAATCCGGGGCGAGAGCCGCGCCGCCATCGACCAGAAGGTCAAGAAGGCGTCCGGCGTCCTCAACCTGTTCTCCTATCTCGACCGGTATCCCCGCCAGCTCTCGGGCGGCCAGCGCCAGCGTGTCGCCATGGGCCGCGCCATCGTTCGCGAACCCTCGGTGTTCCTGTTCGACGAGCCGCTCAGCAATCTCGACGCGCAGTTGCGCGTGCAGATGCGCACCGAGATCAAGGCACTGCACCAGCGGTTGAAATCCACCATAGTTTACGTCACCCACGACCAGATCGAGGCCATGACCATGGCCGACCGCATCGTCGTGATGGACCGCGGCAGGATTCAGCAGGTCGGGCCGCCGCTGGAGCTCTATGACAGGCCGGCCAACAAGTTCGTCGCCGGCTTCCTAGGCTCGCCGTCCATGAGTTTTGTATCCGGGGCACTGAAGACGACGCCCGGGACGACCTGGTTCGAGTCGGTCGGCGGCGGCCGGCTTGCGCTTGCCGGCGACCCGGTGCCGGCAGGCAGTGCCGTTGAGGCGGGGATCCGGCCGGAGCATTTCATCGTCGGTGAAGCCACCGACGCCATGACGCTCAAGGTTGATGTGGTCGAGCCGACCGGCTCCGAAACCCATGTCTACGGCGCCATTGGCACCGATACGGTGCGCGCCGTGTTCCGCGACCGGGTGCCGGTGCGGCCGGGCGACCTGCTGCCGGTCTCGGTCGACCCCGGCAACATCCATCTGTTCGACACGGCGACGGGCCTGCCGCTGAGATGACGACGGAAACGCGGATATGAAGACGCCGGCCGATATCATCACGCGGCTGCAGCTGATGTCGCAGGACGGCACCAAGTCGGATCGCCGGCTGGCGAGCCTCGTCCTGTCCGACCTCGACTTCGCCTCCAAGGCCGCGATCTCCGAGATCGCCGCGCGGGTCGGCGTCAGCGAACCGACGGTCACCCGCTTCTGCCGCAATCTCGGCTGCGAGGGGTTGCGCGACTTCAAGTTCTACCTGGCCCAGGCCATCGCCATCGGCGGCCAGTATCTGTCGCCGGAGCCACTGAGCCGCGACGCCCGCGAACAGCGCATTGCCTCGACCATCACCGAAGCGGCGGTTACAGCCATCCAGCGCGCCAGCGAGAACCTCGACATGACGACGCTGGTCGACGTCGCCGCGCGCCTTGCGGCATCAGGCAATGTGCTGTGCATAGGTTCGGGTGGCATTTCCTCGATGATGGCGACCGAAATGCAGAACCGGCTGTTCAGGCTCGGCCTGCCGGTTCTGGCACAGATCGACGGACAGTTGCAGCGCATGTATGCCGCCGTTGCCACGCCAGACACCACGGTGGTCGCCTTCTCGGTCTCCGGCTATGCGCGCTCGGTCATCGAGGCGGTGCAGGTCGCCCAACAATATGGCGCCGCCACGGTGGCGGTCACCGCGCCCGACTCCGCACTGGCCAAGGTCGCCGACACTGTCATCCACCTGCAGCCGTTCGAGGACGGCAACATCTACAAGCCGACATCGTCACGTTACGCGTTGCTGGCGATCGTCGACATGATCGTGACCTCGGTCGCCGAGACACGCGGACCGAAGGTGCTGGAGAACCTGCGCCGCATCAAGCAGAGCGTGAACACGCTGAAGGTCGACGACCCGCGTTTGCCGCTGGGCGATTGACGAGCCGGCGCCGAAACCGCCAATTTCTCCCCAAGCGGGGATAAGGAGTGGTCCGCGCGGCGGACGGGAAGCCAATTGCTTGGCTTTCCGAACGACGACCACCCGGAGCGACAGCGCAGGACCGGGTCCGGCAGGGCAGAGGGGGCGATGTCCCGCCTGCATCTCAATTTTGGAAAAGCGCTTCGACACCTGTTACCAGCGCCTCCGGATCACCCAATATCCGCAACGTCTTGAGGCGGGCCGTACCGCCGGCGACGACCGAAACGGCCGATGCCGGAACACCCAGCGCCTTGGCGACCAGCCTCTCCAGCGCTTGATTGGCGGCGCCATTTTCCGGCACGGCGCGGACCCGCGCCTTCACGTGACTTCGTCCGTCCGCCAATGTTTCGACAACGTCGAGCCGGTCCACGGAAGACTTCGGCGTCAGCCGCACGAACAGATCGACGCCGTTCTCGCGCATGCGGAACGGCGCGCTCATGCGATCGTCAGGCCAGCAGCAGCGGCGCGACCGTGGTGAGAATGAACTGCCTGAGGAAGAACAGGATCAGCAACAGGATGATCGGCGAGATGTCGATACCGCCAAGGTCGGGCATGAAGCGGCGGATCGGCCGCAGCGCCGGCTCGGTCAGGCGGTAGAGCATGTTCCCGATGCTCCCGACGAACTGGTTGCGCGAGTTGACGACGTTGAAGGCATAGAGCCAGGAAAAGATCGCCGAGGCGATGATCACCCACCAATAGAGGTCGAGCGCCATGACGATGGTTTGTATGAGGGCGAGCATGCCGGACTCCAATTGTTGCCGACATGTAGCCATTACGCGCCAAACCGGCAAGGGCAGGGTTCCGCCACGCGACTGGCAGCCGGTTTTTCGGTGAAGCGCCGCCTTGACAGGAAACCGCGGCGCCCGATAAATGCGCCATCCGCTGGACGGGGCTGTAGCTCAGCTGGGAGAGCGCGTCGTTCGCAATGACGAGGTCAGGAGTTCGATCCTCCTCAGCTCCACCAGCGGAATAACCGTCTGCTTTTGATCGTTCCGGCAAGGTGCAGCCGCCATCCGCCACGGCGCGATGCAAGGCATAGCCCCGATCCCCCCAAAAATGGCCAAAATGGCATTTCGCCGTTTCCAAGGCGAAATGGTTGTCAATTGGACTTATGGCGGTGGCTGGTGTCCCCCCGGCGCTATTTTTTTTGGAAGCCGTCCCATTAGACTGGCGTTCTCAAATCAGTTTTTTCTGTGTGTTGTGACAGGGCGTTTCGGCGGGGGCGACCGAAAGCGCTATACGGATTCCGAGTCGAAATGAAGTATCCGCCTGCGAAAGCAAACTAGTGTCCATTCGCCAGAATCTTGCTGCAAATCTCAGGCGGCTCTGCAAGGACCATGCTTCTGTCAGCGCGGTATGCCGCGAGCTGGGCATCAACCGCACGCAGTTCGAACGTTACCTGCAGGGGCAGACCGTGCCCAACAAGGCTACGGCCAAGCTGATCTGCGACTACTTCCACATCCAAGAAGCCGAACTGTACCGGGACCCCGGCATCCCCGAGCCGGCGGCTCTCGGCCTGCCGCCGATTTCCGAAAGCCTGTTCACCCAGATGATCCGCCCACCCGCCCCGTCGATCGCTGGCGGCATCTATTTCACCTATTTTTCAATCCCGACCCGCTCCGATCTGCTGATGCGGTCGATGACCTTCGTGCGGCGTGAGGCCGAGCTGGTCACGTTCCGCAGGGTCACCGGATGGTCGGAGCATCGTGGCTCGACATGGGCGCGGGCACGCGGCAATCATTATGGCGTGGCGATCTCGCGCCTTAACTGGATCTATTTCAGCGGCGTCAACCGCCGCCACAGGCGAGCCGTCGCTGATCTCGGTGCAATGGGCGCCTATCTCCGAACCGGTGCTGACAGGCAAGGCCATGCTTCTGACCGAAGCCGGGCCGGCATTCGTGTCGGTCATCATGCGGCAGGATAGGTCCAATATCCGGCCCAGGCATGCGATCCGCATGGCGCATGTCGTCAGGCTCGATGATCCCAGCCTCGACCAGCTCGTCGTCAGCCTCGCTCGGGACGGGCTGGGTTAGCCGCTTGCTTACGCTGAATAAGAACAAGAATATCCCGAAAAAGCGTATGCCAGCGATTGTCTACTCCATATTTGAGTAAAATCGATTTTTTAGACTTTCTAGCCAAGAAAGATATTTTAGCTCATAGCTGATTTACTACAGTTTTAACAAATCAGTAACTCTTCCGACCTTACCTTTCTTCCCGCGGATCCCTTTCCGGGATCTTTCAACAGGTCCCCTGGGGGTCGGGGAAAGGGACGAAAATGACCAAGAAAGTGAACATTGACCAGAACATGATGTTGGCGGCAACCAGGCACGGCTTGTCGGCCTGTCCCACGGCGGCGCTGAGCCATTCGGCGATCAAGCGCCTTCCGGGCATCGACCGCCTCACCGACGCGCCCGTCTATGCGTTGACCCTCTCAATCCCGGAACTTGATCCGCATTCGGCCGGTCGACCGATCAATTAGCCGGCGTAGTACATCTAGTGCAGCCAGTACGCATTCCCTAAAGTTCCATTCGATGACAGGAGCAGAACATGTCAAATCAGGCCTTACGTCAGTCAGAGCTCGACAGTCTCCAGTATATCGCGACGATGACCAATGAGCTGGTGCAGATGGCCGAAGCGAGCCGCTTCCCCATGATCTCCTATCTGCTCGGTATGGCCTATGCCGAAGCCTTCGACGTCTTGCGCGGCGCACGGCCGGCACGACACGCGCAGCTCAGCGGCAATCCGATGCACCCCAAGGCACACCCGAAAGACAACCACGCTCAGCCAAGAACAGCGTAGCGCGATGCAATTGTCGGGCTTGCGGGACGGCTGGCACGGATTTGAGGGGCACTAGTCCCGCAAACTGAACACGAATGGCGCTGTACGGCTGACGCGCGGACCGAGTTCCGCCGGTGGCGCCGGCACGGTCGCGCCCTGCAGCACCGCAAGTGCTGCTCGGTCGAGTTCGGCATCGCCGGACGAACGGGCGACCCGGGCCGACAGGACCCGGCCGGATGGGTCCATTGTAAAAGTCACGTTCACATTGCCCTGCGCGCGCCGGGATTTCGCGGCGCTCGGATAGCGCTTGTGGCGATTGATCCACGCCGTCAGCCGCGATTCCCATTTGGCCGGGCTGACACCCGAGAACCCGGCCGCCGATCTCGGCGCCGCCGCCTTGGCGGCAGGCTTGGCCTCGGCGCTGGCGGTACTTGCCGTCTTCGGTGGCTCGGCCTTTTCCTTCTTCGGCCTTGGCTTGGGCTTGTCGACCGGCTTTTTAACCTTGGCTTCGGCCGGTTTCTTTTCCTTGCGCCGTTCCGTCGGCTTTGCCCGCGGCAGCGGAACGACAGCCTCCGGCGCGACGGTCTCGACAATATCGGGGACGACCTGTTCCAGCGGCGGCTGTTCGACCGGTTCGGCCTTCGTCATCCCCGTAGGCTCGTTCGGCGGCACCATCACGGCCTCGGTAACAGGCTCCGCTTGCTCGACCATCTTGTCAGGCTCGGCCTCGGCGGCCTTCTCGGTCTGTTCGACTGGCTCGGCCCGGTCGGGAATGGCCGCGTCGGGCATCGCGGCCTGTTCGGGCACCGACGGCGTCACCATCATCGGCGCCATCTCGACCACTAGGGCCCGCGGCGGTCCGCCATCCGACAGGTCGACTGGATTGAAATTCTGCACGGCATACGCGACCGCGACATGAGCCCCAAGCATCAGCACCGCCGCGCATGCCCATAGGCCAAGGTCGCGCCAGTCGAAGCGCGACAGCACCACCGTGGGCGAGGCGGCGGATGGCGTCATGGAGCGGCCGTTTTGGCTGGCGCCGGTGCGGCGATATCACCTGCCGGCGCGGCCTCCAGGCCGACCAGCGCGATCTTCAGGTAGCCGGCGGCCCGCAGCAGGTTCATCGCCTCCATCAGCTCGCCATAGGCGACCGCCTTGTCGGCGCGCAGGAATATCCGCGTCTGCTTGTCGCCCTTGGTGCGGCTGTCGAGCGTGGCGGCAAAAGCCGGGCGCGGCACCGCGTCGTTGCCGATCGCCAGGCTGAGATCGTCCTTCAGCGTCAGGAACAGCGGCGTCTCCGGTCGCGGCGCCGGCGTCGCGGTCGAACCGGGCAGGTCGACATTGACATCCACCGTCGCCAGCGGTGCGGCGACCATGAAGATGATCAGGAGCACAAGGATGACATCGATGAAGGGCGTAACGTTGATCTCGTGGCTTTCCTCGAGGTCGTCGTCCAGGGTCTGTCGAATTCTGCTCCCCATGGCGTCGCTCCCGCTACTCCGCCGCCAAGGCTGTTGCCGGCGCTATCGTGCGGAAATCGAGGTCGCGGCTGACCAGCCGTTCGACGCCGGCCGAGGCGTCGGCGAGGATCTGCCGGTAGCCGGCTATCGAGCGGGCGAAGACGTTGTAGATCACCACCGCTGGGATTGCCGCGACCAGACCCATCGCGGTGGCCAGCAGCGCTTCGGCGATGCCCGGCGCGACCACGGCGAGATTGGTGGTCTGAGCCTGCGAGATGCCGATGAAGGCGTTCATGATGCCCCAGACGGTGCCGAACAGGCCGACGAAAGGCGCGGTGGAACCAATCGTCGCCAGCAGGCCGGTGCCGCGCGACATGCGCCGCGACGCAGCCGCCTCGATGCGCGACAGGCGCGAGCTGACCCGTTCCTTCAGTCCGTCGCCGCCGACGTGGTCGAGCGCATTGGCCGAAAGCGCGGCCTCTTCTTCCGCTGCCCGCACCAGGAGCGCGCCGGGATCGCCACCGCGCTCGAGCGCGCGGCTCGCCTGCTTCAGCGTGGCGGCATCGCCGATCGCGCGGACGGCACGGCGGAGGCGCAGCTTGCCGCCGAAAATCTCCAGCGACTTGGCCAGCCATATCGTCCAGGTGACGAGCGACGCGAAGGCCAGTCCAGTCATCACCGCCTTCACGATGATGTCGGCGGCCTTGAACATGCCCCATGGCGACAGGTCATGCGGCAGGTTCAGGTCCATCGCCCCGGCAGGCGCGACCTCGGCCGGCGTTGTCGCGCTCGGCTGGCCGGCTGGTTGCGCGGGCGCCATGACAGCCGGTGCAGCTTGTGCCGGCGCGGCAGGGGCCTCAACCGCTGGAGAAGAGCCGGCCGGTTGCTCCTGGGCCGTGGCGCCGGTTGCCCCCAGAACCAGCGATGCGACCAACGCCGCCAACAAACCATGTCTCGACATGAGCTTCTTCCTTGTTCTCACGGCGGCCAGCCGCTTGCCGGTTCCTGCAACCGCCGGCGACGACTTCACTGCACATAGCCGACGGGTTGGCCGGTGACGGGATGCGCGAACACACCCATCTCGACGCCGAAAATGTCCTTGAGCACATCGCTCCGCATGATCTCGCCCGGTGTGCCGCGCGTCAGCAGCCTGCCGTCCTTCAGCGCGATCAGCTCATCGCAGTAGCGCGCCGCCATGTTGGGGTCGTGCAGCACCACGACGACGCACAGGTCGCGCTTGCGGCTGAGCTCGCTGACCAGGCCCAGCACCTCGACCTGATGCGCGATGTCGAGCGCCGAGATCGGCTCGTCGAGCAGCATGACGCCGGCATTCTGCGCCACCAGCATGGCCAGCCAGGCGCGCTGGCGCTCGCCGCCGGATAATTCATCCACCAGCCGCTCAGTGAACCCTTCCATGTCGGTCAGCATAAGGGCCTGCTCGACATGGCGCCTGTCCTCGGCGCCGATACGGCCAAGCGCGCCATGCCATGGATAGCGTCCGAGCGTTGCCAGCTCGCGCACGGTCAAGCCCGTCGCCGCCGGCGTCGTCTGCGGCAGATAGGCAAGAGCCCGCGCCAGCTCGCGCGCGCGCCATTGCGATAGCGGCCGTGCGGCGAAAGTGATGGCGCCGGAGCTTGCCGGCTGCTGGCGCGCCAAAAGCTTGATCAGCGTCGATTTGCCCGAACCGTTATGGCCGATCAGCCCGTAGACGCGCGCGCGCCGCAATTCGAGCGAGACCGGACCGAGCAGCGTCCGTTCGCCGACGGCGAAACGCACGGCATCGATATCGAATGCGGTCTGGCTATCGGCTTCGGCCATGGTCACGGCATTTCTCCAGCCCCGCCGCCGCATTCCGATCCTGTCTGCGGAGGCAGGTCCCCGGTTGACTATGAAACATGATATTGTTAGTCAAGATTTAAGATGGGAATGCACCGCAAAAACCTGAAACGCTCCGGGGCCGGTGCCATTGTTGCCGCGTACGGGCCCTCACCCGCGCAGCCGGCCGATCCGCGCCGGCGATCTCGGTCCCGGGCCACACGATGTCGGCATCCGGTGTCGCCGCATCGATGCGGACACGCTAGGGTGAGCCGGCGGCAAGGAGCTCCGGATGATCAAGGCGACACCCTTCGACTACCCCTATGACGGCAGGCTGGTTGCCGAAAACACCGCGCTCGTCGTCATCGACCTGCAACAGGATTTCCTGTCCACATCGGGCTATTTCGCGAGGAAGGGGTATGACCCCTCGCGGCTGCGGGCGATCCTGCCCGCCGTGAACCGCCTGATCGCGGCCGCGCGCAAAGCCGGCGTCACGGTCATCCACACAAGACAGGGTTACCGCGCCGACATGGCCGACATGACGCCCTACGAGAAATGGCGCCGCAAGCGTTCCGGCCTCGACGGCACCGACGTCCTGCTGCGCTCAGGCGCTGGGTTCCAGATCGTCCCGGAGATCGACGTCGCGCCGCACGACATCATCATCGACAAGACCTGCAACAGCGCCTTCACCTATACGGATTTCGAGCTTGTGCTGCGGGCGCAAGGCATCACGCATCTGATGTTTTCCGGATGCACGACGGATGTCTGCGTCCACACCACGCTGCGCGAGGCCTGTGACCGCAATTTCCAGTGCCTGACGATTTCGGACGCCTGCGCCAGCGGCGACAGACAAGCGCATGAAGCGGCGTTGCACATGGTGACGGTCGAGGACGGCGTCTTCGGCGTGCTGGCCGATTCGGACGCCGTCATTGAAGGCCTGTCGCGGCTTGGCGACAGCCTGAAGCAGCAGGCGATTGATGGGCTTCACCCCGCTGCTCGCGTCTCCAATCCTGGGCGAGGCGCATAAGCTCCAGGCTGGAACTCGCTGGCCTCCCGGCGCGCCAGGGAGTTGCGCAGCAGCGCCAATGTTTCCCGGCCGGCCGTCGCGATCTCGCGCGGCGTGTCGACGCCGACGATCATGAACTCATCGATTCCGAGCCCGGCATAGGCGAGCAGCGACAGCGCGGCCTGAGCAGGCGGGCCGGATAGGTCGACCGCCTTGTGGCCGGCGGCGGAAACACCCTGGTGGATCCTGACCGGAAGCGCGAAGCGCAGTTTGCCCGCACGGCCATGTTCGGCCGCGGCGCCACGTGCCCGCTCCATCAATTGCCTGATATCGTCGATCGGCCCCGGCGCCAGTTCGAAGACATCGGCATGCCGGCCGGCCACCTTCAGCGCCGTTCCGGATTGCCCGCCCATGCGGACCACGAGGTCGGCGCCATGCGGGCCCTTGCGCGGCACATAACCGCTTTTGATGCTGTAGAACGCGCCTTCGTGATCGAAGGGCCGGTCGTTCGACCACAGCCGCTTCAACAGCACCAGATATTCGTCGATGCGCTGCCAGACGACGCCATGTCCGACCGGCCGTTTCTCGGCATCGTCGTCGTTCAAGGGCTCGCTGATCATCCTGAGCGTCAGCCGTCCGCCGCTCTCCCTGTCGATGGACGCCAGCTGGCGGGCAGCGACCGTGGGTTCGATCACGCCGGCCCAGTGGGTGAGCACCACTTCCAGCGAAGCGGTGCGGTTGAGCACCTGCGAGGCCAGATCCATGTTGGTCAGCAACCCGGCCGAATCGTCGACGACGATCTTCTGGAAACCGCTGTCCTCGATCAGCCCGAGCTTGGTCGAGGTCTCGGCGAAGTCATAGAAAAAGGGAACCGCCGCGTCGGCGGTCTTGCCGGGTAAATGCGTGAATTCGATCGGCATTGTCATCTCCTCCATCACTGGAATCACTGATGCTGTGAAATGCGAATCCTCAGGCGCGCGAAAACGCCCCGGGATCCGGCTCATTCAACTCCGATTGCCTGAAAGTTGTGGGGCAGCAGCCCCTGTCGATCCCGCGCCTTAGGGAATAAGGCCCAGCACGACTGCCCCGGTGAACACGAACGCAAGGGCAAAGACGAGATAGGCGAAAGCGCCGGCATAGGCCGGGCGAAAGCCCTGCGCATTGGCCACTCGCTGGCCGTTGCTGTCGGTCTGGGCGTTCTGGAAATAGGACATGTCGACCTCCGTCTCGCCGCTTAATCTATAAAACTGGTAGACTTTGTCGATTGCTATTTTTGTGCAAATGGCAGAATTATTTTCTCGTCGACCGCCGAAGATTGGTGTGAAATTGCTGTGGGCATGGGTTCCAGGCAATCGATCGGAAGAGCGCGGGGGTATCGATGTGAGGCGTCCCAAGGGTCCAGCTTCTTCATTCCGGGACAGCTTGACGCCCTTCCTCTCCCCCTCCGGAGGATAGGAAGGACACCAAATCCTACTCGCCTAACGCTCTTCCCTTCGAAACGGCTTGAGCAGCGCCGATGGCGCCACCGCATTGCGCGACATGACGGCCATGGTGACGATGGTGAAGATGAACGGCAGCATCAGGAACGCCTCATAGGGGATGTGTCCGAGCCCACTCGCCTGCATGCGCAATTGCAAGGCATCGACGAAGGCGAACAGCAGCGCGGCCCCTGCCGAGCGCCAAGGATCCCAACGGCCGAAGACGACCAGCGCGATCGCCACCCAGCCGCGCCCGGAAACGAGGCCGAAGGTGAAGGCGTTGAACTGCGCCATCGACAGGAAAGCACCAGCGAGCCCCATCAGGGCGCCGCCGAGAATGACGGCCTGGAAGCGCGTGGCAATCACGCCGACGCCGGCAGAGTCCGCGGCGCGCGGGTTCTCGCCGACCATGCGCACCGACAGCCCCCACGGGGTGCGGTAAAGGATGAAGGCCGCCAGAGGAATGGCCAGGATGGCCATGTAGACCAGCGCGAACTGGTTGAACACCGCAGGTCCCAGCACGGGAATGTCCGAGAGAACCGGGATCGGCAGCGTCTGAAAACCCCTGATGCTCGGCGGCACCGATTGCTGGCCGAAGATCAGCCGGTAGAGGAAATAGGCCAGCCCCGACGAGAACAGGGTGACGCCTATACCGCAGACATGCTGGCTGAGGCCGAGAACCACCGTGAACAGCGCATGCAGCGCGCCCATCAGCATGCCGGTCAGCACCGCCACCAGGACACCCAGCCACAGGCTTCCACTGAGGCTGGTGGCGGTGAAGCCGGTCATGGCGCAAAGCAGCATGATGCCTTCGATGCCGAGATTGAGCACGCCGGCCCGTTCGGAGAACATCTCGCCGAGCGTGGCAAAGGCCAGCGGCGTGGCGATGCGGATGATGGCGGCGAGAAAGCCGACCTGAAAAATCTGTTCGAACACCGCGCTCATCCGACGGCTCCGACGCGGCGGATGCGATAGGCCGTGAACAGCAGCGCCACCAGCATGGCAAGCAGCGCCGTGCCCTGGATGACGTCGCTGAGGAAGGCCGGCACGCCGGTCGCGCGCGACATAGCCTCGGCGCCGGTCATCACGGCTGCAAGGAAGATCGCCGCCGGCACGACGCCGAGCGGGTTGAGCCGCGCTAGCATGGCGACGACTATGCCGGAATAGCCGTAGCCCGGCGAAATATCGCTCATCACCTGGAAATGCACGCCGCCGACCTCACCGACGCCGGCCAGCCCCGCCAACGCGCCCGACAGCAGCGCCGTCGAAAGCAGCACGCGCTCGACATGGATGCCGCCATAGCGTGCCGCTTCCGGGTTTTCGCCGGTGACCCTGATCCGGAAGCCCAGCGTCGTGCGCACGATCAGGAACCAGATCAACGAGGCCGCGATCAGCGCCGCGACGACACCGGGATGCAGCCGTGTGCCTTCGATCAGCACCGGAAAGTTCGCCGAATCCTCGATCGGCGGCGAGATCGGATAGCCGCTGAAGCTGTCCTTCCACGGTCCCTCGATCAGTGCCATCAGGGCATAATAGATGACCGAGTTGAGCAGCAAGGAGCTCACGACATCGTCGACCTTGAACTTTACCCGCAGCGTCGCAGGTACCAGCGCGACCGCCGCGCCTGCGGCCGCCCCTGCCAGCGCCATGAAAAGCATGGCAAGCGGTCCTGGCATCGGGATCGCACCGACGAAACAGCTCGCCACCGCGCCGGCCAGCAATTGCCCTTCCGCGCCGATGTTCCAGAACTTTGCGCGGAAGGCGACCGCCACCGCCAGCCCGGTAAAGATCATCGGGGCGGCGCGGACCAGCGTTTCGGTGACGGCGTAGCTGTCGCCAAGCGAGGCCGTGAACATCACGCCGTAGGATTCGAACACCCCGGCCCCGGCCAGCGCGATCAGGCCGCTGCACAGGATGAGCGTGGCGACGATCGCCAGCAGCGGCAGCGCGAGGTTGAACCAGGCGGGCGTGGACGTGCGGACTTCGAGGCGGAACATCAGTGGCCCTCCGCGCCGGTCATCAGCAGGCCGAGCCGGGCGACGGTCGCATCGGCACTGTCCAGCGTGCCGACGATGCGGCCCTCATACATCACCGCGATGCAGTCGCACAGCACCAGCAGTTCCTCCAGATCCTCGCCGATGACGATGATGCCGCAGCCCTTGGCGCGCATGTCGAGGAATTTTTCATGGATGAAGCGCGCCGCACCGATGTCGAGGCCGCGTGTCGGCTGTGAGACGATCAGCACCTTCGGATCGAAGGCAAGCTCGCGCGCCAGAAGCGCCTTCTGCAGATTGCCACCGGACAGCGCGCCGGCGCGCGTCATCGGCCCGGGACATCTGATGTCGTAGGCCTTGATCTGTTCCTCGGCGAAAGCGCGGATCGCATCCGGCTTCAGCAAGCCCTTCGCGGAGAAGGCTGAAGTGCCGATGCGCGGCAGCACCATCGAATCGGCGAGCGGCAAATTGGTGACCAGCCCCGTCGTCATGCGGTCTTCCGGGATGCGGCCAAGGCCGAGTGCCTGCACTTCGCGCGGCGAGAATTGCACGACCTGTTTGCCGGCTATCGTCATTTGACCGCTGTCGGGCGCGCGCGTGCCCGAGATAATCTCCGCCAGCGCCCGCTGGCCATTGCCGGAGACGCCGGCGATGCCGAGGATTTCGCCTGCACGAACCGCAAGCGACACGTCGCGCAACGCCGTGCCGGAATGCTTCGAGGTTGAAACACCGTCGAGCGTCAGCACATCGGCGCCGGGCGTCGACGATCCCCTTGCCGGCGGCACGATCTCATGGCCGCACATCAGTTCAGCCATTGCAGCCGACGTCGTGTTGGCGGGGTCGTCGACACGGCCCGCGACGCGGCCATGCCTCAGCACGGTGCAGCGATGCGTCAGCGCCCGCACCTCGTTGAGCTTGTGCGAGATGAAGATGATGCCCAGGCCTTGCGCCGCCATCGAGCGCAGGGCCGAAAACAGTCCGTCGACCTCGCTCGGTGCCAGCACCGCCGTCGGCTCGTCAAGGATCAAGAGCTTGGCACCGCGAAACAACGCCTTGACGATCTCCAGCCGCTGTTGCTCGCCGACCGACAGCGCCGAGACCGGCAGATTGGGATCGAGCGTCAGCCCGTGCCGGCTGCTGATTTCAGCAAGCCGCGCCAGCCCGCCGCTGCGGTCGATCCGTCCCGATTTGCCCGGAATACCAATGAGCAGATTTTCCAGCACGGTGAGCCGTGGTGCCAGATGAAAATGCTGATGCACCATGCCGATGCCCGCGGCCAGCGCATCGGCCGAGCTCGTGATCCTGACTGGCTGGCCCTGGATCAGGATCTCACCGGCATCCGGCGCGTAGGCACCGAACAGCACGTTCATCAATGTCGTCTTGCCGGCGCCGTTCTCGCCGAGCAGCCCGAGGATTTCGCCCGGCGCCACGCTGAGATCCACAGCCTCGTTTGCCTTGACGGCGCCGAAGGTCTTGGTGATGCCGCGCATTTCGATGAGAGGGGCGGACAAGAATGCTCCTGATTTTTCCGATCCGGCCTTAGCTGCGGAGGGCGGCGCTGCACCCCCCTCTGTCCTGCCGGACATCTCCCCCTCAAGTGGGGAGATTGGCAGCTTCGCCGACTTCGCTTATGTTTCAAGGTCGGCGATTGGCGAAAGCCGAAGTGACATCTGATCTCCCCCCTTGAGGGGGAGATGGCCGGCAGGCCAGAGGGGGGCGCCACGCGCCAGCCCCTCAATCATGGCGTCAATCCGAGACCGGCGTATTCTCGTCCACATCCACCCGGAAATTGCCTTCCAGGATCTCGGCCTTCTTCTTCTCGACCAGATCCTTGACCTCGGCGGGCAAAGTCTTGTCGAACTTGTGGAAGGGCGCCAGATACGAACCGCCCTTGGCCATGCGCGAGAAATCGCCATAGTCTTGCGCGGTGTAGACCCCGGCCTTGACCAGCTTGATCGCCTGCTCGACCGTCGGGTACATGTCCCAGACCGGACCGGTGATGACGGTGTCGGGGCCGAGGCTCGACTGGTCGGACATGTTGGAGATGGCGAAGATCTTCTTTTCCACCGCCGCCTCGATGACGCCGAAGCGTTCGGCATAGATGACATCGACGCCGGCATCGATCTGCGCCACCGCGGCTTCCTTGGCCTTGGGCGGATCGAAGAAGGAGCCGATGAAGGCGACCTTCCTCTTGACGTTCGGGTTGACCTCCTTGGCGCCGGCGAAGAAGGCGTTGACCAGCCGGTTCACTTCCGGAATGCCCATCGCCGCCACCGCGCCGACCGTACCCGACTTCGACATCTTGCCTGCGATCATGCCGGAGAGATAGGCGGGCTCGTGGATCCAGTTGTCGAACACGCCGAAATTCGGCTCGGCCGGCCCGGCGCCAGAGCCGAACAGCCAGGCTGTCTTGGGGAACTGCTTGGCCGTGCGGCGCGATTCACGCTCGGCGGCGAAGGCATCGCCCAGCACCAGCTGATAGCCGCCCTGCGCATATTCGCGCATGACGCGGCTGAAGTCGGCGGTCTGGACCTTCTCCGACCATTTGTATTCGATGCCCAGTTCCTTCTCGGCCTTCTGCAGGGCGACGTGGATCTGGTTGTCCCAGGGTTCTTCGATCGGCGTGGCGAAGATCGCCGCCACCTTCAGTTTTTTGCCCGCCGCGAAGGCCGCACCCGGCAGCATCGTCGCGGCCAGGCCAAGCGCGCCCAGCTCCAGCACGTTGCGTCGCGACAGCCCTTCGCGCATCGAATGAGATCTGTTCTTCCGGTCTTCCATTGAAGTGCCCCTCTGTTTGACAGCCGTGTCGAGCCGGCCGTTCCTGAAATCAGACGGGGAACTATGGAACGGGTCCGGACTTTTGTCCACATGGTCAAATTTGGCAGGATCGAGCATATCCACTCTCCTGGCCTGCCAGGAAGAGCGATTGCTCAGGCCCGTTCGAGCGCGATGGCAATGCCCTGGCCGACGCCGATGCACATGGTGGCCAGCGCATAGCGGCCGCCGCGCGCGCGCAGCTCCAGCCCCGCCGTGCCGGAGATGCGCGCGCCCGACATGCCCAGGGGATGGCCAAGTGCGATGGCACCGCCATTCGGGTTCACGTGCGGCGCATCCTCGGCAATGCCGAGTTGGCGCAGCACGGCGATGCCTTGCGAGGCAAAGGCTTCGTTGAGTTCGATGACATCGAATTGTTGCGGCGTCAGGCCAAGCCGCGCACAGAGTTTCTGCGTCGCCGGCGCCGGACCGATGCCCATGATGCGCGGCGCGACCCCGGCGGCGGCCCCACCCAGAATACGGGCGACCGGCGTCAGCTCGTATGTTTTCACCGCCGCTTCCGAGGCAACAATGAGCGCCGCAGCGCCGTCATTGACACCAGACGCATTGCCGGCCGTCACCGTGCCACCTTGCCGGAACGGCGTCGGCAATTTGGCCAGCGCCTCGACGGTTGTGCCGGCGCGAGGATGTTCGTCCTTGCTGATAGTGACCGCATCGCCCTTGCGCTGTGGGATGGTCACCGGGGTGATCTCCTTCGCCAGCCGGCCATTGGCTTGGGCCGCGACCGCCTTGTCCTGGCTGCGCACGGCAAAGGCATCTTGGTCCGAGCGGGAAACAGCGAAGTCTTCCGCCACATTCTCGCCGGTCTCCGGCATGGAATCGACGCCGTATTGCTTCTTCATCAGCGGGTTGACGAAGCGCCAGCCGATGGTGGTGTCATAGATCTCGGCATTGCGCGAGAACGCCGTGTCGGCCTTGGGCATGACGAAAGGCGCGCGGCTCATCGATTCGACACCACCCGCGATCATCAGTTCCGCCTCGCCGGCCTTGATGGCACGCGCCGCGATGGTCAGCGCGTCCATGCCCGAGCCGCACAGACGATTGACCGTCGAGCCTGGTATTTCCTTCGGCAGCCCAGCTAGCAGCAAGGCCATGCGCGCCACGTTGCGGTTGTCCTCGCCGGCCTGGTTGGCGCAGCCATAGACGACGTCGTCGATCCGCTGCCAATCGATCCCGGGATTCCGCTCGAGCAAAGCCTTCAGCGGGATGGCGGCAAGATCGTCGGCACGAACCGAAGACAGCGAACCGCCGAAGCGGCCGATCGGCGTGCGGATGTAGTCGCAGATATAGGCCTCGGCCATTTTATGCAGCCCTTGTCTTTCCGGTTCCCGCATGCGCCGCCTTGGTGCGGGCCTGCAGGTCGCGCAATGTCTTCAGTTCGAGTTCGCTTGGCGCGGGTGTTTCGTCAAGCGCCTCGGCGAACTTAACAACCCAGCCACAGCGCTCCTGCACCTGCTGACGGGTTACCTTGGGGTGCAGCGACACGACCGTGAATTCCTTGGTCACCGGATCGGGCTTCCAGATGGCAAGATCGGTGATCAGCAGCGTGGGGCCAGCGGTCTCGATGCCCAACCGCTGTCGGTGATCGCCGCCCTCGCCATGGCCGAAGGAGGTGACAAAGTCGATCTTCTCGACCATGCCGCGCTTGGTCTGCGCCATAGTGATGTAGATCTCCTTCGACGACGTCGCGATCTCCGGCGCGCCGCCTCCGCCGGGCAGTCGGGTCTTGGGATGGAAATAGTCGCCTATCACAGTGGTGTTGATGTTGCCGAACTTGTCGAGCTGCGCCGCACCGAGGAACCCGATGGAAATGCGGCCGCCCTGCAGCCAGTAGCGGAACATCTCCGGCACCGCGACGGTGGTGACGGCGGTTTCGCACAATTCGCCATCGCCGATCGACAGCGGCAGCACGTCGGGCGCCGTACCGATCGTGCCGCTCTCATAGATCAAGGTGATGTCGGGCGCATGCGTCAGCCGCGCGACGTTACATGCCGCGGACGGCGCGCCGATGCCGACGAAGCAGACATCGTCATTCCTCAGCGCCCGGCTCGCGGCGATCGTCATCATCTCGTTGGGGGTGAAGCCCAGCTGATTGTCGCTCATGCCGCGTTCCGCAGATGCGAGACCCGGGCCGCGAAATCGTCGGGACTTTTCTCGATCACGTTTGCCTGCATCCAGGCCCGGAATTTCTCGCGGTCGGCCGCGACCTCGTCCCATTCGATATAGGCGGCATTGTCGCGCGCATAATAGCCATGGGCATAGGAGGGGTGCGAGCCGCCGGGCACGACCGAGATCGCCGCGATCGTCCAGCGGGGCAGCACAGTCAGATTGGGGTGAAGATCGTCAAAATTGTCGACCACCTCCTCCACCGTCACCACCGCGCGCCTCGCCGCCAATACCGCCTCCTTCTGGACGCCGATGATGCCTTCGACCAGCACATTGCCTTTCCGGTCGGCTTTCTGCGCATGGATGAAAGTGACATCGGGCCGGATGGAAGGCACGGCCGCCAGCATCTCGCCGGTGAACGGACAGGTCACCGCTTTGATGTTCGGATTGACATCAGCCAGCCCCGTGCCGCGATAGCCGCGGAACACCGCGCAGGGCAGGCCGGCCGCACCCGCCTCATAGCCATTGGCCATGCCGGTATGGCTGTGTTCCTCGACCGCGATCGAGCGGGGAAAACCGTTCTCGATCGCATCGCGGGCGCGCCGCAGCAGGCCGACACCGGGATTGCCGACATAGGAGAAGACGATTTTCTGGGCCATGCCCATGCCGATCATCTGGTCGTAGATCAGGTCCGGCGTCATGCGGATCAGGGTCAGGTCGCGATATCCCTGGCGGATCGCCTCATGCGCCGCAGCCGTCGGGATCAGGTGGGTGAAACCTTCGAAGGCAGCGGTGTCGCCATCGTTCAGGTTCTCCGCCACGGCCTGTTTGAGCGGCAGGAACTTGACCATCGCGGCGACTCCCAGAGTCCAAAAAGTTCGTATTGCGAACACATGTATTGAATGCGATACTTTCTAAACTCCGTTGAGCCGGGGTGTCAATCGTGGCGAGATCGCCCGGACCGAGAGATGAGATGGACGACGAGACCGTTTCCCGTGATCACGTCGGCTCGCTCGAGCGCGGACTCGGCGTGATGGAGATATTGGCCCGCCATCCCTCCGGCATGACCCTGACCGAAATGGCCGAAGAAGCCGGCCTGACCCGTGCCGGCGCCCGGCGATTCCTGCTGACGCTCACCGCTACCGGCTATGCGACGCAATCCGGGCGTGTATTCTCCCTGTCCCCGCGCTTGCTGACCGTTGCCCGCACCTGGCTCGGCGGCGCCTCGCTGTGGAGCTTCGCCGCGCCGATCATGCGCGCGGTCGCCGCGCAGCTGAACGAGGCCTGCTCTGCAGCGATCCTGTCGGGCCAAGATGTCGTCTATGTCGCCCGCATTCCCGGCCGGCGGATCCTGAGCGTATCGCTCGATGTCGGCACCAGGCTACCCGCTTATTGCACCTCGATGGGGCGGATGCTGCTGGCGGGGCTGACACCGGCGGAATTGGACGCGTTCTTCCGTAAGGCAACGGTCGAGCGGCGGACGCCGAAGACAATTGTTGAAAGACCGTTGCTGGCAAAGGCCATTGCCAAAGCCAGAATGGATGGCTTCGCCATCGTCGACGAAGAGCTGGAACTCGGCCTGCGCTCCATCGCCGTGCCGATCCGCGACCGCGCTGGGCGCACGGTCGCGGCGATCAATGTCTCGACCCAGTCGGCACGGTTTTCCGTCGCGGATATGGAGCGGGAGATCTTGCCTGCGCTGCTTGAGGCCAGACAGCGTGTCGAGGATTTCTTTGTCGTCTGATAGAGGCCTGTTAGGCTTCCCTGGCGTTGGCCCGCCAGCGTCTAAATAGCGCCCTCAATGCTTGATCCGGTCCCGCATCGCGTACCACAGCATGCCCAGCACATAGAGCGGCCCGCGCAGCGCCGTGCCGCCCGGGAACGGCATTGGTGTCAGCGTCGAGAACAGGTCGAGCCGTGAGGCATCGCCGGTGATCGCCTCGGCCAAAAGCTTGCCCGAGAGCGTCGACAGGATGACGCCCTTGCCTGAATAGCCGTGCGCGAAATAGACCTCGCCATAGTGCCCGACATGCGGCAGCCGCGACGTCGTTACCGACACCAGCCCGCCCCAGGCATGGTCGATGCGGCAGCCCTTGAGTTGCGGAAAGGTGCTCTCCATGTGCGGCCGCACGAAGCCGGCAATGTCGGCCGGCGGTGACGGCGTGTAGCGCTCGCCGCCGCCGAACAGCAGGCGTCCATCGGCGGACATCCGGTAATAGTTGACGACGAAGCGTGTGTCGGACACCGCGACATTGGCCGGGATGACGTTGCGCGCGCCCTCCAGCGGCTCGGTGGCGACAATGTAGTTACCGACCGGCATGATGCGACTGTTGACGCGCGGCTCCAGCCCGTTGAGCAGCGCGTCGCCCGCCAGCACGACATGTCTGGCCCGCACCGATCCCTTTGCCGTCGAGACCCGGATCGAGGGTTCGCGCTCCAGCTTCACGGCCAGCGAGTTTTCGTGGATGACCACGCCGGCCGCGACAGCCGCGCGGGCAAGCCCAAGCGTGTAGTTGAGCGGATGCATGTGGCCGCCGAGCGGCTCATACATGGCGCCATGATAAGGCGTGTCGACCTTGGCCCGAGCCGCCGCCGCCGAGAGTATCTCGACATCGCGGAATTTCATCACGCTCTCGAGGCACTTGGCCTCTTCTTCCAGATCCCTGAGGTCGGATCCGTTGACCGCGCCGACCAGATGGCCGGTCAGCCTGAGATCGCACTCGATGGCATTGCGTTCGATGATGTCGAGCACCAGGCCGCGCGCTTCGAAAGCGAGGTCGAACAGCACCTTGGCCCGCTCGGCTCCGTAGAGCTTGACCAGACCCTTGGCGCCCTTGCGCAGGCCGGGGATCATCTGGCCGCCATTTCGGCCCGATGCGCCCCAGCCGATCTTGCCGCCTTCGAGCAGCACCACCTTCAGCCCGCGTTCGGCGGCGTGAAGGGCGGCCGACAGCCCGGTGCAGCCGCCGCCGACGACGACCAGGTCGGTTTCGGCATCGCCGACGAGCGCTGGATGGTCCGGCGCCGGATTGGCGGTGGCGACGTAGTAGGATTTGCCGATGTCGAGACCAGAATTGAAACCCGTTGAAGATGCCATGATCACACATTCAGCAAGAGATGGTCGCGTTCCCAGCTCGTCACCACGCTTTGGAATAGGTCGAGTTCGACGCTCTTGACGCGCAGATAGGTCTGGAAGAAGTCCTCGCCGAGCAGCTCTCGCACCGGGGCACAAGCCTCGAAACGATCCAGCGCCTCCTCCATGGTCTTAGGCAGCGTGCTCCTGATCTTGTAGGCATTGCCCGACGCCTCGGCCGAGCGCGCCAATTTCTGCTCGACGCCCAGATAGCCGGCTAGCAGCGACCCGGCGATCGCCAGATAGGGATTGCAATCCGCCCCAGGCAGCCGGTTCTCCACCCGCCGCGCGGCGCGTCCCCCCGCCGGCACACGCAGGCCGCAGGAGCGGTTGTCATGCGACCACTCGATATTGGCGGGTGCGCTGTGGTTGGGCCTTATGCGGCGGAAAGAGTTCACGTTTGGCGCGAACAGCGGCATGATTTCCGGAACATATTTCTGCAATCCGCCGATGAAGTGGCCGAACATCCTGGTGTCGGCATCGTCGCCGCTGGCGAAAAGCGCATTGCCGGCCTCGTCGACGACCGACATGTGCAGATGCATCGAGCTGCCGGCCTGGGCCGCGATCGGCTTGGCCATGAAGGTCGCATGCATGCCGCATTGCTGCGCGGCCTGGCGCGTAAACCGCTTGAACAAAAGCACCTGGTCGGCCAGCGGCAGGGCGTCACCATGCAGCAGGTTGATTTCCAGCTGCGCCGTGCCCGATTCATGGATCAGCGTATCGAGCGGCAGACCGGCCGCCGCTGAATAGTCGTAGATGCGCCGGATCACCGGCTCGAATTCTTCCAGCGCGGCCATGTCATAGGGATGCTGCACACCCTCGGCGCGGCCATTGGCGCCGACCGGGGCGGTCAGCGGTCTGTCCGGATCGGGATTCGGCGCGGCCAGATAGAATTCGAGTTCCGGCGCCACCACCGCGCGCCAGCCGCGCTGGCGATAGAGATCGAGCACGGCGCGCAGCACATGGCGTGGCGAGGCCATCCATGGCCTGCCGTCCATGTGGAAGGCGTCGGCGAAGACATAGGCCTTGCCCGCCCCCGCACCCGGCGCCAGGCACAGCGTCGAGACATCGGGCACCATGCGCATGTCGGGGTCCGAATAAGCAAAACCCTCGTCGATAGAGCCGGAATAGCGACCGTCGATGCTGACCAGGAAGGCGCTACTCGGCAGGTAGAGCGCGCGGTCTTCCAGCGCCTTGAGGAGTTTGGCGGTCGGCAGCGCCTTGCCGCGCAACACGCCGTTCATGTCGGGCACCAGGCACTCGACCTCGGTGATGCCGTGCTGCGTGAGCCAGGTCTTGGGGTCGTTGATTGCGGTATTCGTGTTCTTATCAAGCATTTCGTTCATGTCCGTTTCGGGGAGAGAATGGCTTGCGCGGCCACGTCCATTCCGGATTTCAGCGCCATCTCGGCTGCATTGTCCCTGAGGCGGGCGGGCGTGGCGTCATCGGCCAGCTGGCCGAGAATGGCTCTCTTCAATCCCCCTTCGGTCCAGCCGTCGCGGCCGATATGATCGCCGGTCTCTCCGGCGCATTGCGCATTGTCGTCCCAGCAATAGAGCATGATCAGCGACGGCACGCCGAAGCGCAGCGCCTCGCAAAAGCTTTTATTGCCGCCGTGGTGGATGAAGGCTGGGCGCCCCGGGTGGGCAAGGCCTGTGCGATGCCAATGCAGTTTAGCGCGGCGCCAGAGCCCGCCTTGGAAAACAGCGCGATGGTCGGGCTGGCTTTACGCGTCAATTCATCCTCTTCAATCCGGCCGGCTGATCACGCCGAACAGTGCGGCTCCTTGCCTGGCCGCCTGCGGCCGCCGGCTGCGGGAGAGGCGCAGGTGGATGCGAAACAGATCGGCACCCATTTCATATCGCCGGTTGTCGAGATGGTCGAGTGTATTGAGGTGCTCGCGCAACGATTGCTTCGGCCGGAAGACGTTGATGCATGACCCGGAACGGCTCATTGGTACTGCCGCGCTCGCCGGTCCGGTCTTGTCGCCGCATTTCCAGCCTCTCGGCAGGCCCGCCCTGATGCGCTCACCACCGGTCTTGTTGGCCACCAGCCAGTCGACAAGCCGCGCTCGGCTTTTTTCGCCGCCAATCAGGTCGAAGCGAGAAGCGGTTCTGCGTTGTCGTTGAACGGGAACGGCTCCAGGAGGAAAACGATGCCGCCAGGCCAAGCCCAGCGGCATCTCCTCTGGTGACTACGGCCTTTTCAGCGACGAACCGCTACGGCGTCGTGCCCGCCTGAAGCTTGGCCGCCGTCTGGTCGATCTTGCCGGCAAGAACACCTTGGGCCCAGGCCGTGACCTCGGCGTCGACCGGCTTGTTGGCCATGTCGGTCAGCGCCGCGTCGAGTGATGCATCATCGGTGCCGACCGCTGCCGCGGCAGCCGCGGCCGCAGCCGCATCGGCCGCCGTATTGTCGGCGTCCACCACCGCCTGCTGGGCGGTGATGTCAGCCTGCAGCGCCGATATCTGGCCGGGCAGGGCCGCCTGCTGTTCGGCTGTCATGGCGTCGATTTCGGCCTGAGACAGCGACGTCAGTGCGCTCAACTGCGAATTCAGCGTATCCAGTTGAGCCTGGGCCGCGGCAGCCGTGGCAGCGGCCGCCGCAGCCGCGGCCTGCGCATTCTTGGCTTTCGCGGACTGCGTCACGAATGCCTGAATGGCGGCGAACTTCTTGCTCTTGGAGTTCATATAGGCGTTGACGTTGCGCTGCAGCGAATTCAGCCGGCCAAGCTTGGCGTGGATATTCTTCTCCTTGGGCACGGACGAGACCTTTGTGTTCGTATCGACCGTGGCGTCGGCCGTTGTGTCCGTGTCCGTCTTGGCTGCCCGTCCCGGTGCCGACGACGACTTGCCGTGCGAAGCACCGCTGTTGCCGTTGCCATTCCCATGGGCGCCGCCATTGCCGCCGCCATTGCCGTTGCCGCCGCCATTGCCTCCAGCATTGCCGCCGCCATTGCCATGCCCATTGCCGGCGAGCGCCGGAGACGCCAGAAGCGCCAATGCGGCCACGGCCGCGAACAGTGTTTTCCGGTTTGTCATGCTAATCTCCTCGGGAATCGCCGCACTCGCCCACCGCTGAACCACCTGCGTATGAGAAATCACTAATCATACCCGGTAAACTTTAGACAAATGCGGTCTCAATCCGAGAGCGCGCGCTGCATCGGATCAATAACCAATTGAAAAGACAAGGAAATACACAGCTTTGACCTGGCTTGGCACTGAAGTCCCATACCCGCCAGACCATGGTCTTGTGCCGTCCGGCATCCCGCGAAACGACAGAAAAAGCGGGGCTGAATTGGGAAAGGTCGATCGATGAAAGCAGCGTCAGCCGATGCTCTCGCCGCCATCGATCACCAGCGCTTGCCCGGTCATGAAGGATGAACGGTCCGAGACGAGGAACAGGATCGCCTCGGCGATCTCTTCGGCCACCGCCCAGCGCCCCATCGGGATCTTGGTGCGGACATAGGTTTCGATCGCCTCGCGTCCGCCCATCTGGGCGATGAACGGCTCATTGAATGGGGTGTCGACCCAGCCCGGGCAAAGCGCGTTGACGCGCACATTGTGCCGGGCATAGTCGAGCGACATCTGCCTGGTCATCGCCACCACGGCATGTTTCGACGTCGCATAGGCGATCATCTCGCGGTCGTAGAACACACCCGAATTCGAAGCCGTGTTGAGGATGACGCCACCGCCTTGCGCGATCATCGACGGCATCACGATCCTCGCCGCGAGGAATTGCGCCCGCACATTGACCCGCCAGGATGCGTCCATGCCGGCGGTCTCGACCTCGGTCAGCGTGCCGCCGACCTGGATGCCGGCATGATTATGCAGGATGTCGATGCGCTGATGTCTGTCGAGCGTGCCGACGATGAGTTGGTCGATCGCATTGTCGTTCGAGACGTCGGTCGCGATCGCCTCGGCCCGGCCGCCCGCCGCCCGGATATCCGCGGCCGTTGCCTCGCCGGCGGTCCCGTCCCTGTCGGCGATGACGACCACCGCGCCTTCCCTGGCCATGATCATGGCGCCGGCACGTCCGATGCCGGAGCCGGCGCCTGTCACCACGGCGATGCGGTCTTTGAGGATCATGGAGCGGCTTTCAGTTTGACGGCTTGCGCTGGCGCAGTTGCCATTGGGCAAGCACCACGAGCAGGACGGAGGCGACGAGCACGATCGTCGCGATGGCGTTGATCTCCGGCGTTACGCCGCGCCGGATAGAGGCAAAGACATAGATCGGCAGCGTCGTCTGCGCGCCGGCGACGAAGAAGGCGACGATGAAGTCGTCGAAGGAGAAGGTGAAAGCGAGCAGGAAACCGGCGACCACCGCCGGCATGATCTGCGGCAGGACGATCGAGCGGAAGGTCGTCAACGGCGTGGCGTATAGATCGCTGGAGGCCTCGACCAGATTGCGATCGAGGCTGCCGAGCCGCGTGCCGACGATCATCGTTACCAGCGCCATCGAGAACAGGCCATGCGCGGCGATGATCGAGCCGTAGCCGAGCGACAGGCGCGGCGGCTGGTCGCCCGGCCAGACCGAGGCGAGGAACGGATTGACGACCGCGAACAGCTGAACGAGCGCGACCAGCGTCGAGATGCCGATGACGACGCCCGGAACGACGATCGCCGCGCCAAGCAGGCCGTCGAAGACGGCGCGGGTTCTGGCGCCGACACGCGCCAGGCCAAGCGCCGCCGCGGTGCCGAACACCGCCGCCAGCAGGGCGCTGGTGGTGGCGATGAACAGGCTGTTCTTCAGCGCCTCGACCAGGAACGGGTTGGACAGGGCCTTGCCATACCACTGCACCGAGAAACCGGTGAACTCGCTGGCGTGGTGGCCGGCGTTGAAGGAAAACAGCACGACCAGCACGATCGGCAGATAGAGGAACGCAAAGACGGCGATGACGAAGGCGCGCATCAGATGAGGTCCACCCGGCGAGCGCCCGCAACGCGGTTCGAAATGCGGTTGGCGACAATCAGCACCACCACCGAGACCAGCACCAGCGTGATCGCGATGGCCGACCCGAACGGCCAGTTGCGCGACTGCAGGAAGAGGTCGACCAGCGCGTTGCCGATGAAGAACACCTTGCCACCGCCAAGCAGCGTCGGGATCAGGTATTCGCCGAGCAGCAGGATCATGACCAGCGAGAAGCCGGTCATCACGCCCGGCAGCGACAGCTTCAGGGTCACCCCGAGAAAGGTCGACAACGGCCTCGCGCCGAGATCGGCGGAGGCCTCCAGCAGCCTTCGGTCGAGCCGTTCGAGGCTGACATAGATCGGCAGGATCATCAGCGGCAGATAGCCGTAGACGATGCCGAGCAGGACCGCGCCCGGCGTGTTGATCAACCTGACATCCTCGATGCCGGCAAAGGCGAGCAGCGCCGGGATGCCGCGTCCACCCAGAATGTACATCCAGGCATAGGTCCGCATCAAAAGGCTGGTCCAGAACGGAATGACGACCAGCGCGAGCAGGATCAGCCGCCAGCGCTGCGGCGCCCGCAGGGCGAGGTAATAAGCGACGGGATAGGCGACGAGCAGGCAGGCGAGCGCGCCCACTGGCGCCAGCACCATCGTGTTCCAGAACGCGGTCGCCCGTGCCGGGAGATTGGCATACTGCGCCAGCGTGAAGGCTGCCTGGTAGCCGCCCTCGGGCGCCCGCTCGCCGACGCTGAACACGGCGATGGCGATGAATGGCAGCACCAGGAAGACCACCAGCCATGCCGTCGCCGGCGCGAGCAGCAAGGCGGTCAGGAAATTACGCCGAAATCTGTTGCCGTGCATCGAAACCGCCCCGGTGCCGGCGAGCATGGGCCCGCCGGTCGATTGTCTTTATCCAGGCCAGTCTCAAGCCGATTTGAAGCGCGCCATCAGTTCGGCACGGCCCGGGTCGGTCAGCGTTGCCGCCGCGCCGAATTCGAGCGGCGTCAACAGCTCCGCCGCCGGATAGAGGATCGGATTGTCGAGCACTTCCTTGGGCAGCAGCTTGTTGACGCGCGCATCCGTCGAAGGCGCGCCGTTGGCGAGGTGCTCCTTCACCGCGACCTGGGGGTTCATCAGATAGTTGAGCAGCGCGTAACCGGCGGGTTTGTTGGGCGCGTCCTTCGGGATGGCATAAAAATCGGTCCAGATCTCGCCGCCCTCCTTGCCCAGCACGTAGGCGATCTCGGGAATGTCGCGATGCAGCTGCGCACCGTCATTGGTCCAGCACATCGTCATCCACGCGTCGCCCGCACGCATACCCGGCTGGTAGTCGGACGAGACGGCGAACAGATGCGGCTTGACCTTCAGCAGCAGTTCCTCTGCTTTGGCGAGCTCGTCCTGCTTCAGCGAATTGAACGAATAGCCGTAATATTTCAGCGCGTTGCCGATGGTGGTGAGCTGGTAGTCGTGCACCATGGTGCGGCCATCGCCCTCGGCCATGGCGGTATCCCAGAACTCCTTCCAGCTCGTCATCGGCTTGATCAGCTTCTTGGTGTTCACTGCAAAGCCCGTGGTGCCCCAGTTCTTCGGCACGGCGTAGATCACCTTGTCGATCGTGCCCTCGGAGGTGAAGCGCGGATCTTCCTGCGTACCGTCGAAATTCGGCAGCTTCGCCATCTCCAGCGGCTCGATAATGCCGAGCTTCTTGTAGGTCGAGATCGTATAATTGGTCGGCACGAACAGGCTCCAGCCCGAGGCGCCGGCCTGCAGCTTGGCCAGCATCTCCTCATTGGAGCCGAACACGTTGACCTCGACGGCGACGCCGGTGTCCTTCTTGAAGTTCTCGAAGGTCTGCGGGTCGTGATAATTCGGCCAGGTGGCGATCGACATGCGGTCGCCGAGGCTTTCGGCGGCGAAGGCAGGCGTCGGCATGATGCCGATCTCGCGCGCCATCACCGCCGTTGCGATGCCAAGGCCGGTGAGGCCAAGGAAGTCGCGGCGGCCGATCGAGCCGCGCTTCAGGCGCATCAGCTGGTCGACGAAATTCTCGGGGCTTATCGGCAGTCCGTCACGATATGATTTCGACATGTTTGTTTACCCTCTGGTTGGTCCCGTTGTTCTTGGTTTCCGGAAACGCCAGCGGCGTTCCCATGGCATAGCCGATGGCGACGGGTTCACCCGGCTTGAAGAGATTGCCTTGGCCGATCAGGTGATCAGCCTTGGCGAGCAAAGTGCCGATGCCCTGCACTTCGATCGCGTATTCCGCGGTCGAGCCGAGGAATATCCGGTTGCGGACGATGCCCTTGAGCGGACCGCTTTCGGGAGCGCCAAGGCTGAGTGATTCGGGGCGCAGACTGACCGAGACGGTCTCGCCTTGTCGAAGCGCGGTTCGCTTGCGCGCCGCGACCACAGTGCCGTCCGCCAGCGCCACGTCCACCAGGTCGCCCGTGTGCCCGACGACGGTGCCGCTCAACAGATTGGTCTTGCCGACGAAATCGGCGACGAACAGGTCGGCCGGCTCGTCATAGATCTCGCTCGGCTGGCCGAGCTGGACGATGCGCCCGCCATTCATGACGCAGACGAAATCGCTCATCGACAGCGCTTCCTCCTGGTCGTGGGTCACCAGCACGAAGGTGATGCCGATCTCGCGCTGCAGGTTCTGCAGCTCGATCTGCATGTCGGTGCGCAGCTTCTTGTCGAGCGCCGCAAGCGGCTCGTCGAGCAGCAGCACCGCCGGCTTGTTGACCAATGCACGCGCCAGCGCGACACGCTGCTGCTGGCCGCCGGACAGTTCGTGGATCTTGCGGCCGCCATAGCCGGCGAGCCGCACCATTTCGAGCGCTTCGCCGGCCCGCCGGCCGATATCGCGCGACGACAGCCGTGGCCTTGCCTGGCGCAGCCCGTAGGAAACGTTGGCTTCGACATCGAGATGCGGAAACAGCGCGTATTGCTGGAACACCATGTTGACCGGCCGTCGGTAGGGCGGCGTGCCGGCCATGTCCTGGCCACGGATGAACACCTGGCCTTCGCTCGGCTGTTCGAACCCGCCGATCATGCGCAGGCAGGTGGTCTTGCCGCAGCCGGACGGTCCAAGCAGCGCAACGAAGGCGGAGGGCGGCACGGCAAGGTCGATGCCGCTGACCGCGGTCACCGCGCCATAGCGCTTGGCGACGCCGCGAAATTCGATGTCGGGCACTGCGGTCAAGGCTGCGGGCTCCAAGACGATGCGATTTCAAGACGCTACCAGAGCTAATGGCAGCTAGTATATACCTCGCAGGTGGTATATCTGATCTATTTTCCCGTTTAAGGGGGTATTGGATTGAGCGCTTCCCGCAGCGACGAATACCGCCGGCTCGCCACGCTTGTCGCGGGGACGCGGGAGACGAGCGGGGATGTCTTCGGCCAAGCGATGGTCGATTGGCTGCGGCAGCATGTCGGCTTCGACCATTGCGTGATCTTCGGCTATCGGGGTGCCGCGCGCCCGCCTCTGCTGTTCGAGACCTTCACGCCGGCCGAAAGCCACGTCTTCGTCGCGCTCTATCAGGAAGGCCCCTATCTGCTCGACCCCTTCCATCACGCGGCGGTCGAACGCAAGGAAGGGTTCTGGCGCATGCGCGAACTGGCTCCTGATCGCTTCTACGCCAGCGAATATTTTCGCTCCTATTACAGCCAGACCAGGCTGGCCGAGGAAGTCGGCTTCTTCGTGCCGCTGCCGGGCAAGGACGCGCTGGTGCTGTCGCTGATGCGGCTCAGCGCTTCCGGTCCGTTCGGCACCGCCGATGCCAGGCTGCTGCGCGACATGGCGGCGGCGGTGATCAGCTTCATCAGGCTGCGCTGGCCAACCCTTTCCACCGAGGAACCGGCCGAGACGAAGCAGGACGAGGAAATCACCGAGGTCAACGAGTTCGACCGCGCCCATATCTGGAAAAGCCTGTCGCTGACGCCGCGCGAAAAACACGTCGTCGATCTGGTGCTGCAGGGCCATTCGACCGAATCGATCGCCAGGGCCATGCGCATCGTGCCGGGAACCGTGAAGGTTCATCGCCGCAACATCTACCGCAAGCTCAACATCAAGTCGCAGGCCGGCCTTTTCGCCCGCTTTGTCGAGATCATCGACGCGCGGATCCGGTGATTCCCACAGGCCGCTGACTACGCTGGATCAGGCTTCCCATGAGCCGGTTTCGGCCATCCGCCCGAGCAAGGGCGCCGGTTTGAAGACATCCTTGCCCGTCCGCTCATGCCAATACCTGAGTCGCCCGACGATCCTGGCCGCGCCTTCGAGGCCGGCCCAGAACATCGGGCCGCCCTTGCCGATGGGAAAGCCGTAGCCATTGACCCAGACGACATCGATGTCGGACGCACGGGCCGCGATGCCCTCCTCCAGAATCTTCGCGCCTTCGTTGACCAGGGGATAGAGTGTGCGCTCGATGATTTCGTCGGCGCCTATCGTGCGCGGCACGATGCCCTTTTCCGCCGCCTTGTCGCGGATCAGCGCCTCGACCTCTGGATCGGGCACCGGCGTGCGCGAGCCGTTCTCGTAGAGATAGAAGCCGCGGCCGGTTTTCTGGCCGAAACGCCCCTGTTGGCAGAGCGTGTCGGCGATGGGGGCCGTGAGGCCCCGCGCCTTGCGGTTACGCCAGCCGATGTCGAGACCGGCAAGGTCGCCCATCTGGAACGGACCCATCGGCCAGCCAAAATCGGTGAACGCCTTGTCGATCTGGCTGGGGGTTGCGCCTTCGAGCAGCAGCGCTTCGGATTCCGAGCCGCGCGCGGCCAGCATGCGGTTGCCGACGAAGCCGTGGCAGACGCCGACGACGACAGCCACCTTGCCGATCCGGCGCGCAAGGTCGATCACGGTCGCCAGCGCATCAGGCGCCGTTTTTTCGGCGCGCACGATCTCCAGCAGTTTCATGACGTTGGCCGGCGAGAAGAAATGCAGGCCGAGCACATCCTGCGGCCGCGAGGTCGAGGCGGCGATTTCGTCGATGTCGAGATAAGAGGTGTTGGTGGCGAGGATGGCGCCCGGCCTCGCCGCTGCGTCGAGCTTCCCGAAGATTTCTTTCTTGACCGCCATGTCCTCGAACGCCGCCTCGACGATCAGGTCGCACTCGGCGAGATCGGCATGGTCGATCGTGCCTTTGAACTGGGCGAGCCGCTGCCGCTTGGCATCCTCGCTCAAGGAGCCGCGTGCAACCGAGACGGTGTAATTCTTCTCGATCGTCGCCAGCCCGCGCCGCAGCGCCTCCTGGCTGGTTTCCAGCAAGGTGACGGGAAAGCCGCCATTGGCGAAGGCCACGGCAATGCCGCCGCCCATCGTGCCGGCGCCGATGACGCCGACGCGGGCGATCCTGCGCTTGACGACATCCTTGCCGGGAAGCTTGGCCGCCTCGCGTTCGGCGAAAAACAGATGCCGTTGGGCGCGCGATTGGTCGCTGGCGACAAGCTTGACGAACAGCGCCCGCTCCTCCGCCAGCGCCTCGTCGAAGGGCAGCGTGACGGCATTGCGCACCGCCTGCGCACAGGCGATTGGCGCTTCGAGGCCACGCGCTTTGCGGGCAATATCCGCGGCCTCCGCATCGAAGGCGGCAAGGTCGGTTTCCTTCAGGACGTCGTCGCGGTCGCGCACCGGCGTGAACGGACCGCCCTTGCGGGCCATTTCGCGGGCGAAATTCACGGCGTGGGTGGTCAGATCGCCTTCGAAAACGGCATCCACCAGGCCGGCGCCGTAAGCCTCATCGGCACCGATCGGTGCACCGGAAACGATCATCTTCAATGCCTTGGCGGCGCCAACTAGGCGCGGCAGCCGTACCGTGCCGCCGCCACCGGGCAGGATGCCGAGCTTCACCTCGGGCAGGCCGAGCCTGGCGCCTTGATCGGCAACCCGGAAATGGCAGCCGAGCGCCAATTCCAGCCCACCGCCGAGCGCGGTACCGTGGATGGCAGCGACCGTCGGCTTGGCAATGGCTTCCAGCACCGCCACGATGGAACGCAATTCCGGCTGTCGCATCGGCTTGCCGAATTCGGTGATGTCGGCACCGGCAACGAAGGTCCGGCCGGCGCAAGCAATGACGATGGCGGCGACCGATGCGTCATCGCGCAAAGCGACCAGAGCCTGCATCAGCGGTTCGCGGACGTGGAAACTCAGCGCGTTTACCGGCGGATTGTCGATGGTGACGATGGCGACGCCACCCTCGTTCGCGACGCTGACAGAACTGGACAAGTGGAGGCCTCCCAAGACCGGCTGAGATTGGGGACCGGTTTACAAGGCCACGCCGCGAATGGGAACCGGCTGGTCCAATGGTTGGCGGACAGGCTGCGGTCACGCCGGAGACGTTGCGGTCAGCGCACCGCCTTCTCGCCGCCCGCAGCCGTGATCACCCCTACGATGATAAGCCCGGTCAGCAGGAGACGCACCCCGGCGCTGACGCCGAATGTGTTAAGCATGGTGAGCAGCAGAACCAGGAACAGCGCCGCGCCCCAGACGCCGGGCACATTCGCCTTGCCGCCCGCCACCGACGTGCCGCCGATAACGACCACGGCGATCGAAGCGAGCAGGTATTCGTTGCCGATGTCGACATTGGCGCCGCGGAAATAACCGGCGAGCAGCGCGCCGTCGATGCCGCCGAGCGCGCCCGACAGCGTATAGGTGAGAAAACGGATGCGCCCGACATTGACGCCGGCGAGCCAGGCGGCGCGGATGTTCTGGCCGATCGCCAGCACCGAGCGGCCATAGATCATGCGCTGCAAGGCGATGGCCGCTGCGATGGTGAACAGCACGGTGAGGATCGCCAGCACGGGCACGCCCAGCACCTGCCAGTTGGTGAAATCGGCGAAGCCAGGCGGCGGCTTGATCTGCAGTCCGCGCCCATAGCTGATGTCGACCGACTGGATGATGAAGCTCGCCGACAGCGTGGCGATGATCGGCGGAATGCGCAGCGCCCAGATCAAGAGATAGTTGATGGCGCCGATCGCTGCGCCACAGGCGAGCGCCGCCAGCAATCCGACCAGGATCATGGCATCGCTGCCGCCCATCACCTTCATGGCGACCGCGCTGGCGAGGCCGATATTGGCCGGCAGCGACAGGTCGACATTGCCGGGTCCAAGCGTAATGACGAACATCTGGCCGACGCCGACGATGACGGTAAACACGGCAAGCGACAATGCCGCCGTGACCATGCCGCCGCCGCCATAGCCCCCGGTGAAGGCGATCGTCGCCAACCACACCAGCAGCGCACCGACAAACGACCAGATCCAGGGTTTTGTGAGCAGGGTTTTCAGCGAAGCCATCGCTCACCTTTCCTGCGGCTGATCAGCACCCGCGCCGCAAGCACGATGATCAGGATGGCGCCGTTGGCGGCCACCTGCCAGTCGGGCGGAATGTGCATGAAGGTGAGCAGCGGCGAGGCGGCCAGCGCCAGCGTCAGCGCGCCGATGACGGCGCCGATCGGCGAGACCCGGCCGCCGACGAACTCGCCGCCGCCGAGGATGACGCCGGCGATGGCCAGCAGCGTGTAACCATTGCCGATATTGGCATCGGCCGAGGTGGTGATGCCGATCAGCGCCATGCCCGACAGAACGCCGAACAGGCCGGCCAGCGCAAACAGCACGATCTTGGTCTTGAGCAGCGACCAGCCGGCGCGCTTGAGCGCCGCGGGATTGCCGCCCGAGCCGCGCAGGATCACCCCGTAGGAGGTACGCATCAGGCCGAAATGCACGACCGCCGCGATCAGCAGCGCGGCGATGATCGGAAACGGAATGAAAGGCGGCTTGAACGACATGATCGCCAGCAGCCAGTCCGGCGCCTTGCCGCCCGGTTTTGGCAGGACGAGAATGGCGAGGCCCTGCCAGACGAAGCTCATGCCGAGCGTCACCACGATGGAGGGCAGGTTGCGCAGATGGATCAGCGCGCCGAGCAGCGCATAAATGCCGATCGATCCGGCGAGAATGAGGATGCCGATGAGCGGCGCATCCTTAAGCCAGGTCGCGGTGACGCAACCGACAAAACCGACAAAGGTGCCGATCGAGAGATCAAGCTCGTTGCCGGCGATGACGAACATCTGCGCGATCGTCGCCAGCGCGATCGGAATCGCCAGGTTCAACATCAGGCTGAAGCCGAAATAGCTGATGGCGCGCGGATTGAGCCAGGCGATCGCGAGCAACACCAGCGCCAGCGATAGCGCGGGCAGCAGGCCGCGCAACAGCCGCGCCCGCGCCGCCGCATTGCGTGCCGCCGATCCCTTGAAGCCATTGTCGATTGGCGTCGCCGTCATCTCAGGCCGCATCGCCGAAGGAGGACTGGATGATCTTCTCTTCGGTCAGCTCGTCGCGCGTCAGATTGGCGACGATGCGGCCGTTCTTGAAGACATAGATGTGGTCGCAATTGTCGAGCTCTTCGGTTTCGGTCGTGTACCAGAGGAAGGTGCGTCCGCGGCCCGCCTCCTCGCGCACGAGATCGTAGACCTCCAGCTTGGTACCGATGTCGACGCCGCGCATCGGGTCGTCCATCAGCACGATCTGGGCATCGGAGCCGAGCGCCCTGGCGAACAGCGCTTTCTGCTGGTTGCCGCCCGACAGCGAGAAAATATTGTTGTTCATGTCAGGCGTGCGGATGCCGATCTTCTTCTGCCAGAACGCGGCCAATTCGGCCTCACGCTGGGGTGAAATCAACAGCCCGTTGCGCAAGCGCGCCAGCGAGCGGATGCCAATGTTTTCGGCAATCGACCATTGCGGGAAAATGCCATCGGACTGGCGGTCGCCTGCCACCAGGGCCACCGGCGCCGTCACCTCGAAGCCGGTCTTGGCGCGTGCGGCGGCATCAAAGATGCGCAGCAGCAAGTCGGTCTGTCCGTGACCGGCCAGGCCGGCAAGGCCGATGATCTCGCCCGCGCGCGCGACGAGGTCCTTGCCATCCGCCTGTCCGGCCGGCCGCGCCCGCACGCGCAGCGGATTGGCGCCTGTCTTGGCGGCGGCGGCCTGCGCGGCGGTCTTCGCACGCGCCTCGGCTCCGCCCATCACGGCTACCAGCCGGTCGCGATCAAAGGCACCAGCCGCGTCCGACGCCACCACCTTGCCGTCGCGCATCACCACGATCCGGTCGGCGTTCCGCAGCACCTCGCCCAGCACGTGCGAGATCAGGATGCAGCTTTTGCCACCAGCGACGAAGCGGCGCACGAAGGCCAGCAACTGGCCCGATGTGTGCGCGTCGAGCGACGAGGTCGGTTCGTCGAGGATAACCAGGTCGAGCCGGTCGTGCGTCACGGTGAAGGCACGCGCCACCTCGACCATCTGGCGCCGGCCGATCGACAGATCGCCGACAATGTCCCAGGCCGAGATGCCATGGTCCGGAAAGATTTCGTCCAGCTTGGCGGCGATCAGCTCTGCCGCCTTGCGCCGCCAGCCGAAGCCGGAAAGCGACGCATGGTTGATACGCGTGTTTTCGGCGACGCTGAGATTGGGGCACAGCGACAGTTCCTGGAACACGCAGCGTATGCCGAGCTGCTGCGCCCGCGACACCGAGTAGTTGTCCTCGATGCCGCCATGCACGGTGATCGTGCCGCTGTCGGGCGTCGAGGTCCCGGCCACCATGTGCATCAGCGTCGACTTGCCGGCGCCGTTATGGCCGACGAGGCCGACGCATTCGCCGGGCCCGACATGGAAATCCACCCCGCCCAGCGCCCTGACGGCGCCAAAATGCTTTTCGGCACCGTCAAGTCTTACGATATCAACACTGGCGGCGCCGAATTGGTTTTCGGCGCCGCCCAGTCTGATGATGTCCGTGTCGCCTGCAGCCATGCTCAACGATATCCGCTCGGTGATGCCCGCGGCAACGCGTCTGCGACTTTCACTTGATATTGGCTTTGATCGCCGCGATGGCATCTTCCTGCGTGTATTCGTGGGTGGCGACACCGCCCTCCTTGATCTTGGGCAGGGCCGCCTCGAAATCGTCCTGGGTGAAGGCCAGATACGGCACCAGCAGATCGTGCGGAATGTCCTTGCGGCCATCGAGCACTTGCTGCGCCACCCAGAAGGCGAGCGTCGATACGCCCGGCGCGATCGAAGCCGACCAGGTCTGGTAGCCGTCCTTGTCCTTCTGTTCCTTCCACCACTTCAATTCGTCCTGCCGGTTGCCCATGATGATGGTCGGGCGCGGCTTGCCGGCGGCGGCGAAGGCTTGCGCGGCGCCATAGCCGTCACCGCCCTGGTCGACGATGCCGACGACGTCGGGCAGCGACGGCAGGATGGTCGCCACCGCCTTCTGAGCCGTGGTCTGGTCCCAGTCGCCGGTGACAGAACCGACGATCTTGAATTCGGGATGCGCGGCCACGCCTTCGAGGATGCCTGCATGGATGGCATCATCGATCGAGGTGCCGGCAAGCCCCCGGATTTCAAGCAGATTGCCGCCCTTGGGCTGGAACTTGGCCATCTGCTCGACTTCCTGCTTGCCCATGTCCTTGAAGTCGACGACGACGCGGTAGGCGCAGGGCTCGGTGACGGTGCCGTCGAAGGAGACGACGGTGATGCCGGCATCGCAGGCCTGCTTGATGGCACCGTTGAGCGCATCCGGCGAGGCGGCGTTGATGACGATGGCGTCATAGCCCTGCAGGATCAGGTTCTGCACCTGGGCGGCCTGGGTCGGCACCTCCTTGTCGGCAGTGGTGAAGACATCAGCCGCGCCGACGATCTTGTCGTCGACGGCCTTCTTGGTGACGATGCCATAGCTGTCGAGCATCGCCTGCCGCCACGAATTGCCGGCATAATTGTTGGAGAACGCGATCTTCTTGCCGCTGGTGTCGGCAAAAGCCGTACCGGCCGCGAGCACCGCCGCAAGCGTGCTGAGAACCAATAGTTTCTTCATGGATACTCCTCCCGAGAGTTGCTGATCAGTTTGATTGTCGACGAATTTCGCGATTGCGATCCTGTTTTTTATCTATTGTCAGACAAAAGTGCAGAAGGCCGGCGGGCTGTCAACTGCAATCCGATGTGCGCCGCCGATCAACTTGCGGTGCGCTGATTGAAATGGCTTCGTTTGATGGCTAGGCATGCGGGCCAGGAGAGCGAACAAGCATGGCAGTGACGCCGATTGTGCCGCCGGGCGCGCCGGGAATTCCCGCGCGCTGGACCTCAAGCGCCAAGAGCGGAGTCGGCTCGGCGCTTTCGCCGTCCAGCCGCGTCTGGTTCACCACCAGCCACGGCATCCTGAACGAGGTGTACTATCCGCGCGTCGACAGCGCCTGCACGCGCGACCTCGGCCTGATCGTCACCGGCATGGATGGCTATTTCTCCGAGGAGAAGCGCGATGCCTCGCACGGCATAGAGCCGTTCGAGGACGGCGTGCCCGCCTACAGGCTGGTCAATACAGCCGACGACGGCGCCTACCGGATCGAGAAGCGCATCGTGGCCGATCCGGCGCGACCGACCTTGCTGCAGGAAATCACCTTCAGTCCGCTCAAGGGCTCCGCGGCCGACTACCGCGTCTACGCGCTTCTGGCGCCGCATCTGGTCAATGCCGGCATGGGCAACACCGCCTGGATCGGCGAGTACCAGGGAAAACCCGTCCTGTTTGCCTCGGGGCGCGGCACCTGCCTGGCGCTGGCCTCGTCCCTGCCCTGGCGGGATTGCTCGGCCGGCTATGTCGGCTTCTCCGACGGCTGGCAGCAACTCAACAGCGCCGGCAAGCTCGATACGGCTTGCCGGCGTGCCGAGGACGGCAATGTCGCGCTGACCGGCGAGATCGGCTTCACCGCCGCCAACACAAAAACCATGCTGGCGCTGGGTTTTGGGACGACACCGGACGAAGCCGCCGAAAACGCCTTCGCCAGCCTGAAGCGGGGTTTTGAACCGGCGGCGAAATCCTACGTCGAACAATGGCGCGAATGGCAGGCGGGGCTGCTGCCACTGGACCGCCACGCGGTCCCCGGAGTGAACAGCTACCGCGTCTCCACCGCGGTGCTGGCCACCCACCGGTCGTCGGCAATGCCCGGCGCGGCGGTGGCCAGCCTGTCGATCCCATGGGGATTCAACAAGGGCGACGATGATCTCGGCGGCTATCATCTTGTCTGGCCACGCGACCTGGTCGAAACAGCGGGCGGCTTTCTCGCCGCCGGCGATGCCGCCTCGGCACTGCGGATCCTGGAATATCTCCGCTCCATCCAGCAGCCGGACGGCCATTGGCCGCAGAACGCCTGGCTCGACGGCTCCGCCTATTGGCCCGGCATCCAGATGGACGAATGCGCCTTTCCCTTGCTGCTGGTGGATGCCCTGCATCGCGCTGGCCACTTGCCGCGTGCCAGGCTGAAGGCCTTCCTGCCGATGATCGAGCGCGCCGCCTCCTATGTCGTGCGCAATGGTCCGGTCACTGGCGAGGACCGCTGGGAAGAAGACGCCGGCTACAGCCCGTTCACGATGGCCGTCGAGATCGCGGCACTGCTTGCCGGCGCCGACCTGCTCGATGCCTGCGGCAAAGCGGCGGAGGCGGCCTACCTGCGCGAAACAGCCGACTGCTGGAACGACCAGGTCGAGCGCTGGACCTATGTCAGCGGCACCGCCATCTGCAAGGCCGTCGGCGTCGGCGGCTATTACGTCCGCATTGCGCCGCCAGACGACCCCGAAGCCGGCTCGCCGAAGGACGGCTATGTCCCGATCAAGAACCGGCCACCAGGCGACACCGACCGACCGGCCGAGGAAATCGTCAGCCCTGACGCGCTGGCCCTGGTGCGCTTTGGCCTGAGAGCCGCCGACGATCCGCGCATCGTCGACACCGTCAAGATCATCGACGCGCAGCTGCGCTGCGAACTGCCGCAAGGGCCGCTCTGGTACCGCTATAACAGCGACGGCTATGGCGAGCACGAGGATGGCACGCCCTTCGACGGCACCGGCCAGGGCCGGCCGTGGCCCCTGCTGGCCGGCGAAAGGGCGCATTACGAGCTGGCCGCCGGGCGCAAGGACAAGGCGGCCAGCTTGCTCGATGCACTGGAGCGGTCGGCCGGGCCTGGCGGCCTGCTGCCCGAACAGGTGTGGGACGGCGCCGATATTCCCGAGCGCGAGCTGCTGCATGGCAAGCCATCGGGCAGCGCCATGCCACTGGTCTGGGCGCATTCCGAACACATCAAGCTGGTGCGCTCGCTACGCGACGGCGCCGTCTTCGACATGCCGCCGCAAGGCGTGAAGCGCTACATCCAGGACAAGACCGTATCGTCGTTCAGGGCATGGCGCTTCAACAACAAGATCCGCGCACTGCCCGAGGGCAAGACATTGCGCGTCGAGCTGCTGACGGCGGCCACCATCCACTGGAGCACGGACAATTGGGCAACCGCCCACGACAGCCGGACAGCGGAAAACGCTTTCGGCCTTCATCTTGTCGATCTGCCCACGGCCAGCCTCCCCAACGGAAGCACGCTGATCTTCACTTTTTTCTGGCCCGGAACCGGCGATTGGGAGAATGTCGACTTCTCCATCATGTCAGGCGCGCAGGACAGCCAGTAGATCCTTCCTCGACAACCCCAGAAAATCTCTAGGAAACAGGGACGAAACCATGCAGATCGGAATGATGGGACTGGGCCGGATGGGCGCCAACATGGTGCGGCGGCTGATGCGCGACGGCCACGAATGCGTCGTCTATGACATCAACCCGGCCAGCGTCGCGGCGCTTGTGAGCGACGGCGCCTTGGGGGCGGCATCCCTGGAGGAATTCGTCGGCAAGCTGGCCAAGCCGCGCTGTGTCTGGCTGATGCTGCCGGCGGCGATCACCGGCAGGATCATCGATCAGGTCGCGGCGCTGATGGAGCCCGGCGACATCGTCATCGACGGCGGCAATTCCTACTATCACGACGCCGTCGACCAGGCCGCGAAACTGGCCACCAAGGGCATGCATCTTGTCGATGTCGGCACCAGTGGCGGCGTCTGGGGGCTGGAGCGCGGCTACTGCCTGATGATCGGCGGTCCCGACGTGGCGGTGCAGCACCTCGATTCGGTCTTTGCCACGCTGGCGCCTGGCGCTGATGCCGGCGCGCCCACCCCGGACAAGACCGCCGGCACCGCGCCTTATGGCTACCTGCATTGCGGACCGAGCGGCGCCGGCCATTTCGTCAAGATGGTGCACAACGGCATCGAATACGGCGTCATGGCCGCCTATGCCGAAGGCATGAACATCCTGAAGTCGGCCAATGCCGGCAAACGGCAGCGGACGGCGGACGCCGAGACAAGCCCGCTGGAAAACCCGCAATACTACCAGTTCGACATCGACCTTCCGCAGGTGGCCGAGGTGTGGCGGCATGGCAGCGTCATCGGCTCCTGGCTGCTCGATCTCACCGCCGGTGCGCTGAAGAGCGATCCGGGTCTGGCGCAATTCGGCGGCCGGGTCTCGGATTCCGGCGAGGGCCGCTGGACGCTGAAGGCGGCGATCGACACCGGCGTGCCGGCACCGGTGCTGTCGTCGGCGCTGTTCGACCGCTTCTCCTCGCAAGGCGAATCCGAATTCGCCGACAAGCTGTTGTCTGCCATGCGCTATGCCTTTGGCGGGCATATCGAAAAGCCGAAGGGCGGCAAGTGACGGCGACAGGGGAGACGCACGCATGAGCCAGGAACGGTCCGATACGCTGGTGCTCTTCGGAGCGACCGGCGACCTCGCCCACAAGAAGATATTTCCAGCGCTTTACCAGATGGTCGCCAAGGGCACGCTCACCGAACCGGTGATCGGCGTCGCCTTCGACGCCTGGGATTTGAAGCAGTTGCAGGACCGCGCCCGCGACGGCATCGTCCATGCCCTCGGCGCCGTCGATGAGAAGGTCTTCGCCAAGTTCGCGTCGCTGCTGCGCTATGTCAGCGGCGACTATCGCGATCCCACGACCTTCGAGAAGCTGAAGACGGCACTCGGCAGCGCCCAGCGGCCGCTCCATTACATGGCGGTGCCGCCGTCCATGTTCGAGACCGTCGTGCAAGGGCTGGAGCAATCCGGTACCGCGCATGGCGCACGGCTGATGGTCGAAAAGCCGTTCGGCCACGATCTGCAGTCGGCACGCTGGCTGAACCGGGTGCTGCACCTGGTGTTCGACGAACAGTCGATCTTCCGCATCGACCACTATCTCGGCAAGGAGGCGATCCAGAACCTGCTCTATTTCCGCTTCGCCAACTCCCTGCTGGAGCCGATCTGGAACCGCAATTACGTCGAGAGCGTGCAGATCACCATGGCCGAGGATTTCGGCGTCGAGGGGCGCGGGCGGTTCTACGACGATGTCGGCGCCATCCGCGACGTCATCGAGAACCATCTGCTCAACATCCTGCTGCTCCTCGCCATGGAGCCGCCCGTCGGCCGCTCCGCCGACGACCTGATCGACGAGAAGGTGCAGGTGTTGCGCGCCATCCGGACATTGACGAAAGACGATGTCGTGCGCGGCCAGTTCACCGGCTATCTCGCCGAGCCCGGCGTGGCGCCGAACTCGCCGGTCGAGACCTTCGCGGCGGTGCGCTTTTTCGTCGACACCTGGCGCTGGCAGGACGTGCCGTTCTTCATCCGCGCCGGCAAGAACATGCCGGTGCATGTCACCGAGGTGGTGGTGCGGCTGAAACGGCCGCCGCTCGACGTCTTCGACCCGATCAAGCCCGCCGACCAGAATTACGTCCGCTTCCGCATCGACCCGCAGGTGATGATCGCCATCGGCGCCCAGCGCAAGGCGCCCGGCGACGACATGATCGGCGAGCAGGTGGAACTCACCGCGCTCGACGATTCCAAGGGCGACATGCCGCCCTATGAACGGCTGATCGGCGACGCCATGAACGGCAACGGCCAGCTCTTCACCCGCCAGGACGCCGCCGAACTCGCCTGGCGCATCGTCGGTCCGGTGCTCGGCGACACCACGCCGCCGCATCTTTACGAACCGAGGACGTGGGGGCCAGCGGACGCCATGGCCGGCTTCGGGCCGCCCAATGGCTGGATCGACCCGGTCGCATGAGTGGAGGGGACGAGATGGCCAAGGTGGTTAAGAAGGCTGCGTCGGACACCGGGCAGGTAGTCCTTTCGATCGACATTGGCGGGTCGCACGTCAAGATCCTGACCAGCGACGGTGGCACCGAGCGCCGGACGGATTCCGGGCCTGACCTGACGCCAAGGCAGATGATCGACAAGGTGAAGAAGCTCGCCGACGGCTTGTCCTACGACGTCATCTCGATGGGCTATCCAGGCCCCGTGCGTCAAAACAAGCCGGTGCTCGATCCCATGAATCTCGGCAAGGGCTGGGCCGGCTTCGATTTCACCGCTGAGTTCGGCAAGCCGGTCAAGGTGGTCAATGACGCGCTGATGCAGGCCCTCGGCAGCTATGAGGGCGGGCGCATGCTGTTCCTCGGCCTCGGAACCGGCCTCGGTGCCGCGATGGTCCTCGACAATGTCGGCCAGCCGATGGAACTCGCCCACCTTCCCTACAGAAAAGGCCAGAGTTTCGAGGACTATGTCGGTGAACGTGGCCTCGTAAAGCGCGGCAAGAAGAAGTGGCGCGGTCATGTCTTCGACGTCGTCAACCGGCTGCGCGCCGCCCTGCAGCCAGACTATGTCGTCATCGGCGGCGGCAATGTCGACAAGCTGGACGAATTGCCCCCCGACTCCAGGCGCGGTGACAACACACGCGCCTTTGAAGGCGGATTTCGTCTGTGGCGCGACAAGGCCCTGATCGTCTGATATTGTTACAACTTAGTATAGTTGTTCAAAATGCCGTGTTATGTCCCGGCGATAGATTGCATTGTGCAGATTTGCCGACTAGGAAGTCAGCCCCACTACATCGCGTCGCGCGCGACACACGAAGACGACCCACTTTAATTTTGCGCATCATCCTTTTTGAAAACGGCCCCATTTTCGAGGTTATGCGCCATGGATGGAGGAAATAGATTGACCGACGAAAACAGCCACGCCAGCAAGACACTCGACCTTCTCGAGCTGACGGCCCATATCGTATCGGCCTATGTCGAGAAGAATCGCCTGCCTGCGTCCGGCCTTCCCGAGCTGATCGCCAGCGTCAGCGCCTCGATCAGCGGGCTCGGCCAGCCGGTCGCCCCGGTGGCGGCACCGCTGGTCCCGGCCGTCAACCCGAAGAAGTCGGTGACGCCGGATTTCATCATCTGCCTCGAGGACGGCAAGAAATTCAAATCGCTGAAGCGTCATCTCGGCGTCCATTTCGGCCTGACGCCGGACGCCTATCGCGCCAAATGGGGCCTGCCTTCCGACTATCCGATGGTTGCCCCCAACTACGCGGCTTCGCGCTCCGAACTGGCGAAGTCGATCGGCCTCGGCCGCAAGGCCGCCGTGGTCGCCCCCGTCAAAGGCAAGGGCCGGAAGGCCAAAGTCCCGGCCTGAGGCGATTTGGACGCTGAGCCAATTGTTAGGACGACTGGAATAGAAGCCTGCCGGCGAATTCGCCTTGGCAGGCTTCGTGCTTTTGTGGCTTGGATAACCTGGGACAAGACGATCTGGGGGAAGCCATGAACTACACCAGGATGGTGATCGAGAAAGAAGCGCCGGAGGAGTACGGTTACGACCGCATCCGTTACAACCTCTCCGAAAGTTCGATCGCCGATCAGAAACTCTCCGACATTGGCCTCTCGCTGCCTGATCTGACCCTCTTCTATGGCGAGCATCGCGGCGACAGGGAATTGCGCGCGCTGATCGCCGCGCAGGATGCCGGCATCGCGCCCGACGACGTGCTGGTCACGGCCGGTGCGGCCGGCGCGTTGTTCATCATCTCCACCTCGCTGCTCTCGGCCAGCGATCACCTCGTCGTCATCAGGCCCAACTACGCCACCAACATCGAAACGCCGCGGGCGATCGGCTGCGCCATCAGCTTTGTCGACCTCGCCTTCGACGAAGGCTTCGCCATCGACGTCGAGCGCGTCAGGGCCGCGATGCGGCCGAACACGAAGCTGATCAGCGTTACTTGCCCGCACAATCCGACCGGCACCATGATGAGCCGTGCCGAATTGGACGCGCTGGTCGCGCTCGCCGAGACCAGCAGCTGCTATCTGCTGGTCGACGAAACCTATCGCGATCTCTCCTATGGCAGGCGCCTGCCTTCCACGGCCACGCTGAGCAAAAAGGCCATCAGCGTCTCGTCGCTGTCGAAAGCCTTCGGCATTCCCGGCATCCGCATCGGCTGGCTGATCACCAGGGATGCGGCCCTTCAGGAGACATTTCTGGCCGCCAAGGAGCAGATCGGCATCTGCGGCAGCGTCATCGACGAAGGCATAGCGCGCGGCGCGCTGGAGGGCCGGGACGCTTTCCTGGCAAAGCTGCTGCCCGAAATGGCCAGGCGCCGGGACATCGTCCAGGCCTGGATCGACCGCGAGCCGCTGGTCGACTGGGTGCGGCCCGAAGGCGGTGTCGTCGGTTTCCCGCGCCTCGATGTCGAACCCGGCTTCGACCTCGATCGCTTCTATGTCAGGCTGCTGGAAGATCACGGCACCTATGTCGGGCCCGGCCACTGGTTCGAAATGGAAAAGCGCTTCTTCCGCGTCGGCTTCGGCTGGCCGAGGGAGGCCGAGTTGAAAGGCGGGCTGGACGCGATTTCAGCTGCGCTGCGGCAGTAACTTCCGCGTGCTATCGGTGGTGCGGATCGAAAGTCCCTTGATCCGGATCTGATTTTAAAGCATATCCGCCCCGAACTTTACCAAGTTCCATTGGTCGAACAGCGCCCATTCGGGAAGTGCCCCGCGAGCCGATGCCCACCGCAACGGGGCCTCACTTCATGATACCAGAACAAACCTTGCCGGAGCAGCGCTATGCCGCTTTCCGGCACAGAGCCTTCCTCAGCTACTGGACGGCGCGCTTTCTCACCACTTTCGCGACCATGATCGTTTCGGTGGCCGTCGCCTGGCAGGTCTATGATCTGACGCGCGATCCGTTCGATCTTGGCATTGTCGGCATCGTCCAGTTCCTGCCGTCGCTGCTTCTGGTGCTGGTTACAGGTGTCGTCGCCGACCGTTTCGGCCGCCGGCTGATCATGACCTTGGCGACCTTGGTCGAAGGCGCCTGCGCGCTGGCTCTGCTGTTTCTGACCCTGCGCGGCCTTACAACCCCGCTGCCGATCTTCGCCGTGCTGGTCATGTTCGGCATTGCCCGCGCCTTCTACGGGCCGGCTTCGTCCTCCCTGTTCGCCAATCTCGTGCCGCAGCGCGATTTCGCCAATGCCATCGCCTGGAACTCCTCCGCCTGGCAGACCGCGACGATTGTCGGCCCGGTCGCCGGCGGCTTGCTCTATGGCGTGTCGGCGGAAGTGGCCTATGCGACGGCCGCAGTCCTGATGCTCGCCGCCGCGTTGCTGATCTTCACCATTCCCAAGCCCGCGCAACAGACCGCCACCGACAAGCCGACAATGGAGACGCTGTTTGCCGGCTTCCGCTACATCTGGAGCGAGAAGATCGTGCTTGGCGCCATCTCGCTCGACCTCTTCGCCGTGCTTCTGTCCGGCGCCTCGGCGCTGCTGCCGGTCTATGCGCGTGACATTCTGCAGCTTGGACCTTGGGGCCTCGGCTTGCTGCGCTCGGCACCGGGGATCGGCGCCATCTGCGTCGCCGTCTGGCTTGCGGGCCATCCGATCCGCGACCGTGCTGGCAAGATCATGCTGAGTTTCGTGGCGGCGTTCGGCGCCTGCACCGTGCTGTTCGGCCTGTCGACGCTCACCTGGCTCTCGATCGTAGCACTTGCCCTGCTCGGAGCCACCGACATGTTCAGTGTCTACATCAGGGAGACGCTGATCCAGCTGTGGACGCCCGACGAGGTGCGCGGCCGCGTCAACGCCGTCAATCAGGTCTTCGTCGGCGCCTCCAACGAGGTCGGCGAATTTCGCGCCGGCACCATGGCGGCGCTGATCGGCACGGTTCCGGCGGTGGTCATCGGCGGCATCGGCGCCGTCGCGGTTGCCGGCCTGTGGGCCTATCTGTTCCCGGCGCTGCGCAAGGTGAGGCACCTCAAAGGACGAAACTGACGGGGCAGCGAATCTATGCTAAGCCGCCGCCGAACCAACCAAAGGACGACACAAGTGAGTGAACCGACCGTGGCCGAAGCGACCGAAAATATCTACGCGTCGCTGCGGGCGGACAATGCCGACATCGATGCCCATATCGCGACGCTCAAGGCAGCGCTGGCGCGAGAGGGGATAAAACAGGCGGTGTTCGATCCTGCCAGATTGGCGCAGAGCAACCGCTCGGGCCGCAAGTTGATGCAGGCTTATTTTCGGCAGCGCGGCGTGAGCGTGACGTTTTCGGACTAGTTTTTAGGCTCCGAAAGCCGGTCGTCAGAAGCCGGCGGGTCGGAGCACCGGCCAGGCTCTAACGCGCCACAGGCTCGCCAAAAATCGCGCGCAAAAACTCGTCGAGCCAGCGCTTCAAATGCATGTCCCAGATCAGCCGGCCGCCGAGATGGTCGCGGCCGGGCTGCGCACCGGGCAGCTCGAAGCGATGGGCGCCGCGCACCACCCAGCGCTGCATCATCACTCGGGTCAGTTCGCCGTGGAACTGGATGCCCCAGGCATTATCGCCATAGCGGAAGGCCTGGTTGGGATAGGTCTCGTTCGTGGCCAGCAGCGTCGCGTCGCTCGGCAGCGAAAAGCCTTCACGATGGAACTGGTAGACCATCTCTGGCCAGTGCATCAGTTTCTTGCCGGCCTCGGTCGCTTTCAGGGGATACCAGCCGATCTCGACCAGCCCTTCGCCATGGCCCTCGACCTTGCCGCCGAGATGATTGGCCAGCATCTGCGCCCCAAGACAGATGCCGAGCAGTGGCCGGTTCTCCCTGAGTGGAATCTGCAGCCAGTTGGTCTCGCGACGGACGAACTCGTCCTCGTCATTGGCGCTCATCGGACCGCCGAAGACGACTGTGCCGGCGTGGCCATCCAGCGTTTCCGGCAAGGCGTCGCCGAGCGGCGGGCGGCGGATGTCGAGATCGAAGCCCTCTTCGAGCAGCATGTGGCCGACGCGCCCGGGGCTCGAATTCTCCTGATGCAGCACGATCAGGACTTTTGGTTTCGACCTCGTCTGGCGCGGCATGGACGGCGAAAATCCTATTCGTCCGAGGATGTTCCAGTGGCGCCCGGAGCGTGCGCCGCCGCCTTGCGGCGCGCCTCGACGCGGTCGTGGCGTTCGACGCCGATCAGCTCGGCGACACGCCACACCGTGTTGTCCTCCAGCTCATGCAGCTCGCCATCGGCATAAACGATCTCCCACATCAGGCCGATGAACGCCTTGCGCCCCTCCGCGTCGAGGTGGCGCTTGAGCACGCTGGTGAAGGCGTAGAGGTCGATTGCCTCGTTGTCGGCCCGCTCGCCGGCGGCGGCGAGTGCTTCGAGTTCGGCGCCGCTGATCGAATAGCTTTGCGCCAGCACCGCCTTGAACCGCTCCCATTCGACATCCTGGCGCACGCCGTCGGCATTCATCACGTGATAGAGCAGCGCCGAGGCCGCGACGCGCGGATCGTCCGTGCTGGCATGGCTGCCGGAGCCGGCCGGCAAATCCCTGAGAAACGACAGAACGCGCTCGAACATCAATTCATTCCCAAACGGCCCAACGGCCTGCCCAAAATCAAAACAGCCGGAACCGGCGGGGCGACTTTTCCGCCTCGTCGTCCGGATCGACGCCTGGATCGTCCGGCAGCCGCGCCAGTTCTTCCGCCGGCTCGACGGCCTCGGCGTCGGCGGGCACCGCGGCAAAGGCGGCGGCCGTGACCGGGGTGACATGATCCTCGCGGCTTTCGGCGTCTTTGCCCGTCGCCTCGTCGCCCGGTGCGGCGTGATCGATCACCTCGACCGGCCTTTCCGGCCTGCCCGGCGCCTCGATGGCCACTGCCGGGGCGCCCGGCTCATCGTGGCTGTCGATCAGCTGGCCAAGCCGCTCCATCGGCGCGCGCCATTCGAAGGCGTCGAGCCGGCCGGTGACTGGCGAGACCGGCGCCCAGCGCTCGGAGACGACGCCGTCGGCGACCCAGGCCGGATCGCGCGGGGCTCGCACCGCCTTGGACAGCAGCTGCCGCACCTTGCCCTGGTCGCCGGTCTCGGCCTCCTCAATGTCGGCGAGCAGCAGATAGGCGCCCTCGCGTCGGTCCATGCGGATCGCGGCCTCCGCCTCGCGGCGGGCGGTTGAAAAATCCTGCGCGTCGAGCGCGGCACGCGCCACCGTCATCGACGATTCGGCGTGGTTCTTCTTCATCTCCTGCAGCTTCTTTGCCCGGTTGAGCCGATCGAGCACGGCGTCACCCGGTCTTGCATGGGTGTAGAGCTCGGCAATCTCGGGATGCGGCTCGGCCTTCCATGCCGCTTCGAGGATCCTCGAGCCCTTGCGCACGTCGTTCTGCCTGAACAGCGCCGCGGCGGCGGCAACGGCGGCGGGGGCAAAATCCGGCTGCAATCTGTTGGCCTCGATCGCCGCTGTCCTGGCAGCCGCGGGATCGCTGTCCGCAAGCGACTGCGCCTTGGCGGTCAACAGCACCGCGCGGCGGCGGTTGGCGGCGTCACGCTCGATCTGCCGCGTCGACTTCTGCGCGTCGACCAGTTTCAGCGCGCCATCCCAGTCGCCGCGCGCGGTCAGTTCCTCCAGCGTCGATTCGGCCGCCCAGGCCAGTTGCGGCGCCACTGCGGCGGCACGGCCGGCATAGTGCCGGGCGGCGTTGCGGTCACCCAGTCGTTCGGCTTCCAGGTAAAGCCCACGCAGGCCAAGCAGCCGCATTTCGGGATCGTCGAGCATGCTCTCGAATTTTTGGCGCGCGCCTTCATGGTCGCCTTCGAGCAGCGATGCCTGTGCCTCGAGCAGATGGATCAGCGGCTCCTGGTCGGAGCGGATCAGCTTGGCCGCTTCCTTGGTCTTCTTGCGGGCCAGCGCCCCGTCGCCGGCGCCGGCGGCGATCATGCCGGTCGACAGCGCCTGATAGCCACGGTCGCGGCGGCGCACGCGAAAATAGCGGGAGATGGTGTAGGGACTGTTCCACAGCGACTTGATGAGCCACCAGACAATCATCACCGCGGCGACGACAGCGACGACGGCAACCGCCGCCACCATGAGGCTCACCTGGTACTGATAGCCGTTGAAGGTGACGACCATGTCGCCCGGCCGATCGGCCAGCCAGGCAAAGCCCAGCCCGAGCGCGAAGACGACGATGAGGAAGGCGAGCAGGCGGATCATCGTGTTGCCCTCATGCCTTCATCGCGCCGGAGATCAGCGCGTCGACCTGGGTTTCGGCCTCGATGCGCGCCTTCAGTTTGCCGGCAAAGTCGGCGCCCGCGGCCTTCGCGGCTTCCGGCAGCGTGTCATATTCGCTGAGTGCCTTGGCATAGTCGCCCTGCGTGACCGCAACCTCCATGCGCGCCACGGTTTCCGGTGCGCCGGGGCCTTCGACGGCACCGATCGGCCGGACCTTGACCAGCGATTCAGCGCTCGACATCAGGGTCTGAAGGAAGCCGGCATTCTGATCGACCGGGGTCGCGGCGGCGACCATGGCATTGGCGGCGGCGTCCATCTGCGAGGCGATCTCGGTATGGGTCGGCACGCCCTTTTCGGCATAGGGCCGCAAGGTCGCGAGTTCAGGTGCATTAGGCGAAATCGCGGCCAGCGTATCGAGTTCGGCTGAAAACGGCGCGCCGCGGTCGAGCGCCGCCTTCAGCGCCGAGGCCGCGATGGCGAGTGCGATCTTTGGCTGCGACGCCTGCGCATCGACCTTGCCGGAAAGCTGCGACACCGACTGCTCCAACGCGGAGAGACGGCCTTCCTGTGCCTTCGCCGCCTCGCCCGTCGACTTCACCAGCGCATCGAGACCCGCCAGCTTTTCGTTGAGCGGGCCGAGATCGACAGGCGCCGCGCTGCCGGCCTTGCCGAGGGCCGCCACCGAGGTTTCGATCTGCTTGACTTTGTCGCCCAGCGCGGCAAGCCCGGCATTGTCGCCCGCGCCACCCTGTTCGACCGCTGATTTCAGCGCCGCGACATCGCTCTTGACCTGATCCAGCGCCGACGACAGGCCGTCGACCTTGGCCGATGCACCGCCGCTGCCGCCGGCTTCCCTCATATCCGCGATTTCGCTTTTCAACGAGGCGATCTCGCCATTGACGCCGTCGAGCGAGACACCGGGAGCGGCACCCGGCGCACCGAGCAGGCCGGTAAATTGCAGGCTACCGGCGCCGACCAGGGCGATGACACCACCGATGATGCCGGCGGCGATGCCGTTGAGGCCGCCCCGCTTCGGCTGCGTGACCATCGGTTCGCTCCCTGCGTCGGTTTTACCGAAAGCCGCCTTGGTCTCGGCGGTTTTGGCGGTTGCATCCTCGAAATTGTAGTCGGAAGCCTTGGCGCGGTTGGGGGGTGTATCCGAACCGGGATAAGGCATTTCCGGCTCAGTGGATTTGGCCTCGGCTTGCGGTGGCGCGTCGGTGCCAGGCTGCCCGGCGGCTGCATCGCCATGCTCCCAAGGTTCGAGATCCGCCTGATCGGCATGTACCGGCTCGTCCGGCTGCTCTGGCCGCGAGGCGTTCGCCGCTTCCTCGGCCTTCGCCTCGTCGGTCTGGGCGGTATTCTTGGCGGCATCCTCGTCGACGATGCGTGAGACGGCGCCCGGATCGAGATCGATGGTCACCGGCTCGCGGCGGCCTTTCGAGTGTCGCATCTTCGGCGTCTTGACCATGCAGGGGCTCCGCAAATTCGCTTCGTCTCAACGCCTGGCGGCGCGTGATGGTTCAGAAAGGGTCTAGCACATCACCAAGCGGTGAAAAGGGGCGGTGTGATGACGCGGGTCAGGGCCGTGCCCGCAAAAGTGCCAGCAGCGCCTCCTCGTCGGGCCGCGCGGCAACGTGCATTGCTTTGCCGGTGCTGTCGCGGAAAGCGGCGGCAATGCGCGCGGAAAGAGCGAAAAAACGGGTCTTTTCAAAGGCCTGCCGCAGGGCAGGTCGCCTGGCCAGTATCTGCATTTCGGCAGCGGCCATGGCCGAATAGAGCAGCACCGCATCGACGGATTGGCCTGATATCAGAGGAAGGATCGCTTCGTCCGAATAGCTCACCGCAAGCGTGTCATAAGTCTCGACGGCATGGACCTGGGCGTGAGCTGCTTCCAGCTTCTGCTCGAAGGCGGGAAACCGCACGCGCCCGCAGAGATAGACGATTGTTTTGCCGGAAAACGCGATTGCCATGCCGTCGGCCAGCGCCTCGGCATCGCCGGGCCCCTCATTGACCGAGAGAAAGCCGGCTTTGCGCGCGGCCTCCGCGGTCCTCCTGCCGACAGCATGACAAGGCAGATTGGACAGCACCGCAATCAGATCTCTGGGGGCGTGGCGCACCGCATTAGCGCTGGTGATGGCGACGACTGCCACGTCGTCCGAAACCGCCTTGGCATCGACCGGCAACGCCTTCGTCTCCGTCAACGGCAGGAGAAGAGGCTCAAAACCCATCTCCTCCAGCTTTCGCGCGGTGCGCGACGCACCCGGCTCCGGTCTGGTGACCAGCACGCGGAGCATCTTCAGAGCCAGCCGTGGAAGAACTTTTCGCCGGCCTTGGCACGCACCGTCCGCGCCGCTTCATTACCGATGCGGGCGGCGTCCTGTGCCAGCCCTTGTAGCTCGACCGCGTGCGACTGCGTGCCGTCGGGCGAGATGATCAGCCCGGCGAAAGAGAGCTTTCCGGCCTTGATCGCGGCATAGCCGGCGATAGGCGTGCGGCAGGAGCCATCGAGCGCCGCCAGGAAAGCGCGCTCGCAGGCGAGTGCCTGCCCTGTCGCCACATCGTGGATCGCCACCAGCATCTTCTCGACATCGCGGTCGCCGATCCGTGTCTCGATGCCGATCGCACCCTGGCCTGGTGCCGGCGGGAAGCTGTCCAGCGGCATCAAATCGGTGGCAACATCTTCCAGGCCCAGCCGCTTCAGGCCGGCATAGGCAAGGATGGTGCCGCTCGCGACTTCTTCGTCCAGCTTGCGCAGCCGCGTCTGCACATTGCCGCGGAACATCACCACGTCGAGGTCCGGCCGCATGCGGCGGATCAACGCCTGCCGCCGCAGCGACGAGGAGCCGACTTTCGCCCCTTTGGGCAGTTCCGCGATCGTTCTTGCCGCCCTGCCGACAAAGGCATCGCGCGCATCCTCGCGCGGCAGGAAGGCGGAGAGTTCCAGGCCGGGCGGCAATTGCGTCGGCATGTCCTTTGACGAGTGCACGGCGATGTCGATCGCGCCGGCGAGCAGGGCTTCCTCGATTTCCTTGGTGAACAGGCCTTTGCCGCCAGCCTCCGACAGCGGCCGGTCCTGGATGCGGTCGCCGCTGGTCGAGATGACGACGACCTCGAACGCCTCCGCCGGCATGCCGTGCGCGGCCATCAGCCGCGCCTGTGTTTCATGCGCCTGCGCCAATGCCAGCGGGCTGCCGCGTGTTCCGATTTTCAAGATTGTTTGCATGGCGCGCGGTCCGTGATAACCCCCGGCTGGCTTTGCGTTTCCGGGCACTCTCCTAACGAGGAACGCCCTGACATACAATCTCTGGAGAGAGCGACGAATTGATCCGCGTTCTGGGCATTGAGACGAGTTGCGATGAGACCGCCGCCAGCGTCGTGGCGCTGGAGGGCGATGCCGCGCCGAAAATCCTGTCCAACATCGTGCTCTCCCAGATCGAGGAACATGCCGCCTTCGGCGGCGTCGTGCCGGAGATCGCCGCGCGCGCCCACGTCGAGGCACTGGACGGCATTATCGAGACCGCACTCGCCGATGCGGGCATGGCACTGGCCGAGCTCGATGCGATCGCCGCGACCGCCGGACCAGGCCTCGTCGGCGGACTGATCGTCGGGTTGATGACGGCCAAGGCGATCGCCGCGGCGGCCGGCAAGCCGCTGATCGCCGTCAATCACCTCGAAGGCCACGCCTTGACGGCGCGGCTGACCGACGGGCTCGAATTCCCTTATCTCTTGCTGCTGGTCTCCGGCGGCCATACGCAGATTTTGGCCGTGCGCGGCGTTGGCGACTACCAGCGCTGGGCCACCACCATCGATGACGCGCTCGGCGAAGCCTTCGACAAGACCGCCAAAATGCTCGGCCTGCCCTATCCCGGCGGTCCCAATGTCGAGAAGGCAGCGCTGTCGGGCAATGCCTCGCGTTTTGCCTTCCCGCGGCCGATGAAAGGCTCGGCGCAGCCCGATTTCTCCTTCTCCGGCCTGAAGACCGCGGTGCGCCAGGCGGCGACCGCGATCGAGCCCTTGAGCGACCAGGATGTCGCCGACATCTGCGCCTCGTTCCAGGCGGCCGTCGCCGATGTGCTCGCCGACCGTGTTTCTCGCGCGCTGGAACGCTTTCGCGAAACATTCCCTGGCACGAAAAACCCGGCGCTGGTCGTCGCCGGCGGCGTCGCCGCCAACCGCACGGTCAAGACAACGCTGGAGCGGCTTTGCACCGACGCCGGTTTCAGCTTCGTCGCGCCACCCCTGAAGCTTTGCACCGACAACGCGGCGATGATCGCCTGGGCCGGTATCGAACGTCTGCGAGAAGGCATGGCGCAGGAGAACGGCTTCGATTTCGTGCCGCGCTCGCGCTGGCCGCTGGACAGCGTCTCGGCGCCAATGGTCGGCTCCGGCCGTCGCGGAGCCAAGGCATGACCGATCGAGCCACGAACAGCGAGGGTCCGGGCAAAAGCGGCTGGCATGTCGCCGTGCTCGGCGGCGGCGCCTGGGGCACGGCGCTGGCGCTGGCCATGCTGCGCGCCGGCCATACGGTGCGGCTGTTCGCGCGTGATCCTGAAACCGTGGCCGCGATCGGCCGGGGCGAGAACCCACGCTATCTCCCGGGCATCGCCATCGCGCCCGGCATCGAGGCGACGAGCGACATGGAGGCAGCCCTCACTGGGGCCGATTGCGTGCTGACGGTGACGCCGGCTCAGGCGTTGCGGGCCACGCTGGCCGCCGCCAGGAATCATATGCCGGCCGGCATTCCGCTTGTGCTTTGCGCCAAGGGCATCGAGCGCGACACCGGCGCCTTGCTGTCGGCAATCGCTGCCGAAGTCTTGCCGCCAAACCCGGTCGCAGCCCTGTCGGGGCCGAGCTTTGCCAGCGATGTCGCCCGCGGCCTGCCGACGGCGGTGGTGGTGGCCGCCGGCGACGAGGCGCTTGCGGCCAACCTTGCCGCCCGTTTTTCGGCTGAAAACCTGCGCTGCTATTCGAGCGACGACTTGATCGGCGTCGAGATCGGCGGCGCCTTGAAGAACGTCTTCGCCATCGCCGCCGGCGCTGTCACCGGGGCCGGGCTCGGCGCCAGCGCACAGGCGGCCATGGTGACGCGCGGCTTCGTCGAACTGCGCCGCATCGGTGCCGCCTTCGGCGCCAGGCCCGAGACCCTGATGGGGCTTTCCGGCCTTGGCGACCTGCTGCTTACCTGCTCGTCGGCGCAGTCGCGCAATTTCGCCTATGGGCTGGCGCTCGGACAGGGCAAGGCACTTTCCGGATTGCCGCTGGCGGAGGGCGTGCCGACCGCGGCGATCGCCGCCCGCATCGCCGCCGAGCGCGAAATCGATGCGCCGATCATCGCCGCGGTCGCCGCCATACTGGATGGCACCATCACCATCGGGCAGGCCGTGACGGCGCTGATGACCCGGCCGCTGAAGACCGAAACCAACGATTGATCCCACACTCTGATCCAACCACCCAGGAGAAAGACCATGCTGTTTGCTCTGATCTGCAAGGACAAGCCCGGAGGCCTGCAGGTGCGCCTCGACACGCGGCCCGAGCATGTCGCCTTTCTCGAAGGGCTGAACGGCGACAAGAAATTGGCCTTTGCCGGTCCGTTCCTCGACGCCGACGGCAAGCCCAATGGCAGCCTCGTGGTGGTCGAGGCGCCTGATCTGGCCAGCGCGCAGGCTCTGTCGGCCGCCGACCCCTATGCCAAGGCCGGCCTGTTCGAAAGCGTCGAAATCCGCCAGTGGAACTGGACGTTCAACAAGCCGGCGGCTAGTTAATTCGCGGCGCCCGCGACTGGGCCGCAAGGAGGAGAGAAAATGAACTACTGGCTGTTCAAATCCGAACCCTCGGTTTTCTCCTTCGAGGCGTTGAAGGCCAAGGGCAAGGCCGGCACCCAATGGGACGGCGTGCGCAACTACGCCGCCCGCAACAACATGAAGGCCATGCAGGTCGGCGATCTCGGCTTCTTCTACCATTCCAACGAGGGGCTGAACGTGGTCGGCATTGCCGAGGTCTGCGCGCTGGCCCATCCCGACACCACGTCGGATGATCCGCGCTGGGAGTGTGTCGACATCCGCGCCGTCAGGGACATGCCGAACCCGCCGACGCTGGAAGAAGTCAAAGCCAATCCGAAACTGGCCGAGATGGCGCTGGTGCGGCTCGGACGGCTTTCCGTGCAGCCGGTGACCCCGGCCGAATGGAAGGAAGTCTGCCGCATGGGCGGCCTGACGCCTGCGCCGTGACGGCACTTACACCCGATAGCGCCAAGCAATTCATTCTCGACAACACGGCGCTGATGGCGCCGCCGCATGTGCCTGAGATTCGTCTCCACCTCGCCGACGAAGCGCATGATCTCTGGCAGAGGACAGAGGACGAACTGGTCGAGATCGGCCTGCCGCCGCCCTTCTGGGCGTTTGCCTGGGCGGGCGGCCAGGGCCTCGCCCGCCATGTCATCGACAATCCCGATATGGTCCGAGGCAAGCGCGTGCTCGACTTCGCCTCGGGCTCCGGACTCGTCGCCATCGCCGTCGCCAAGGCGGGCGCTGCCGAGGTAACCGCCGCCGACATCGACCCGTTCTGCGCCACCGCGATCCGCCTCAACAGCGAGGCCAACGGCGTCGGCATCGCGTTCCTCGGCACGGACTGTGTGGGCACCGATGCGGGCTGGGACGTGGTTCTGGCAGGCGACGTCTTCTACGACAAACCCTTCGCCGACCGGCTGATGCCGTGGTTTTCGACGCTCAAACGGCGTGGCGCCGACATTCTGGTCGGCGATCCCGGCCGGTCCTATCTGCCGCGATCGGGGCTGGAGCCGCTTGCCGTCTATCAGGTGCCGGTGACAAGGGCGCTCGAGGATGCCGAAGTCAAGCGCACCACGGTATGGCGACTGCTTGACGCAATCGCCGAACAGGCGTTTCCATAAAACCGAACAGGAGGGGGAACTCATGGATTTTTCAGCAGTGAATTGGCTGGCGGTGATCGCCGCCGCCGTCTTGGCCTGGCTGTTCGGCGCCGCCTGGTACATGGCGTTGAGCAAGCCCTGGCTGAAGGCCGCCAGGCTCGATCCGGCGACGATGAAGAAATCGCCGCTGCCCTTCGTCATCTCCTTCATCGCCGAACTGCTGATGGCCTACATCATGGCCCTGGTCGTCGGCGCGATGACGGGTGGTGAGCCGACCTGGCTGGCCGGACTGATCTTCGGTTTCGTGCTTTGGCTGGGTTTTGTCGCCACGACGCTGTCGGTCAACCATCGCTACGAGAATTTCGGCTGGGACCTGACTGTCATTGACGGCGGTCACTGGCTTGGCGTGCTGTTGATCATCGGCGCGGTGATCGGCTGGTTCGGCGCCGCTGCAAGCTGACGGTGCGTTGACGATGGCGGACGAGTCCGGATTTCCCCGCGACCTGGTGTTCACCAGGATCTGTCACGTCAAGCAGGGCTACGACGACCGGCGCCGGCACATCGTGCGCGAGTTCGACCGGCGCGGCGTGCCGGTCACCTTCTACACCGACTGGGACAGGGCGGATATCACCCCGGAAATCCGTGCTGAATTGGTCGCTCCCGATTTTGTCCACCCGGCGCAGGTCTCGCTGGCGCTGAAGCATGTCGGCATCTGGCGCGACTTCCTCGAAACCGACCTGCCCTATTGCCTGGTCTTCGAGGATGACGTCTTCCTCGCGCGCGACTTCGTCGCCAAATTCCGGCAAGGGCTGGCCGAACTCGGCAGCCCGATGCGCAAGGCCGTCATCTATCTCGGCAACGGCAGCAACTACTACACGCCGAGCTGGAAATTGCGCCGGGGTCAGAGGCTCTACCCGGCACTGCATGCCAGGTGCGCGGATTCCTATCTCATCACCCGTCCGGTCGCCGAAGCGCGCTGTGCCTGGATCGATCAACACAAGATCTACACCGTGATCGACCACCAGATCGAGCAGATGGACGAAAAGCTGGGCGTTGAGATGCTGTGGTTCGAGCGGCCGATCGTCGAGCAAGGCAGCGAAAACGGCGCGTTCCAGACTTCCGTCGCCGGAAAAATGCAGCCGCTGCTCTACAAGAAGCTGAAATGGAACGTGAAGAAATACCGACGCATGATCTTCGGCCACAACGCCCGGTCCTGAAGGTCTAAAGTTTGTCCGTCGTTCGCGTCCTGGAAACTTCCTCGAGGATCCATTCGCGGAAGGCGAGAATGCGGGGATCGTCGGCCATGGCCTGGGGATAAACTAGGAAATAGGCATATTCCGGCGCAACCCTGATGCTAAGTTCGAAGGGCCGCACCAGCCGGCCCTCGGACAGGTCGTTTGCCACCATGGCGAAATCGGCGAGCGCGACGGCATTGCCGTCGAGCGCTGCCTGCACCGCATCCGTCGATGTGCCGAAGACCACGGTGCGGCTGTCGTCGAAATCGTTGATGCCGGCCGCCGCCATCCACATGCGCCAGTTCGGCCATGTCACGCCCTGGCGAGCCCATTCGATATGGGCAAGCGTGTGGTTGAACAGGTCGCGCGGCTCGCGCAGGGGCGGCCCCGATGTCAGGAGGCCCGGACTGCACACTGGAATGATGATGTTGTCGAACAGGCGGTGTGCGCTGAGCCCCGGATATTTGCCGGCGCCGAAGCGGATGCCGACATCGACGTCGTCGAGATCGAAATCGCGCAAGCCATAGGCGATGTCAAACCTGAGTTCGATGCCCGGCCGCTGCTGGCGGAAATTCTCGACGCGCCGCATCAGCCATTTCGCCGCGAACTGCGCGTCCAGCGTCACCTTCAGGAATTCGGTGCCGCGCGCCATCTTGCGCGCCCGCATCACGGCGCGGCCAAGCAGGTCGAGCGTGTCGGTCGCCGCCTCGTAAAGCACCGTGCCCGCCTCCGTCAGCCGGATGGTGCGGCTGGTGCGGGTGAACAGCACGATGCCGAGCTGATCCTCGATTTCCTTGATCTGGTGGCTGACGGCGGCAGGCGTCAGGCCGAGCTCGTCGGCGGCGCGGGTGAAATTGAGGTGCCGGGCCGCCGCCTCCAGCGTCCTGAGCGCCCGCGTTCCCGGCAAGAGCGCTGCCATCAGCGTGCGGCCTGATCGAAGCGGTCCATGGAGCCTCAATCCTCAAATAGAACTTGATGATGAGACAAGAACTACTCGTTTCCCGTTTGTTTTTCAATACGGCATGATTGCAGCATCAAAGACACCATCAAACCGGATTTGATCTCCGGGGAATACGGATCACCTCATGTCTCACATCGCTCTTCGCCCTGCATACATCGCCCGGCCAGACTGGCTGTCGGCTGCCCGTACCTGGCTGCGGCAGGCCAAGGTCGCCGTCAACCTTCCTCACCAGAACGTCGAGGATCTCTCCGATCGCCAGTTGCGCGATATCGGGGCCGGCCGCAGGGACATCGCCCGGGCCGTGGACCGCGAGACAGGCCGGTTGGGCCTTCTCGACATCGGCTGGCAGCGAAATAGGAAGGGATAAGCGAGCATGGGAGTAGGATGATGCAGCTTGAGCGTGTCTGCTGCCGCTGAAGACTTCCCTATTCCCTATTCCCTATTCCCTATTCCCTATTCCCTATTCCCTATTCCCTATCCCCCCCTATCTCACCACCCTTACCACCGTCCGGTCCGACAGCAGCGGCAAGAGCCGCGCCATCGTGCGCGCGGTCACCGCCACGCAACCTTCCGTCGGCGTGAAGCCGGGACGCGCCAGATGGAAGAAGATGGCGCTGCCGCGCCCGCGCCGGCGCGGCGCGACGTTCCAGTCGAGCACCAGGCAGGCGTCATAGAGCCGGTCGTCGCGCCGCATGCGTTCGTGGCTGGCGCCGTAGGGAATCTTGACCGGCCTGTTATAGTTGCGGTCGTCAGGCACTTCGCACCAGCCGAGGTCCGGCCCGATCGGCGCCATCGCCAGCCGCGTTCTGCGCCCGGCGGCAAACTGATCTCCCCGGAAATAGCCCGTCAGTATGCGCATCGAAGCGAGCGGCGTGGCGCCGTCGCCTTCGCGCTTGCCGGCCGAGATGCCGCCACGCCCCAGCGCGCACGCAAACACTGTTTTGCCGGCCTGCAGCAGGCCCTGGCTTGGATGGCCGGGGCGAGCCCGCACGGTCAGCACGCGCAGCCCTTTTGCCAAAATTGCGCCGGCTGCATTGCGATCGCGTTTTTTCTTGTATGATCGTGCCACGGAACAAATCACTGTGATCGGCTATTGTGCCGGCCAGCTTCCGCATAAATACGCAGCGGTCAACTGAATTCACTTTTCAAAACAACGGATTGATCCATGACCTCACGTACCATCCTGATCGTCGATGACGATGACGACCTGCGCGGCACACTGGTCGAGCAACTGTCCCTCTACGAGGAATTCGATGTGCTGCAGGAAGCGACTGCGGCAAAAGGCGTCACCGCTGCGCGCGGCGGGCTCATCGACCTGCTCATCATGGATGTCGGTCTGCCCGACATGGACGGCCGGGAGGCGGTGAAGATCCTGCGCAAGGGCGGCTACAAGGCGCCCATCATCATGCTGACCGGCCACGATACCGATTCGGACACGATTCTGGGTCTCGAGGCCGGCGCCAACGACTATGTGACCAAACCGTTCCGCTTCGCGGTGCTGCTTGCCCGTATCCGGGCGCAACTGCGCCAGCATGAGCAGAGCGAGGACGCGACCTTCTCGGTCGGCCCCTACACCTTCAAGCCCAGCCAGAAACTGCTCATCGACCAGCGCGGCGGCAAGGTGCGGCTGACGGAAAAGGAAGCCTCGATCATCAAGTATCTCTATCGCGCCGACCAGAAGGTGGTGACCCGCGACGTGCTGCTGGAGGAAGTGTGGGGATACAATTCCGGCGTCACCACGCATACCCTGGAAACCCATGTCTACCGTCTGCGCCAGAAGATCGAGCGCGATCCTTCCAATGCTGAAATTCTTGTGACAGAAAGCGGCGGCTACAAGCTGGTTCCTTAAACATTTCACCATTCAAATGAGCGGTTCGGGCGGGGCCGCTTTCGGGTACGATCCTGTTGGAGGGGGATTCTGGGATCGTACCGCAGAGGAGGGATTGGACTGACCGTTCGGGGACACAGCTAGATGGCGCTGGATGACGACATCCGCATCCTGTCCGCCGTGAGGCTTTTCGAGGGCTTCACGCAGGAACAGTTGCGCCTGCTCGCCTTCGGTGCCGAGACCACTTTGGTGCAGGCCGACCACAAGCTTTATCGCGAGGACGACGTGGCCGACTCGGCCTATGTCGTGGTCAGCGGGCGCATCGTGCTCTATCGCGAGCAGGATGGCGAGCGCATCCCGATCGGCAAGGTCGGCCCAGGCACGATGCTTAGCGAGCTGGCGCTGATCGCCGATACCAACCGGCTGACCAGCGCCTCGGCCGAAATCGACTCGGAAGTGATAAGGCTGAGCCGCAAGATGTTCCGGCGCATCCTGGAGGAATACCCGGAATTGGCGGTGAAGCTGCATCGGCGCATCTCCGAGGAATTCCACGACATGATCCGCCGCATCGAGGAATTGGCGCCACGATTTTCGGGTTGACCTGGCATTTGACGCCGCAGGTGTCGAGATTCAGGTCAGGCCGAGGCGAAAACGGCGGACTCCGAGAAGCGTACTAAAGTACGTGAGCACAGTTCTACTGCGACGTAGTAGAACTGGGAAGCGCAGGAAGCCGCCGTTTGCAGGCCGGCTTCACCTGAATATCATAAACTTAATCCAGGGCGAACCGGGCAATCACTGGCACATGGTCCGACGGCCGGTCCCAGCCACGGGCGGCTCTAAGGATCTCATAGCCGGCAAAACTGGGCACCAGGTTTGGTGACGACCAGACATGGTCGAGCCGCCGGCCGCGATTGGACGCCTCCCAATCCTGCGCGCGATAACTCCACCAGGTATAGAGCTTCTGTTCCGGTGGCACGTTGTGCCGCATCAGGTCGACCCAGCCGCCGGCGCGCCGCATCGCCTCGAAGTTTTCGGTCTCGACCGGCGTGTGGCTGACCACGTTGAGCAATTGCTTGTGCGACCAGACATCATGCTCCAGCGGCGCGATATTGAGGTCCCCGACCAGCACCGACGCCGATACCTCGCCATGCTCGGCCCGGATGGCGTTCATCTCGGCGACGAAATCGAGCTTATGCCTGAACTTCCTGTTGATCTCGGGATCCGGCTCGTCGCCACCTGCGGGCACGTAGAAATTGTGCACCAGGATGGTCTTGCCGCCGGCCTGTACCGTCACCGACAGGTGGCGGCTGTCCTCGATATCGCAGAAGCGGCGCTTTTCGACCACCTCGATCGGCCGCCGCGCCACCGTCGCCACGCCGTGATAGCCCTTCTGGCCATGGAACGCGATGTAGGGATAGCCGACTTTGCGAAAGGCTTTTTCGGGAAAGAGCTCGTCCGGGACCTTGGTTTCCTGCAGGCAGAGCACATCGGGCGCGTACTCATCGAGCAGGCGTTCGACGATCGGCATGCGCAGGCGCACGGAGTTGATATTCCAGGTGGCGATCGAAAAGGGCATGCGGAGGGGTCCGGCAAGAGATCGCCATTCTACTGCCAGCCGCGCGCCGCAAAAACAAGCCAGCCCGCTCCGCTAACGGGCCTGGCTCTATCGGCGGGCCTACCGCGTCTTGGTGTTCAGCTCGCGATTGGCCGTATAGTCGATGGCAAAGGTATCGGGCGCGAAGCTGACGCCTTCCTTGGTGTTGAAGATCATCACCGTCGTGTCCTTGCCTTGCGCGTCGGTGATCGTCCACTGCCGCAAATCATAGGTTTTCGGGTCGAACATCATGGTGATCCGCGCATTGCCGAAAACCGACTTGTCGGAAAGCTGGATGGTGGTGAGGTCGTCTTCTTCCTTGACGCTCTTGACGCGGTTGCCGGAGAGGTCGATGCGATCGTCGAGCAGCAGTTTCAGCGGCGTCTTCGACAGCGGATAAAGGTCCGACGTGTTCAGTTTCTTGTTGAGTATGGCGACCGATCTGCCGTCGGAAATCACCCGGAAATTCGAGGACCCGTCATAGTTGAAGCGGATCTTGCCTGGCCGTTCCAGGAAGAATTTTCCGCCGGTCTGCTCGCCCTTGGGGCCGAACTGGACGAATTCGCCGCTCATCGATTTGACCGCCGAGAAATGGTCGGCGATCTTCTGTGCCGCCGCGGGCACGGCCGCCTGCGCCGAGGCCAGCAACTCGAATCCGGGCACCACGTTAAGGGCGGCGGCACCCGCGAAGACCAGGCCGAGGCCAAGCAACTGGCGGCGTGTCGGGGCAAAATTGCTGAGCGCTGAAAGATCGTTTTTCATATCGGTCACTCTCGTCCGGTTCCTGATTTGGTCGCTGTCGTGAACCCCCAGTTGGGCTGAAGTTTGGCGAGGCGATCGCTGCTCAGTCGGTGAACGCGCCAGAAGGTTCAAAGTTGCCGCGAACTCTGCGCTATCAGAACTTGTCGTCTTCTGTCGGCACCAGGATTTCGCGTTTTCCGGCATGGTTGGCCGGGCCGACAATGCCTTCCTTTTCCATCTTCTCGATAATCGAGGCGGCTCTGTTATAGCCGATGCCCAGACGCCGCTGGATGTAGCTGGTCGAGGCCTTGCCGTCGCGCAGCACCACCGAAACCGCCTGATCGTAAGGGTCGTCGGAATCCTCGAAATTGCCACCGCCGCCGCCGCCGCCCGAACCGCCCTTGCCGGACGACTCGTCGTCGTCCTCGCCGTCGTCCTCGGTGATGGCGTCGAGATATTCCGGCACGCCCTGCAGCTTCAGGTGCCCGACGATCTTCTCGACCTCGTCATCGGAGACGAACGGCCCGTGCACACGCTGGATGCGGCCGCCGCCGGCCATGTAGAGCATGTCGCCCATGCCGAGCAGCTGCTCGGCGCCCTGCTCGCCCAAAATGGTGCGGCTGTCGATCTTGGACGTCACCTGGAAGGAGATGCGGGTCGGGAAGTTGGCCTTGATGGTGCCGGTGATGACGTCGACCGAGGGACGTTGCGTGGCCATGATGACGTGGATGCCGGCGGCGCGCGCCATTTGCGCCAGGCGCTGCACCGCGCCTTCGATGTCCTTGCCGGCGACCATCATCAGGTCGGCCATTTCGTCGATGATGACGACGATATAGGGCATCGGCTCGAGATCGAGATCCTCGGTCTCGTAGATCGCCTCGCCTGTCTGGCGGTCGAAGCCGGTCTGCACAGTGCGCGAGATCTTTTCGCCCTTCTTCTCGGCCTGCTGCACGCGTGCGTTGAAGCCGTCGATGTTGCGCACGCCGACCTTGGACATCTTGCGGTAGCGGTCCTCCATCTCGCGCACGGTCCATTTCAGCGCCACCACCGCCTTCTTCGGGTCGGTGACCACGGGCGTCAGCAGATGTGGAATGCCGTCATAGACGGAGAGTTCGAGCATTTTCGGATCGATCATGATCAGCCGGCACTCCTGCGGGGTGAGACGGTAGAGCAGCGACAGGATCATGGTGTTGATGGCGACCGACTTGCCCGAACCGGTGGTGCCGGCGACCAGCACGTGCGGCATCTTGGCGATGTCGACGATGACGGCTTCGCCATTGATGGTCTTGCCCAGTGCCAGCGCCAGCTTGGCCTTGGTCGTCTCGAAGTCGCGGCTGGCCATGATCTCGCGGAGGTAAACCGTTTCGCGCTTGGCGTTGGGCAGTTCGATGCCGATGGCGTTGCGGCCCGGCACCACGGCGACGCGGCAGGCGATCGCGCTCATCGAACGGGCGATGTCGTCGGAAAGGCCGATGACGCGCGACGACTTGATGCCCGGTGCGGGTTCGAGTTCGTAAAGGGTGACGACCGGACCCGGGCGAACGGCAATGATCTCGCCCTTGACGCCGAAATCCTCCAGCACGCCTTCGAGCAGGCGCGCATTCTGTTCCAGCGCGTCCTTGGAAAGACTTGGGTCGCGCGCGACATTCTTCGGTTCGGACAGGAAATGCAGCGACGGCATTTCGAACGTGTCGGAGCCGATCAGCGAGGTTTGCGCCTCGCGCTGGACGCGGGCGCCCGGTACCGGTCGCGCCGCCGGCGCCTCCACCCGGGTGGCGGCATCGGAACGGAACTGCTGGACCTTGGCCGTGGGAGCACGCCGCTGCGCGACGGGCTCGTCATCGAAATCCATATCCGCGTCGTCGCGGCCGAAGACATCGTCGTCGTCCGGGTCGACGGAGACGCTGCGGTCGTTGACCATGGCGGCGAAGAATTCCGGTTCGACACGGGCGCGGCCGTCATGGCTCATGCGCTGCTCGGCGAACTCGGCCGACTCGACGCGTTCGGCGGCCCGGCGCCAGGCGCTGGCGCGCGGCTCCATCTCCGGTTCGAACTCGTCGCGCTCCTGCCTGCGGCGCACCGCGCGGCGATGCATCCACGCGCGGAAAGAAAGCCACCAATGGGTGATTGCGCCGAGCGCCAGTATGCCCTCGTCGCCCTCGTCCTCGTCATTGTCGAACAGAAGCTCGTCCTCGCGCGGGTCCGCGGCGGCCGGTTCTTCCATCACGGCGAAGCCGTTCTTGCGCCCGAGCAGCGCCGCGCCATGGGCGAACAGCCAGAGCGCGGGCGCAGCCAGCACTATGGCGAGCACGCTGGCCACCAGCCCGGTTGGATAGCCGCCGATTAGGACACCGGGGATCTTTAGCACCATGTCGCCGAAGACGCCGCCGAGGCCGGTGGGCAGCGGCCAGGTCTTGGGCGGAACGATGCAGCCGGCGATGGCGGCGGCGAGCAGCGCGAAACCGAACCAGCACAGCCCGCGCCTGGGCAGCCGGTCGACGCCGCGCGCCGAAAACAGGAGGTATCCCCAGATCACTGCCGGAACCAGCGCGGCGACCGCGGCAAGGCCGAAGAACTGCATGGCGAGGTCGGAGAACACCGCGCCGGCATAGCCCATGGCGTTGGTGACGATGTTGGCGGTGGCATGCGAGAAGCTTGGATCGGCGACGTTCCAGGTCGCGAGGCTGGCGACGGCGAAGGCCGTGAACGCGAACAGGCCGGTGCCGACCAGACGGCCGACCTGGCGCCGCGCGAATGCCTGGATGCCGTGCCCCGTATCGGTCAGCGCGAGCGGTGCTGAAGCCCCTGAACGCATGCTCTTCCCCGTCAGTGATTGCCTGGCCGCAGCGCATGACGCACTCCGGCAGATTCGGATGCCAGACTAGGCGTGGGAAGGTTAAGGGCGCATTAACTATAAGACCGTGGGGGCCGTCCTTTTGGCACCGACATCTACCAGTGACCGCACCATAAGAAAAATGGCGGGCGCCCTGGCCCGCCATCCATTCGTTGGGCTGGGCAGCGTGCTACTTGCTGGCGCCGCCGAGCATCTTCACATTGGCGCAGAACTCGGCGTGCGGCTTGCTCATCGCAGCGTCCTGGCATTCCTTCATCATGGCGTCCTGCTTCTCCTTCGGCATGGCCATGAAAGCCGCCTTGAATTCCTCCATCGGCTTCATGGTCTTCATGCTGGAATCGGTGAAGAACGGCGCCATGTTGTCCGGCTCGTCCAGTGCGCCGGCAAATGCAAAGCCGCTGACCATGGAAAGTGCGAGTGCCCCGAGGCAGATATTCTTGAGGTTCATGAGAAAATTCCTTCCCTGTTTCAAAATCACGAGCGTCAGAACGACGATCGCCTCCTGAGTTCGGCGACAGAGCGGTCGATGTTTCCTCGAAAAGCTTCTTCACGCGAACGTGATTGCGCGGACTCGGACGAAGCGAGAACGAATTTGCAAAAAAAGAGGCCCGGAGCGATCCGGGCCTCAAGGCGTGACCTCCTTGCGGGAGCATCACGACGGGATGCTTTCAAAGCAATTCCAGCAGAAGGGCTTCGCGGTTTTCCCTCCGGAATTGCGCGGCAAACATGGGGCCGGCGGGAGGAGGGTTCCGCCGGCCCGTTGGCAAGGATGCCTTACGGCACCACTTCGCCATGCTGGGAGATGTCGAGGCCTTCGACTTCTTCCTGGGTCGTCGGACGCAGGCCGACCAGCGCCTTGACGACGTAGAGGATGACGAAGGTGGCAACCGCCGTCCAGACAATGGTGACGGCGACACCGTAGATCTGCTTGCCGAGAGAAGCGCCCGACGAGAGGCTGTTGATCGCCGGGTCAGCAAGCACGCCGGTCAGCAGGGCGCCGACCACGCCGCCGACGCCATGCACGCCGAAGGCATCGAGCGAGTCGTCATAGCCGAACATGTGCTTCACCTTGACCGCCGAGAGGTAGCAGACGACGCCGGCGACGATGCCGACGATGAAGGCGCCGGTCGGGTTGACGAAACCGGAAGCCGGCGTCACCGCGACGAGGCCCGCGACGGCGCCCGAGATGATGCCGAGCACGGAAGGCTTCTTGGCGATGATCCATTCGGCGAACATCCAGGCCAGTGCCGCGGCGGCGGTGGCAACCTGGGTGTTGAGCATGGCGGCACCGGCAAGGCCGTCGGCCGCCAGTTCCGAACCGGCGTTGAAGCCGAACCAGCCGACCCACAGCAGCGATGCGCCGATGACCGAATAGACGAGGTTGTGCGGCGCCATGTTGGTGGTGCCATAGCCTTCGCGCTTGCCGAGAACCAGTGCACAGACGAGGCCCGCGACACCGGCATTGATGTGAACGACCGTGCCGCCGGCGAAGTCGAGCACGCCAGCCGTACCGAGGAAGCCGCCACCCCAGACCCAATGCGCGATCGGCACATAGACGATCAGCAGCCACAGTGCCATGAAGATCAGCAGTGCCGAGAACTTGAAGCGTTCGGCGAAGGCGCCGGCAATCAGCGCCGGCGTGATGATAGCGAACGTCATCTGAAACATCGAGAAGACGAATTCAGGGATGTTGGCCACACCCGGCAGCCACAGGCTGGCGGTGGTGATGCCGTGGTGGAAGAATTTCGAGGTGCCGCCGAGATAGGCATTCATGCCGCCGCCGTCGGAAAAGGCCAGCGAATAGCCGAACATGAACCATAGCACCGTCACCAGGCAGGTGATGGCGAAACTCTGCATGACGGTGGCGAGCACGTTCTTCTTGCGCACCATGCCGCCGTAGAACAGCGCTAGGCCCGGGATGGTCATCATCAGCACCAGCGCCGTGGAGGTCAGCATCCAGGCGGTGTTGCCGGTATCGAGCACCGGGGTGGGCGCGGCGGCAGGTGCCGCGGCAGCGGCAGCGGGTGCGGCTTCCTGCGCGAAGGCGGCGACGCTGCCCAGCGCTGCGAGAGCGAGCGTGCCCAGAAGGGCCGCCCGTCCCGTCGTCTTCAAGGTGGAAGGAATATTCATTGAACTCTCCATTGGAATACGTGTTCGCCGCTCAGAGCGCGTCGCTGTCTGTTTCGCCGGTGCGGATGCGCACCGCCTGGTCGATGCCGAAAACGAAGATCTTGCCGTCGCCGATCTGGCCGGTCTTGGCAGCGGCTGTGATGGCTTCGACGGCCTTGTCGACCATGTCGGCCGCGACCGCGACCTCGATCTTGATCTTCGGCAGGAAAGAGACCGCGTATTCCGCCCCCCGATAGATTTCCGTATGCCCCTTCTGACGCCCGTAGCCTTTGACTTCGGTGACGGTCAGGCCCTGGATGCCGACGGCGGTAAGCGCTTCGCGTACCTCGTCCAGCTTGAACGGCTTGATGATTGCCATCACGATTTTCATAGGTTCACCCTTTGCTGTTGCGGTGCCCCGCGTTTGCACGACTTCACCGATCCCAAAGAGCCGGAGAGTGCCCCCAAGGATTCAAGCTCCGTGCCAAGTGCCGAAGCAGGGCGTTAACCTATTGGAAACAAAGGGAATGGAGCGCCCGCCGCCAATTGCTGTATGCATGTGCGGCATGCCGCATGCTTAAAATTTAAGCAATTTTGTGAAATTGCCTAATTTGCCGGCTTTGAGCATGATCAGGAAAAATGGAATCGGCTTTCGCAAAGAATCTTGCTCAAACAAGACTCGCGAATGCTCAACGCTTGAGCCGGATCAACCCTTCCTGTGCCATCGAGGCGATCAGCGTGCCGTCACGGGCATAGAGCGTGCCGCGGCTGAAACCGCGCGATCCCGAACTCGAGGGGCTGTCCTGCGCATAAAGCAGCCAGCCGTCGAGCGAATGCGGCCGATGGAACCACATCGAATGGTCGAGGCTGGCGGCCTGGATGTCGGGGTCGAACAGGCCGCGCCCATGGGCGAAGGTCGAGGTGTCGAGCAGCGTCATGTCGGAGAGATAGGCGAGCAGCACCGACTGCAGCGCGCGGTCGTCGGGAACCGGCCCGGCAAGGCGGATCCAGACATTCTGCCGGGGCGGCAGCTTGTCGCGGCTTTCATAGTGCTGGAGGTTGACCGGCCGCAACTCAAGCGGCCGCTCGCGCGCCCAGAAACGGCGAACCGCCTCCGGCACCCGGTCGGCCGTTTCGAGCAGCTGGCGCTGCGTCTTCAGCCCTTCCGGCGGCGGCACGTCGTCAGGTAGCGCGAACTGGTGCTCGAGCCCCTTCTCGTCGACCTGGAACGAGGCTTCCAGCGAAAAGATCGCCTGTCCGTGCTGGATTGCCAGCACCCTCCGCGTGGTGAAGGAACCGCCGTCGCGGATGCGATCGACCTCGTAGATGATCGGCACCTTGATGTCGCCCGGGCGCATGAAATAGCCATGCAGCGAATGCACGAAACGGTCGGGCTCCACCGTTCGCTGCGCCGCCACCAGCGCCTGCGCGATGGTCTGGCCGCCGAACACGCGCTGCCACTCCACCTGGGGGCTGCGACCACGATACAGATTGTGTTCCAGCTTCTCGAGGTCGAGAATGCGCAGAAGCTCGTCGATCGCCGCCGTCATGTTTTGTGACCTCGCCGCAAAATTGCTATGGCGGTTTCCGACAGGAAGAACGAGCCGTCAAGGGCGCAAGCCCCGTAGGCGCGCAAGGAGCCAAGACAATGGAACGCAAGGCGGACGCCAAGGCCAGATCCAGGATCGATGTTCTCGTCGCGGGTGCCGGCTATGTCGGCCTGGCCGCCGCGGTCTCGCTGAAACAGGCTCGCCCGGGCCTCGCCGTGGCGCTGGTCGACGCGGCGCCCGCCGGTTCCTGGCAAAGGGATGGCCGCGCTTCCGCCATCGCCGCGGCGGCCTGCCGCATGCTCGACCAGCTCGGCGTCTGGGCCGAGATCGCGCCGAAGGCGCAGGCGATCACTGAGATGATCATCACCGATTCACGCAGCGCCGATCCGGTGCGCCCGGTCTTCCTGACCTTCGGCGGCGAGGTGGCGCCGGGTGAGCCTTTCGCGCATATGGTCGCCAACAGGGCGTTGAACGGCGCCTTGCGGGCCAAAGCCGAACAGCTCGGCATCGACATCATCGAAGGCGTGGCGGTGCAAGGTTTTGAGACCAATGGAGCCGGCATGTCAGTGCATCTGGCGGACGGCGCCACGTTGGCGGCGCGGTTGCTGGTTGCCGCCGATGGTGTCAATTCGAAACTGCGCGACATGGCCGGCATCAAGACGGTCAAGTGGGAATACGGTCAGTCCGGCATCGTCTGCACCGTGGCCCATGAACGCCCGCACAACGGCCGCGCCGAAGAGCATTTCCTGCCCGCCGGCCCGTTCGCCACGCTGCCGCTGATACCCGACGAGGACGGCACCAACCGCTCTTCGATCGTCTGGGTCGAACGGGCGGAAGATGCGAAAACGCTCGTCGAAGGCGACGATCTCGTCTTCGAACACGAACTTGAACAACGTTTTGGGCTGAAACTTGGAGAAATCCGCGTCGCCGACAAGCCGCGCGCCTGGCCGCTTGGTCTCACCATCGCGCGCGCCTTCGTGGCACCGCGCATCGCGCTTGCCGGCGATGCCGCCCACGGCATCCATCCGATCGCCGGCCAGGGGCTCAATCTCGGCTTCAAGGATGTGGCCGCCCTTGCCGAGGTGATCGTCGAGGCCGACCGGCTCGGCCAGGACATCGGCGCGCTCGACGTGCTGGAACGCTATCAGCAATGGCGCCGTTTCGACACGGTGCAGATGGGCATCACGACCGATGTGCTGAACCGGCTGTTTTCCAACGACATCACCCCGCTGCGCACCGTCCGCGACATCGGCCTCGGTCTCGTCGAGCGTATGCCGCGGCTGAAGGAGTTCTTCATCCGCCAGGCATCGGGACTATCCGCGGGCACGCCGCGCCTGCTGAAGGGCGAGGCGATCTGATCGTCTCGCTGACTTGACGTCGCGGCCTGTGGGCTGCGCCGCGTCGCTTCGCTCCTTGCTCCGCCATGGGATGAGGATGCAGCGGGAGTTTCGCGCCGATCGCCGAGGCTGGCGATCTCAGTTCACTTCAAAACCAAGCTTCTGGCGCAGCCGCAGCATGCGCTGGTCGGGTATCTTCAGGCTCTGCTCTCCGCCCTGAGCCACCCGGTTCAGCATTTGCAAGAGATCGTCCCGTTCGTTCGGGTCGAGGCGTTCGCGCAGGAAGGGCGCCAGCTTGTCGATGACGATGGTGGTGTCGTCTATCTGGGTCGCGGCCCACTTGGCATAGACAACCGCCTCGTCGGTCTTCTTCGGCCCGGCTGCGATCTGCGAAATCACCTCGCGAATGACGGCCTCGCGCCGCGGCAGAACAGGGCCGTCTTCCGAAACGATCGCGGTGATCAGCGTCGCTGCCGCCACCACCGGATCATCGATCGCCGTCAGCGGCGAAAGCGCGGCCTGCTTGCGCAGCTTCTTGCGCCGGATGTTGCCTTGAACGCGCCCGACGACTTCGGCGACCTCGCGCGCGGCGTCGTTCATCGCCTTCATCCGGTACCACCACAATGCCGCCGCTCCGAGCACGCCAAGGACAGCAATCAGGAAAGGCATGTCCAAATCCCCCAAAGTCTTGGGCGACGATAGGAGAACTCGTGGCTTGCTTCAACACGCAAGAATTGAGCCCCGGCAAGACGGGACCTTCGCTCAACCGAACGCCCAGGTTTATAAGGGAGCGCAACGCATGACAGGGAATTATGACCCCGGCACGTTGTAGATCGCGCGCACCTCGATCGTGCCGATTTCGGCCAGCGGAATCTCGCCGGCGATGTCCAGCGCCTCGTCGAGATCCTTCGCTTCGATCATGACGAACCCGAGCAACTGCTCCTTCGTTTCTGCGAACGGGCCGTCGGTGATCAGCTGCTTGCCCTTGCGCCGCCGTACGGTCTTCGACGTCTTCACCGATTGCAGTGCCTGCGCGATGATCAGCTTGCCTTGTTGATCCAATGACCTGTCATAGGCCAGCGAGTCGGCATCGAGCTTGGCGGCACCCTCGGCGGTCAGCGCATGGAGGTCTTTTTCCTCACCATAGACCAGGCAGACATATTTCATTTCGAGCTCCCTTCTTGTGACAAACCATAGGCTGCGGCGACAACCATGTCAGCCTTGCCCGCGACCGTTGCCGCATGGTCGAGAAGGCATGCCGCGACCGTGATGATGGCAAGCGCCGCCAGCAGCCTGCCGAGGCCGGACGCCGGCGGGTCCAGCCAGAAGTCCTCCTGTCGCTCAGGCCCGTGGCCCGGCCTCTTCCACAGCGCGAAAAACAGATTGTCCATGTCAACCTCCATCCGGCCACAAATCCCGTGGCCGCCCGCAGGACGGCCGGCCCGCATGGAGGCCGACATTTTTGCATGGTATTTTTTTAGGCCGAAATGGCCGTCACCGTGCCGTGGTCCAAACAGCGCAGTGGTCTTCGCCCACGTGCGCGCTATAGTTGGCCGGACGCTGGCTCACCCAGGACAAGTTCACGACAACCCAGGAGGACTTCATGGACCGCACCGCAAACGCCGTCTGGAAAGGCAATTTGAAAGAGGGCAAGGGCACGCTCGACACGCAGAGCGGGACCCTGAAGGGTACGCCCTATTCGTTCAAGGCGCGCTTCGAGGACGAAAGCGGCAAATCCGGCACCAATCCGGAAGAACTGATCGCGGCCGCCCATGCCGGCTGCTACGCCATGCAGCTCTCGCATTTCCTCGCCGAAAACGGCACGCCGGCGCAAGAACTCGACGCCAAGGCCGTGGTCACGCTGGTTCCCGGCACCGGCATCACCGGCAGCGCCATCACCCTGGTCGGCAAAGTGCCCGGCATCGATGCGGCGAAGTTCAAGGAATTGGCCGAGAAGGCCAAGGCCGAATGCCCGGTCTCTCAAGCGCTTGGCGCGATCAAGGTTTCGCTCGACGCCAGGCTTGGCTGAAGGGCTTGGCCTGAAGTGACAAACGCCGGCTCCAGGGCCGGCGTTTCTGCATCGGAGATTGGCGAAAGTGGTCGCAGCATCCAATCTCCCCTCAAGGGACTCTCGTGGGGTCTCGGATTGGCGGCCTCAACCGCCCAGCGCATCAAGCCGGGCGCGAAGGGCCGCGACTTCCTGCTCCAGCGCCTCCAACCTCGCTTCCAGATCGGAGGCAGGCGCGGCCGGCGCACTGCGCTGAGCCGAGAGAGCGGCAACATCCACTGGACCGGCGAGCAGATGCACGTAGCGGTCCTCGCGCTGGCCCGGCCCGCGTGGGATTTCCTGGACCAATGGCGGCCGGCGGCCGATCAGCATGTCGAGTTCCCCGCGCAGGTCTTCGATCGATGAAAACCGCGCCATGCGCTCAGCTCGCGCCAGGAGTTCATGTGCCGTCTGCGGTCCGCGCAGCAAGAGCAGACCGAGCAACGCGGTCTGCGGCGTGGTCAGTGAGAAACGCTGCGCCATCTGATGCTCGTAGCGCTCGACGCGCGAACCGAACATCTGCCGGACCAGTCCTTTCTGCTCCAGCAGCTTCAACGCCCTGTGCACCTCCGTCTGTTCCAGCGCCATGACAGGCTCGCGCGCCGTCTTCTGGTTGGCCGCGGCAAGTGCCGCGTTGAGCGTCAGCGGATAGACGTCCGGCGTCAGCTCCTTCTTCTCGATCAGGCAGCCGAGCACGCGGGCTTCGGCGGGAGAGAGGATGGGAAGGTCTTCGCTCATTGGATTGGTTATTTTCTACCGATTCTTGGACAGCATGATTTTGACAGACATCCGAGAAGCGCGACAGAGCAGAACTCTTGTCTCGGCGATCGCCTTGATCGGGTTGAGGCCTCGGCCAGGTAGGCGCTATCTAGCGGCGAACAAACGCAGGCGCGCATTAACGCGACTCAGCCTCGGACGCCACGGCGGTCCGTGTCGGTTTCAACTGCCAGAATGACCTGACGAGCACATCCTCGGCATAGATAGCGTCATCGAACTGGTCCTGTCCAAGTGCCCGGCTCAGCGTCGGTCGATCCCCAAGCAGCGAAACGCCAAGGGCAGCCTGGTCATTCGAGAGCGGCACCCCCAGCGCGTCAAGAATGGTGGGAAATATGTCAATCGTGCCCGCAAGCCCGGTATAGGTTTTGGAAGGAATGCCATCGCCCGACAGCGAGAAGAAGTTGCGGCGTTCATAATTGTTCAAGCGATCCGTTACCGTGCTCGGCGCGCTGAGGTGGTCGCTTTGCAAGGCCAGGACAGTGTTCCTCATCAGACCCGCGGCTTCGGCTTTGTGAATGAAGTCCGCGATGAGCATGTTCGTGCATTTCACGGCATGGAGAATGTTGGGGGTCTGCGGAGGAAGTCCCGTCTTGCCGATGCATTTGTCGGTCAGGTAGCCGTCCATCGCATGCCCGCCGCTGACGGCGATCGTGAGCGAGAACGGTTTGCCGTCCCGCTGCACTCGGCGCAAGACGCCGAAGCTCATATCCAGAACTTCGGCGTCGTCGGCGCCAAAAGCGTTGCCGCGCCCCGCGATGGCGGCCACCACTTCGGATCCCCCAAAAAGCGATGAGTAGCCATGGGTGGAATAGAATGTGCCCTGACCGGTGAAGTTGAGCGGCCAACCGGTAATAAAGTTCTGCTGATAGCCCCGCGCCTTCAGAACGTCGCCCAGGCAGGTCAGTCCTGGCAGGAATTGCGAATTCTCCTCCAGGTACTGGCGCGTCGTGAAGAACGATATCAGCAGCGGCGTTCCACAGTTCGCAGCGACCATCCCTGAGATGGAGTTGTTGGTATAGGCAAGTTGCACCATGTTGGTCGCCGAAACGCCACGCCTGTCGAATTCGAGCAGCGGACCCATGACGTCGCCGAACTCCGCCTCGTTCATGTAGGTGCGCTCGGCGCTCTCAATGAAAATATGAATGAGGTTCTTTGGCGCGGCGGTCGCCGACGCTGTTTCAGCCGGCTTTGTCAAAGAAGTGACATCGACGAACTGCTTGGACAGGAAATCATGCAGCGGGTTGGGATGGATCGCTGCCGCGATCGGACGTGTCAGCATCGGGTTTGCCGCCAGGAAGAATGCCATCAAGGCAACGTCCAATCCTCTTGTCAGCGTGCCGCGCGCCTTCAGTGCGCCAAGACCGAAAAGACCGGCGGCAATGATCAGGATCGTGCTTCCAGTATTCATCAAATACTCAAGAACGACACTGGGGGTGAGAACTCCGGCGTCGACATGCATGAACATCGCTGCCCAATCGAAATAGCCGAAAACATTTTCGAGGTAGACATAGACAAGGAAGAAAAAGCACGGAACGAGCGATAAATAGGCTCTGAACCACCCGCTTCCTGGCTGATCCGTCCTTGCCCCCTGGAGGCGATCCAGCAAGACAAGCGCGATCAAAGCCACTAGGCCGACGACCAGGATCAGCCTCTTCTCCTGAAAATAGACCTGCGAGGTGAGCCAGGTGAGCGATCCCACCGTCGCGGCGCTAGGCCGTAGACTCATTATCGCGTAACCAGAGGCGGACTGCGACGAGTTTGAGAGCGGCAAGATAGTTTTCAGCC